>JAFDBG010000036.1 GCA_019313385.1 Deltaproteobacteria bacterium | reverse complement strand
ACTCTTTCCGCCCGGACAAAAAAATCCCCCATCCTTGCACAAGGCGGGGGATTTTTCTTACAGATTATATAAGGGAGGGAAATTATTTTTATTGTTTTTTCATGTACATTCGCGCTTCCCCGTAGAGCCTCCAGATACACAGGAATATAGCCAGTATGAAAAGACCCAACATGAAACTGGGTTCAGTATTGAGTCTGGAATCAATCCAGCGACCGGCATAGAGGAACATGAACGAGGATACAACTATAACAAACCCCCATACACTTATCTGTAATATCTGAGAAAGATTTGACCTCAGGTTCATTGAATTATGTGTGATCATCATGACTGCATCCTCCTTTCTTAATTGGTCCCCCGCGCAAAGAGCAGGGGCCTAAATTTTAACTTACCAGTGTTTTGAGTGCGCTTACGACAGGCGCCGTGAAGAGCGCTACGAGCACCGCGTAAAGAGCGAAAGAGCCGACAGCCTCGCTGAGATACAGTCTGGAATATTTCTGTTTCAGGGATGTGATGATCAGACCTCCGACTATCAGGCATCCGAGATGGAAATAAGGAAAATTCCCAGCGTTGCTTGCCGCATATTCCGCGTACCCGAATGAAACGGTTGTCAGTACCACAAAAGCCGCCAGTATCAATGTTTGAAATATTCTTTTCATAATTTGTGCCCTCCTTTTGTTATCGTCTTTTGCCATTTAGTAATGGAATAACCGTGCCAGTTCCCGGATAACATGCTTAGTATATTGATGTTATTCTGACAGGTATGATAAAAAAATATGGTGTAAAGGTGTCGAGATACCCGATTGGTTAAACGAAACGTCCAATCGGGTTTAATGAAATATTCAGAAAGAGAACATGAGAATTAGGAAAAACAGAATCAGACTCGAATTATTATTAGGATTTTCAAAAGCGGGACTATAGCGGGACAAAATGACCGGAAAAGAAAAAGGGGTTAACCGACTTTGGCTAACCCCTTGATTTTCTGGTACCCCCGGGGCGATTCGAACGCCCGGCACACGGATTAGGAATTCGAAAAAATGTTATTTTAAGACAAATTTAACCCCTTGATTTAAGGTCTGATTTCTCGTAACTGACTAAAACGTAAGATGAATTTTGATTCCGTTTATTTCTGTCTATTCTGGCTGTTTTTAAATTGCCAAGATTTTTTAGTGTATCATGCGGCACTTAAGCGTTTGTAATAACACACATTAAAAACCGTTAACAAGCAAAAACAACGATGGGAAAAACCGCAAAACCAGACACATGTTCACCTTCCATCCGGAAGAAACAGCGCCTCACATTATCACGGGACCCTATCAATATTTACAAACCTTCAGGAACTGTCAAAATTAATATAGAGATGTGACTGAGTCAGTTTTCAACCCTTGTATATGCTTAAAGAACAACTACCGAATTGCTGCATCCCCTGTAAGGAGTCGGAACATATTTGTCAGCATTCAAAGCATTCTCCCATTTGATATCATCGATCAGATAACGAAACTGATATTCTCTTCCCTGTTCGAGATCAATGGTTACAGTAAATGCGCCATTCTTCAGTTTTTTCATAGGGGTGGCTTTGGTATCCCAACCGTTAAATTCACCAACAATGTGAGCTGTAACGGCAGATTCAGACATTTCCCCAAGCAATCCGAACGTAACCTTACACACAGGTTTACTTTTAAGATATTGTTTTTTGATAATCATGATAACCCTTTCTTTTATTGGTTTTTCCTGAAAAATGGGTCATAAGAATCTCCACGCCTTTAAAAACGGGGATTCCCCTCCGGATTAAAATGTGAAATCTTTGTAAAATGTTCAACAACTTTTTGGCGAAAGATCTAAACGAGGGATTTCCCGCCATTTAGCCTTTCGTATACGCCGATATACTCGGCAACCATCTTTTTCAGATCATATTTCTCTCTTGCCTCGAACATGATTCTTTTGATTTGCTGCTCCCTTATTTCCACGGGTCTTCTGTGAAAGTTTACGCTCTGTTCCAATCCGTACCACAATCCGCCTGGATCATAATCTCTAAAAAGAAATCCATTTCCCTCATCCTGGGGAGCACCGGCAATCTTCAATCTCAGTTCTCTAATTTTGTCGTGGTAACCGCCCGTGTCACGATTTGTGGCTGTTGCACCGAAGAGATTTCCCACCTGGTCTATCTGCCCGCAGGGCTCATATAGAGAGGCGCCGAATACATCTCTTGCAGCCGCATAGCCAAGCATCGAAAGTTCTTCACTGAAGGGTTGATAGGTTATTTTGCCTCCAGAGGCCCAGGCAATTCTTCCGAGTATCTCCTCATGTGTCCGATCACTTCCCACACCATCGGCAACAATTGCAATCTGGACATCGCCGTGTTCTATAACGAATTTCAGGGCAATATCCTCAAGAAGATCAACCCCCTTCTGTGACGTATCCAGTCTCGACGGCCAGTAGAGAAGGATCGCATCGGGATTAACTACAAGCCCTGTCCTTTTCTGGAATTCTGTGAGGTTTTCCCTTTTTGCAGCAATCACGTCGTCATCAGGTCCATATTTCCTGACGAGGTGATCGCATCTCTCCGGATACATAGTGGGAGAAGGGGCATTGATGATCGTCAATGCGGAGCCATGGTAATACTTTCCCTTTACCTCCCGCCTGACACTCGGCGGAATAATATGTTTGTCCGAAAAATAATCATTCACGATTTCATCAAGAAACCTTTTCCCCACAAAATTGATTAATGTTGCATTCTTGATAGCGGTAGCCTGGCAGTCGATGCACCTCTTCCCATTCTCTTTTGAGAAATAAAGAAACTTTGACAGTTGCTTGAGGTTCACTCTACGCATCATATCAAGAGGGATATGGCCGGTAAAACCATTATGAACCGTATGGAGTACAGGGCAACCCCTCGATTTAGCATAGGCGGTAATCACTCCGCCTGCCATCCAGTCGTGGCTGTGTATAATAAGTCGCCCCCCGTTTTCCGCCCTGACTGTCTTTATGATCTGATTGATAGATTCTCTCTGTAATTCCGAAGCGTTTAATTCGGCGCTGCCAGAATAGGCGCTGGGCAGGTCCTCAAAGATGGCGGAGCAGACCAGGTGTACTCGCTCAGGATCTACCTTATACCTGATCGCGCGCCACTCATCTTCATCCATATGGCTTTCCCTCTGGAATCTTTTCTTCAGATTCAGGGTTGCCAGATGACAGTCGATACCTCTCTCCGTCAGTCCTTCACTCAATGCGGTGACGACTTCACCCATTCCACCGCTCTTACCGGAGATGTATTGTGCAAGAGGACCCATATCTTCCGGCAATCTTCCGGTTTCAGGTGCAATTAAAAGGACTGGCGTTTTTTTACTCTTCATGTTCTTTGACCGTTATCCACGCTCTCCTTACCTGTCTCATACACCTGGTTGCCTTCCATCTCGATCTCAGTTTGTTGATCTCTATAGATCAGTTCACCATTGCGATAAACAGCTTGAACACCGACCAGATCAGAACTTTTTATAAGTATCTTTTTCATCTTTTAACCACCCGTTCTTTCTCGTTATTAATGCTAAAAACCGTAAAAACAACTCAGTTGCATTACTGAGAAACACAGTTCATTTTTCCCCATCTTACGCTGGGGCTGGCTTTATCAAGTACTGTTAATTCCAGTTTATTATTGGTTAATTCTTGACGCAGTAACAAAACCTGAAACCAAAGGGAAGTACGCATAATTACGTAAGCTTAGCGGGTTGCCTTTGTTTTTACATAACTAATTATATGACCTTCACGTTTGCCGCTGTCATGCCGCCCCTCTCGTTCTTCTCGATATCGAAACTTACGCGCTGATCCTCATGTAGTGTTTTAAAGCCAGCTTGTTGAATAGCATTGTAATGAACGAAAACATCTCCTCCTCCTCCTCCTCCTCCTTCTTCCTTCTCGATAAATCCGTAACCCCTCTTCTCATCAAACCACTTTACTGTGCCTGCTGACATTGTCCGCCCTCTCTTTCGTATTTAATGTTGTTCTATCCTTCGCCAAAATAAATGCGACTAATCTCAGAAACGGCTTAGTTACTAACCTATTAAGACAAATAGATGAATGGGGTGAACACTGTATTTTTTGATGAGAAATACAGTATTTTGAGATGGGTTTAAACGTGAGCGGTTTCCCTTTGTCGTCCTCTCAATAGTAAAGGGGGAACTATCCATATCTCCGGTCTTTACGTCGCAGCGGTAAAAAAAATCATTTCTCAGGGGAGACAGGCTGAAGGACCAGAGCTGTGCGGGTGGGGAGATAGAGACTGAGGAAATGCCGTTTACAGTCCCGTGAGGTATCGAGAAGGGTCAGGTGATACTGATCCGGATCCAACCGGCCGTGACCACCGTATTCCGTAGCATCGCTGTCAAGGATCGTCCGGTATTTTCCGGGCGGCGCCTCGAAACGGTAGTCAACGTGGGAACGCGCGTGGTGTAAGTTAAAGACGAACAAAAGACCGGTCCTTTGAAAAATGAGCACCTTATCATCTGAATGCTCGTACAAAAGACGGATTTCAGAAGACTCCAGAATCCGGAAACGTCTGGCGAGGACAACCATGTCCCGGTCAAAGCAGGCAAGAAAGCGATACTTCAAATCAGGATTGTCCACAAGATGCCACTGGCGCCGCGCATAGTGATAAGACCCTGCATTACCTTCGCGGGGGAAATCCACCCATTCGGGATGTCCGAATTCGTTTCCCATAAAGTTGAGATAGCCGTTGCCGGCCGTGGACAGAGTAATCAGGCGTACAAGTTTGTGCAACGCGACACCCCTGTCAATCTTTATGTTTTCGTCGCTGATGCGCATGTGGTGATACATCTCTGAACCGATAAGCCGGAAGATAAGAGTTTTGTCTCCCACGAGGGCCTGGTCGTGAGACTCGGCGTAACCGATGGTTTTTTCGCCCATTCTCCGGTTGGTAAGTTCATTCCAAAGATTCCCAATGGGCCAGTCTTCATCCGGGACTCCCTTAACAAGCCGTATCCAATAGTCAGGAACCCCCATGGCCAAACGATAGTCAAAACCGATACCACCCTCAGGGCGCCGGACGGCCAGTCCGGGCATACCGCTGATGTCCTCGGCAATGGTAACAGCATCGGGACGCACATCATGGATGAGTTTATTGGCCAGTGCCAGATAGGTAAGAGCGTCTTCGTCCACACTGCCGTCATAATAGTCATCATAAGAGGTGAAGGCCCTGCCTAAGCCATGATGGTGGTACAGCATACTGGTAACACCGTCGAAACGGAAACCATCAAAGCGGTACTCGTCGAGCCAGAAGCGACAGTTGGAAAGAAGAAAGTGGAGAACCTGGATTTTCCCGTAGTCGAAGCACCGGGAATCCCAGGCCTCGTGAAGGCCACGCGGTCCATCATGAAAATACTGGTAAAGCGTGCCGTCGAATCGACTCAGACCCTCTACCTCGTTGTTCACGGCATGGGAATGAACTAGGTCCATGATAACCCTAATACCGGCGGCATGGGCCGTATCGATCAACTCCTTCAGATCCTCAGGTGTCCCGAAACGGGACGAGGCGGCAAAAAAACTCGAAACATGGTAGCCGAAAGACGCGTAGTATGGATGCTCCGGTATTGCCATAAGCTGAACCGTGTTGTAACCGCTTGCAATGATACGCGGAAGAGTCTGTCTGGTGAATTCCTGATAGGAACCGACTTTCTCTTCTTCCTGAGCCATGCCTACATGGGCTTCATAGATAAAAGGGGGGTCCGGCGGACATCTGAAATCATCAAACTGCCACTCGTAGGGGGAGGACGGATGCCAGACCTGGGCATTAAAGATCAGAGTCCGGGGGTCCTGCACCACGCGTCTCGCATATGCCGGAATACGGTCTCCCTCCCCGGAATTCCAGTGAACCCGAAGTCGGTAGAGATCGCCGTGCTCCAGGACCCCTGCGGGCAAGCGGATTTCCCATACCCCCTCCTCACCGATACGTTCCAGGGCAAATGCCTTTTTTTTCTTCCAGCCGGTCATATCTCCAACCAGAAAGACAGCGGTGGCGCCGGGCGCCCATTCCCGAAAAATCCACTCGTTACCGCAAAGATTAAGACCAAAATATTCATGACCCGCGGCAAATTCGGCAAGGCTCATTTTCCCCTGAGTCAGTTTTTTCTCCATTTCAAGGAATCGCGCAAACCGTTTTCTGATTACATTCTCATACGGCCGCAGATAGGGATCCTTTTCCAGAAGACGCGTGAAAAGCTCGGCTGTAGAATCTGACTGTCTGTGTGAATTCCGGGATGTGGACATTCATTAAATCCTTTCAGGATTAATGAGGGGACGCTCTAACATCTTTTCGTAAAGATCGACATACTGCCTCGCTGTAACAGCATGGTTGAAAGCGGCGGTGCTCTCAGTCATTATCCGTTCGATCTGGCGCGCTTTAACCCCTTGGGGGAGATTATAAAAATTCATAGCCTCCTCGATGGCCCAGAGCAGGCCGGTGGAATCGTAGACATTGAAAAGAAATCCGTTACCCCCATCTTTGTCTACATCCATGTGGACCACCGTGTCATGAAGCCCTCCCGTATCATTTGCGATAGGAAGTGATCCGTAGATCGGGCCGATCATCTGGGGAAGACCGCAAGGCTCAAAAAGCGAAGGCATAAAAACAAAATCGGAAGCCCCGTAGGCCAAACGTGCCAGGTGTTCATCAAAGTCGCATATTGCCACCCGGTCATATAAACCGTGAAATTGGACGATTTCTTTAAAATGAACCTGAAATTCGCCGTTGGCCACAAAGACGATCTCCAGGTTCTGATCCCGGTGACGGGAAACTATATCATAGAGGATTTCCGCCAGCAACTGGCACCCCTTTTGAATCGCATCAAGACGCGACGGCCAGAAGAACAGGGGGGCCTTATCGTCCTGGGTAAGGCCCAGGCTTTCCTGGATGGAGCGCTTGTTCTTTATTTTTCCTGCGACATGATCCTTTGGGCTGTACCGACAGAATAAATCCTTGTCCGTGGCGGGGTTAAAAGAGGGCTCCGGCGCGTTTAGAATTCCCGCGGCACAGCCGGCATTCCGTTTATTGGCCAGTTCCTGTCTCAGAGGCGCCTGTATAAAACCGTGCTGGCCTTCGATTATCTCCGAAAGGAAGGTCGGGCTAACCGTATTGACAAAGTGGGCGGCGAAGACCCCGCTTGTGAGGAAATCCACGGGGTCAATGTCCCGGGCTTTCTCACAGCTGGACGGATGATGCTCGAAGAAAAGATGCAGCCAGAATGACGCGGCATCGATTCCGCTGTCTTCGATGTAGGACATAGGACACTTTACAGTGTGGATATTATGTATCGTAAAAAGACATGGGATACTCAGTTGCCTTGCAAAGGCAGGAATGAGACCGGTCATCCAGTCGTTGCAATGGATTAGATCCGGCCGAACACGGGGGATGATGTTGTTGATGACCTCCCGCTGAAATGCGAGCGCTGCGTTGATGTTTTTATATCCGTAATTGGAATAGACCTTGCTCTTATAAAAAAATGCCCTGTCTTCAGCAAGGTGAATCCTTTCGTCGGGCATCCTTTCCCTGACAGTATTTAGTTCCTTTCCCAACACAGGATCAAGATGTTCATTGAAGATAGCACGGTAATCCGGCATCGCGACATGAACATCAACTCCATTGTCAAACAGGGCGCTGATAAGGGCAGCCGAGACATCGGCCAGACCTCCCGCCTTGGCGGTAAGATTGTTCGCAAGATTTCCCATACCGTCGGGCAGGTATGTGACTTCAGGTGTCACGATAAGAATTCGGGGGGGGGTTCGAGGGTTAATCATAAACCATTCCTAGCTATTTATTTACTGATAAAGAACATCTTTTAAAAATCTTAATTGACTCATGCCCGGGTAATGAGTCCGGGAGCAAACTTGATCAGGTCATCTCCATTTGGCATTACCCGTGCCGTAAAACCGTATCGCCCTGAATCAGGGCAGATTATATCGCAGCCATAAAGATAACGTCCGTCTCCCATGTCCTCCATCACAGTCATTCCCTGGGTTTGGCTGGCAGTCAAGGTTTCCAAAGATTTCAGGTAACCATAGTAAAGTTGCACTTCAACTTCATCCGGACGAAGTTTCCCCAGAGTTACCTTTGCTGTCATATGAATGGTTTGTCCTACACGAAACGGACCGTTCGCGTCCCTTACAGGCGGCTTTATCCGAATACCCTTCCAGAGATCTTGGAGCCTTTCGCGCTGGGTCACCAGGCTCCCGGCCTCGGCGGCATCGTTTTCGATCAGACCTCTGAAACGTTTTGCCGCCGGCATATAAAAGCGTCTTTCGTATTCATCCACCATTCGACGGCTGGAAAAACTCCACATAACCATCTTCATCGACTCTTTCATCATCCTTACCCAGCGTGTCGTAGCATCTCCACTCCTTCTTTCATAAAAAGAGGGGATCACATCGTTTTCCAGAACATTGTAAAGGGCCTGGCTCTCAACAGCATCCTGGTAAGCCGTATCTGTATACTCTTCTCCGTTGCCTATCCGCCAGCCTCTTTCTTCGGAGTATCCTTCGCACCACCATCCATCAAGGATACTCAAGTTGAGTACGCCGTTGATGGCCGCCTTCATACCGGAAGTGCCGCATGCTTCGAACGGTCGCCTGGGGGTATTAAGCCACACATCCGCTCCCTGTACCAGGTGCCGTGCCGTGTTCATATCGTAGTCATCGAGAAAGATCATTCGATGGCGCGTGTTTGATCTGTTAGCAAACTGGATCAGGTTTTTGATTAAATCTTTTCCCTCACTATCGTCAGGATGAGCCTTTCCCGCGAAGATAAACTGTACCGGGTGTGTTTCGGAATTGAGTATCGCCTCAAAACGTTCCGGATCGTGAAGCAGGAGATTGGCCCGCTTGTACGTGGCAAAACGTCGCGCGCAAGCAATAGTCAGCACATCCTGATCCAGTACGGATTCAACTTCCTTCATCATCGTCTCAGGGGAATTGAGACGCCGGTGTTGTCCTACCAAATGTTTTCGGCAGTAGCGAATAAGGCGAGCGCTGCCCATTTCATGGGCACGCATAAGTGCCTCGTCGTAGATTTCATCAATCCTCTCAATAAGTTCCGGTTTCGCAAGCTGTGAATGCCAGTCAGGGCCGAGATAGTTTTCGAAGAGCAGGGCATTCTCATGGGAAATCCACGAAAGAATATGTATGCCGTTTGTGACATGGGTGATGGGAACCTCATCTTCGGGTCTCTCCGGCCAGACATGTGACCACATACGTCGTGCCACACTGCCATGCAACCGACTGACCCCGTTGCAGTACTGGGACATACGCAACCCCAGCGCAAACATGGAAAACAATCCGTCCGTATCACCATTCTCTACTCTGCCCCATGATAAAATCTCGTCAATATCGGTGCCCAGTTTCTCTTCAAATGGAATGAGACACGGCCTCACGAGATCGGCAGAAAACCTGTCATAACCGGCCCTCACCGGGGTATGTGTGGTAAAGACTGAAGTTCGCGGGATGATCTCCAGAGCGGTTTTCAAATCGACATTATATCTGGAAATGATTTGAGCAAGCCGTTCCAGGCTGGAAAAGGCGGAATGCCCCTCATTCATATGATATACCGTTGGAAAAATATTTAAGGCCTCAAGGGCACGTATCCCGCCTATCCCCAAGAGCACTTCCTGGGCAAGGCGCCTCTTTTGATCGCTGAGATACAGTCTGGAGGTGATATCCCGGGCATCGGGTGTATTCTCCGGCAGATTCGTGTCAAGAAGGTAGAGAGGGACGCGGCCGACAGTAAGCTTCCAGACCACCGCATGGATTTCACCATCTGGTCCGGTAACAGCGACATGTACCTCGTTTCCCGAACGATCCCGGGCCTTCTCCACAGGAAGTTGAAAGATATCGGTTTCCGGATATGTCTCCTGCTGCCATCCATCCTGGTCTAGAAACTGATGAAAGTAACCCTGCCGATAGAGAAGCCCAACCCCTGTCAGGGGAAGAGACATGTCCGAGGCGGCCTTCAGGTAGTCGCCTGCGAGGACCCCGAGTCCTCCGGCAAAAAGGGGGAGGCTTTCATGAATTCCAAACTCCATGGAAAAATAGGCGATCGTCTCATCCTCCGCGAACAACTTACTGGGACTATCCGCCCTGGCAAGATCAAGTTTTTCGAAGCTCTTTCGCACCCGCTCCAGGTGGGCCAGAAAACCGTCATCTTCCGCGAGTTCCTCAAATCGCTCCTGGGAAATGCGTGTTAAAAAGATGACAGGGTTTCTTTGAACCTCCACCCATAGGGGGGGATTGATGCGACGGAAAAGCTCTATGGCTTCTTTCTGCCAGCACCACCAGAGATTACGCGATAATACCTCAAGAAAAGACAAAGATTCCGGAATATCTGGAACCACTTCAAAAGTTTGTAAATTCTTCATTTTATCAATTTCCTGAATATTTAAACAATCACTGAATTTTCACAATTACCAGAGTGAGATGGCGTATATTCATCGGCATCCCGATCATTTCCCCAATTTGTCTCATCTGTCAGGCAATAAATTAGAAATTGTTTTTTGAGACTCATGGCGAACTCTTCCCTGTTGACAACCATACTGGCGGAATCTTATTTTACTGCTCTCAAAGAGTCAATCTTAAATTTCCTGATCCTTTAATTCCAAAAGCACCCGAAGCAGTTCACTTGCCCCCCAGGCCTGTGCGTCGCAGCCACGTTGCCCGTGGGGAAAATCACCATCCAGGATCTCCGGCACATGTCCCGCGCACCCCTGGTTGATAAGAATGGTACTGCTTGCAAGCCATGCCAAAGCAGTTTCCTTTCCTCTGTCGCCGTATGCTTTCATCCATGCCTCGCAGAAAGTGGGGAACAGCCAGGTCCATGCCGTTCCATTATGATACGCGGGTTTCCGCCTTGAGTCCTCATCTCCCTCATATCTTCCCTGATAGGGATTATACGGATCGTTAATTACCTTTTCCCGGTGGACAATTGTAAGCGGACGGCGAACCGTCCGGTCTGCCAGACTGCGAACGGCACCGGGAACGAGGAGTCTTTCACACGCCGTCATGATCTTGCGGGAGACGGTTGTGTCTGTGACGGCTCCCAGCGTCACGGCGAAAAGCTGATTCGGCCGGAGGGCGTCATCCCGCTCTGCCCGGTTTGCCGGCACTCCGGGACGGGCGTGGAGGCAGTCCGACAGGTACCCTTCTTCTTCGAGCATAAAGAGGTCTAAAATAGATGACTGAACCTGCGAGGCCCTTTTTGCCCAATTGTCTTCTCCTTTCCCGTCATGATCAATACAGGCTAAAAAGGAGAGAGCGGCATACCAGAGGGCCTGGATTTCGACTGGGTATCCTTCGCGCGGCGTCCCCGCGGGGTGATTTGTGTCCATCCAGGTAAAATGGGCGGGGCTGAAAATCAAGCCCGATTCCGTATCCATGCGGATGCCGTTGAAAGTTCCCCTGGTAAAAGAGCGCCCTATTGAGAGGAGTACCTGGCGTATTGTCCTGTCACCACACTCGGCGTCGAGAAAACCCTCTCTTCCTTCGGCACGCAAGAGATCGGAACATGCCAGGGAAAACCACAGCGGTGCATCGGAGGTATCTCGGTTTGTCGTATCCTTACCACGGATCGTATTGGGAATAGTTCCTTCTCTTTCGAACTGCCCGAACTGTTTTAAGATAGCACGGGCATCTTCAGTCTTTTCTGTTTTTATCAAACCTCGAACAAAAATTAGTGTGTCGCGTCCCCAATCGAGAAACCAGGGATACCCTGCAATCACCGTCTTAAAGTTTTTCCGTTTCACCACATAGTGATCCAGCGCGCGCTCCAAGGCTTCATCCAGTTTCCACGAGGTGTTTTTCTCAAAGGCGGACACCTCTCTATCCCCGCTCACGGTCATCATGTCCATGGACTTTGTATCATCCGTGTCCTCGATTTGCGCTTTCAGTTCAACAGACTCCCCTCCCTTCAGGCTTGCAGAAAAATAACCGGGGCTGAACAGGTCCGAATCAGGATCAAGGCCACGTTCCGCATCCAGGGATCGGCGTACCATGTAATGCCACTCCGGTTCCCGCACAAAGCTGCCGCTGGAGATCCAAACATGGAGTTTATGTTCCGCTTCGGGCGCAAAGACAAAACTTTGGGAGTGTGTCTCCACGGAATTTGGCCAGTCGCGTTCCGGCCCTGTATACGCCTTGGTGGTTTCGTGAAAATTACGATCCTCAATGTCCGGACGAAGAATAAGCCGAACCTCCTCACGGTCTGCCAGCTTCCTCTCCTCCCCTCCAGAAGTGTGGCGGGAAAAGACCATGCGTACGGCATTCTTTCCAGGCACCATCTCAACCCCTATGCTAAGCAATATATGTTCCCCCTGGCCGGTAGGAACATGATACCGCCAGAAGCCGCGGGAATTGTAGTCAAAACAGAACGAATCAAAGCAGTCGCCGCAGACCTCCTGTGAGTAGTCCTGAAACACGAGCCAGGCGCGGCACCGGGTGAACATGACCCGGCGATCTTCGGGATAAGCAGGATTCAGATTTGCGGCAAGAAGTGCATCATACCTGCTGCGCAGCTCCCCCCACGAAACGCCCGCCCGAAGCATACCTCCGCGGCCGTTGCTCCCCAACAGGAGGAGCGGTTTGTTCAGCAATTCTGATCTTCGAAAGATTCTTTTCACCTCAACATCTCCCGGTCGGGACAGGAAAAGAAGAGGCGCTTCGGCATGTTCGCAACGTCCCGGATTGTAAACCGACAGCTTCAGAGTATTAGAACGGTGAGATGTCGGGACGGGCAGTGGAGAAAAAAGGGTGAAAAACGATCCGTCGGAACAAGACAGACTCTCTTCCTGCGCCTTGCACCGTTCATTTTCCATAATTCGGGCTCGAAAAGGTGTATCGGAACGAACCAAGAGAAAATGTTCCGGCGGCACCATTACTTCCCGCCTTGTGTCATTTGGCCATTGCCATGTTATCACGCGGGGTTCCTGACTAAAGGGATTGAGGCTGCGACAGTACTCAACCGGATCTTCAGCCAAATGTTTAGCGGCCTGATCAGGATCAAAATTCCCCAGATCCCGGACGCCCCCATAAAACCGGAGCACATCAAGGGCCCTGGCACGCAGACGCTTTTCTTCAATTCGCTCCGGAATCATGAAGCCCGACCGGTCTGCGTTGCGGACAAGGTCGACATCATCTTTATCTGCGGTAAGGCAGAGAACCTGACCGGGACCGAGAAGATACGTATGCCGCCCTCCGGACTCGGTAACGACCACTTCCTTTTCGGACAGGAGGTCCACAAACGCGGTGCTATCCATGCCTGCCTGCTGCGGATTCCAGGATCCAGGGATCTCGTTTTCGTCATCAAGGTTCGCCACAATAAGAAGCCTTTTCCCAGAGGGAAGATGGTGGCGCATCAGGACAATGTGGTTTTCCCCACCCTGTTGAATCAGCTTCAACTCGGTTTTGTCGTGAAAGGCAGGGTGAACTCTGAGGAGGGTATTGAGGCGGCGGATATGCTGCACCTGGTTGGATGTCGCCCCCCAGTTAAGGGAAGGAGATTCGTGAACGTTGATCTTTTCTGTTGCGTACCACTCCACCCCGCCTGCAAAACCAAAACCTCCCTGTTGAGAACAAAGGGCGCACAGGGCGGTGCGCATCAGGGCATAGACCTTTGAGCGTGAGGCCAGGCGAATGTTGTCATGGGTTTCGGCAAAATGTATCATGATACCGTCGCCTTTGGAAATCTCGATGGCTTCGGGAAGGTAGTTTTCGATCTGGTTTCGATCATAGTTTTGAAACAATTCAGAATAAGCCCAGTCAAAGTTGGCTGTGTTCAGTATGTCACGGGTCACGGATATTTTTCCGCCAAGTCCTTCAAGAAAAAAAGCTGTATCGGGATACTGATCACGGACAATGCTAACAATGTACTTCCAGGCAGGGACCGGAATCATGTATCCCGCATCGCACCGGAATCCGTCCACGCCCCTCCTGCACCACGTGAGAAAAACATCCGCCATGTATCGCCACAGATCTTTATGGGTGTAATCAAGCGCTGTCAGGTCTTCCCACAGGACACCCCACGCCCCGGGAACTTTGATTCGACCATCCTCGTCCCGAACCAGCCATTGTGGATGGGTCTCGTGGAGGCCGGCGGCCCATCCTGTATGGTTGATGGCGATATCTATAAGAATTTTTGCGTTTCGTTCATGAACTGCGTCAACAAGCTCGGTGAACTGCTCCAGGGGGGTGGCCCGCGGATCGAATTCCGCCAGGGCCGGATCGACGGCGGTAAAACTAAGCGCCGCGTAAGGGCTTCCAAATCGTCCCATACGGGGGTAAGTGTTTTGTGTAGGATGGATAGGGAGCAGTTGAATGATCCGGCACCCGAGTTTTCCCACAATAAAGTCGAGTTCCCGGATCAGATCACGAAAGGTTCCGGATGGCGGGATCACACCATAACCGGCCCTGTCAAGAATCTGGATACTTTCCTCTTCCGACGGATCAGGGGAGCAACCGCTTGTATTCGGACCAAACTGCCGTACAAAAGCGTTATAGATTATGTTCGAGCAACAGGTATCTGCCGGCTCCACGTTGATAACGGTATTGGGACCACGTGGCCAAAGCGGGGTTGGCTCCCCTTCCTTCAAAAAGAAGCCTTTGGCCTGGAAATGTCCGACTTCACAAAGGGGAAGGGTGACCTGAAAGCGCCGGTCATCCACTCGTTTCATAGGGATATCAAACCAGTCACGCCCCAGCGGAGGGTCATCATGGTTGACTTCCCGTATGCTTTCGTCTCTCGTGATCTGCGCATGTCCGATGTTGGTACGAAGCCATGCGCACCCCTTTTCGGAATGGGAAAGGAAAAGAGTAAAGGTCAGGGTATCGCCCCGAAACATAAGAAGCCGCGTTCCGGGTGCGGGATCCTGCATCACCAAATCTGAGTTGTTCATGGTCCATCACCGTCTCTTTCTTAAAAAAAGTATAGGAAAATGGAAGTTGTGCGTCAAGAAAAATAGACCACAAGATATAGTATATATTCGTAAGAGGTTCATTTCCTGATATTGGTGACCTTTGGTGTAATTGAAGCTCCCCGCCACAAGCAGCGGGGAATGCGCTCGCTGTTCAATTCAAAGCACCGGTTGTTCCTCAAATTACACATTCAGTCTGCCGATCCTCCAGAGGGCAACGGCGCTGTATGTTCTTGCCCAGAAATTTGCTTTTTCCTCCGCCGGATATTTAAAAAAATCCTGCGACCAGTTAAAAAAAGGATTTTGATACATATCTCGAAGGATGTTTGCGATGGCTTTTGGTTTCCAGTTGGCATGGATAAGAAAATCGTAAACAAACCCTGTTATTTTTTTTGGTTGAAGGGCCGAGGGATTTGGAAAGTATAGGGTCTGTCTTGTCCAGTCGGGAATGTTTCCCTCTTTTTTTGCATGCTCCAGGGCAAATCCTCGAGGAATATCTTCCTGGCTTTCAAAATCCCGGTGAAACAGATAATGGCCAGATGTCTTGTATTCACAAACAAAATCGATCAATGTTTCGTTGGAACAGGGTATAAAACCGGAAAACCTCTGCGCGTGATTCGCTGCCATCTCCAGATCCCACATGCAATCCAGGATGAAATTCATACTGGTTTCTTCATTTGCAATCTTTCCATCAAAGCAGGCACCGATTACATCTGCAAGGGGTGGGGCATAGTATTTCCCGTATTTTTCCTGATTTTTTTTGTGGAGGCTGAAGGGGCTTCGAATGTTACGCATAAAAGGAGACCCTTCACTCCACGAATTATCAAAGTTGATACAGCGGTCACTACTATCGGAAATGACAACAGGGAGAAGGCCTTTGGATTCGTTATCTTTAAAAGCTTTCATGGCAAGAAGGGAAATATATTCCGCAATTTTACCGAGCCCGCTAAACACACGTGCCGCGTCAAGAGAAACCCCGTACCAGCGTCTGATGTCGTCAGGGTCAATGTAGTCACATGCCTTAATAAGATCTTCTTCCAGAAAACCAATTTCTTTCAACTCCTCCGTGGCTCGATATCCCAAAAGATTCTGAAATAAGATATGCCCGCCGGAAGGCGTGTAATCCAGAAGATAGGGGATGCCCCTTGATTGGAAGAGGTTTTCAAGAAAGCGAATAATGTGGATGATCTGATCGAACAATTCCCTTTGGGTTTTCTTGTTTTCGTACAGTTTGTGGTTTTCCTGTGTCAGAAAGATTTCAAGATCAAGCGGCATAAGCACCGACTGAGACCTTTCTCCGATAACGGGCATATGAACCTGAAGACCTCTTTGAACTGTAAGTTTTTCAAGTCGATCAACCGGTTTTGCTATTGCTGGGAAAACAGTATCATGCGCCTCTGCGGCAAGTTCATTGCCCGATGCAATGACATAGTGTGTGAATTGATAACAATTTTTTAACCGGTCAATCACACGGTGGTAATATTCCTGAGCATTCATAGGCTTACAGCGATTTCCTTCATCATTGACGATCTTGACGACAGATTTTTAAAAAAGGAATTCCCCCGAAGTCTTTTAAGTAAAGAATAATGACCAAATAGTACAGGATTGTTTATTGCCAGATCATATCTGGTCAATATTCACAGGCCGATTGAACGGCATCGGTCATTTATTTTGGACAAAAGTGCTTTTGGATGATAACACAATTTTAAAACTCTTTGAACCTGGCATGGGAGGCCTTTTCATGGGAAAAAAAAGGATTGTTATCGCTGAAGATCATACGATACTCCGGGAAGGGTTGCGGGCGCTTCTCTCTTCGACTCCGAATCTCGAAGTCATAGGGGAGGCGGAGAATGGCCGCACTGCCATCCAATGCGTGCAAAATCTGAAACCAGACCTCGTATTGATGGACCTCTCCATGCCGAAGACGAGCGGCATGGATGCCATCAGGGAAATCAAGAAACAATTTCCGGATGTAAGGATCCTGACGTTGACCATTCACGACGAAGACGAATACATCTTGGCCGCTCTCCAGTCCGGCGCCGACGGGTATGTCTTGAAAGATGCCACGCGGGGTGAATTAATAATGGCGATAGAAACCGTTCTGGCCGGAAAATCATATCTCAGCCCCGGAGTTTCCGAAAAGGTGATAGATGGGTATCTGGAAGGGAAAAATACGTTCAGGAAAAATTCGGCATGGGATACCGTCACTAATCGCGAGCAAGAGATATTGAAGTTGATTGCCGAGGGATATAAGAACAGAGAGATTGCCGATTACCTGTGCATCAGCGTAAAAACCGTAGAGAAGCATCGAGCCAATCTTATGAAAAAGTTAGACCTGCACTCCGCCTCGGATATGACAGCCTTTGCCGCAAAGAAGGGGTTGATCGCAGAGTAGCGGTTATTCCCCGATATGCCACGACGATAGAATGGTGGTTCCCTTTCCCCGTATGGACTTTACAACAAAAGATCCGCCTGAAAGTTCCGTTCGCTCTTTCATGTTAAAAGAACCCAGCCTTCTCTTGAAACTGTCTCCGTAGAAAACATCCTCTGTATTAAACCCCTTGCCGTTATCTTTGATTGATAGTCCTATCGTGTCTTTCGCTTTATTCAGAGAAACGTAAACGAGATTAGCCTTGCTGTGTTTGGCAATGTTATTTAGGGCTTCCTGTAAGACCCTGTACATCACTATTTTTAGAGAGGCAGGCACTTCGTCTTCCTGAACGTTAATCTGTTGCTCAATGTGAATGCCCGAATAAATAATCTGAAATTCCCTGCAAAGCCGGGAAATGGCGGGCAGGATCCCCAGATCATCCAGGATGGATGGCCATAAGTCCGCGCATATTCTACGTGTTTCTTCAATCCCGTCTTGCGCTATAAGGACAAGAGTCCTTACCTTTTCAAGGTCAACGTCAGGCGGCGCCGTATCCTTGTCTCTTGGCCTTACAAAATTCTCCACACCAAATTTGATGGTTGTCAGGATTTGCCCGATGCTGTCGTGGAGTTCCTGTGCAAAATGTTTTCTTGAATCTTCACGAGCCATTAACAGTCTGGCAGAAATATCCCGAAGTTGTTTTTTCGACTCATGGAGCGCATCCTCCGCCCGCTTCCGGTCGGTAATGTCCCGCGAGACTCCCAGCATTTCCACAGGCTGGCCATTTGAGTCTCGCAGAAAAGTTGTTTTCATATCCGTCCAAAGTGTGGAGCCGTCCTTATGTGTCATTTCAAGTTCCAGTGTCCGCACTCGTGACAGGTCCTTTTGCGTCTTGCCTTCCATAGCCAGCTCTTCCGCAAGGACCCTATTAGCGACATCTAAAGAGGCCGGGGTTAAGGTACTCTCCACTGTCTTCCCCAAAACTTCTTCGATACTGTAACCTCGCATGCGTGTAACGGAAGGACTGACGTAGGTATACCGAAAGTTCATATCTAAGGTCCAGATTACATCTGATACATTATCAGTAATAAGACGGAGCCTTTTCTCGCTTTCTTCTAGCACCCTGTCCATACGCTTGTGTTCGGTCATATCTGAAAGTGATGCTACGCTCCTTTTTGTTCCGGGGATCATGGCCACGACCCCAAGGATATCCTTTATATTACCGTGCCTGTCAGTGAACGTGAACTCATAGTTCCATGGAGCAGTACTGGGATCAGATCTTCTCAGGTGATGATACTCTTTTATTCTTTTTAAATCGTCTTCTGGAACAAATTCTGTCCAACTTTTTTTGTTCTCCAGTTCCTCTTTGGAATAACCGGACAGTTTTTCAAATTCCCTGTTTACCAGGGAGATTATCATGTCATCTTCAATGATTACTGTTGCGGTGCCGGTTGTTTCGAAGACGGTTCGATACCTGTTTTCAGATTTCCGCAGCATCTCCTCCGCCTGCCTGCGTTCTCCTATCTCGTTCGTCAACTGTTCGTTTTTCGTTAAGAGTTCAATAGTTCGTCCTTTTACGCGTTGTCTCAGCATGGCATGGGATTCCCGTAAAGCCTTTTCCATCTGCTTTCGCTCGGTGATGTCCCGTCCCACCGACTGAAACTCGATGACTTTTCCTTTGTCATTAAATATCGCTCTATGAATCCATTGCTGCCAGCCGATCTCACCGTCAGGAGAAATGATCCCATGTTCAACAGTGGCAACAGGATCTTCCGGGGTAAGCAATGACAAACTGTTTTCTACCACGACACGATCTTCTTCCGGAATCAGTGGCGCAAAACTGTGCCCGAGCAACTCCTCTCTTTTTTTTCTAAAACAGCGACAGTAAACATCGTTTACGAAGGTGAGTATCCCTCCCGGCATAGAACGGCAGATCAGGTCGGTCTGATTTTCGACGATGTGACGATAGCGCGCCGCGTTTCTCTTCAGCGCCTCTTCGGCCAGTTTTCGCCCGGTGATATCCAGTGCGACTTCAACCCCGCCTATTATATTACCATTGGAGTCTTGAACCGGATAACCCCTTAAGGACCAGGCCCTTCCGTCCGCACTTTCCTTCTCCACTTCCTGATACCGGCCCGTTTCCATGGCCTTCAAGACCGGACAATCCGGGCAGGGATCGGTACGCTGTGCCCATATCTCATAGCAATGGCGTCCCACGAGTTCCTCAAATGTCAAGCCCTCTGATTCACATGCCGACTGGTTTGCCCATAATATCACCAGCTCTGTGTCTTGGTGTATTACGTGTTCTATCAAGCTGTTTAGAATATCCTCCTTTGAAACAGCAAAAAAGTCCTCCGCTTCCTGCCCGACTTCTAAAGCTTCCATTTGAGCGAACCGCCGGCGCAGTGTACCCAGTTCATTTATTAGTTGCTCTCTGGTTTTTACTTCATCTTTCACTTTTTTTGCCTCCAAAATGATGAAATGTATCTGCGGTTATTCTCAAATAGAAAAACTGGCCCTGAAACAGTAAAAGTGATGAGCTTCTCGCACACTCAAGGGATAAATGCAGCGGCCAGTCAGTTTTCTCTCTGGATAAACTGTGAAACCTTTGAATTGAACAGCAAGCGCTAACCCCGCTGCTTGCGGCGGGGTTAGCGAGCTAATAAAAATAAACATGTTCTATTAGGTGTTACTTACCATAGCATCCGCATATGTTCTTCTTGGATGTAGAATGCACCAGGATGCTCTATATTATAGTTCAATTTTTGTGACATCATATCTCTTGCGACCAAATAACATTGCCGACAATCTTACAGGTGGTCTGGTTTATTAGGACAGGTAACAGGGATTTATAAGTGTGAAGCTGCCCTGGGTTGATGCTCATGCCACAGCCTGTCTCTGCGGTTGGGTATTGAAGTAAACCATAGCCGGGGTCTTCTTGTCAAAACTTTGGTGCCATCTTTTTTCGTTGTAGAATGTGAAATAGGTAGCAAGCCCTTTCCTCAACTCCATCATTGAACCATATGCCTTCAGGTAAATATCCTCGTACTTGACGCTTTTCCAGAGTCGTTCGATAAAGACATTGTCCATCCAACGGCCCTTGCCATCCATGCTAATTGAAATGCCCTTCGAAAGGAGAGCTCCTGTAAAGGCTTCAGAGGTAAACTGGCTGCCCTGATCCGTGTTGAAGATCTCGGGGCAACCGTATTTG
>JAFDBG010000035.1 GCA_019313385.1 Deltaproteobacteria bacterium | reverse complement strand
TGCCAAAGCCAAGGCCAGGGGATATCGTACAACGAGAAACCTGATCACGATGATTTACCTCATCGGTGGTAAACTTGAATTCAGACTACCCACATGAAACAGCGAGGAACCCATTATTTCTTCTGCTGTTCCTACAAGAGGTACAGGCATATCTATGTTAGGTTTCGCTTTTCTATTACGAATTATAATATAGTTCTTGCTCCGTTTTATGTCTTTCCATTTTAAATTGTTGACTTCACTTGGGTAGCGCAATCCTGTATTCTGAACGAATGATATAATATTCCAATAGTAAGGGTTTTTGTTCAGCCAGTATTGTTTCAGTCTTTCATATTCATCTTTTGTAAGTAATTCATCTCGTCTTTTCTCTTTTCTCTGTTTCCAACCTGGAACTATCTGACCTTGAAGTAATTCAAGTTCTGTTTGCGCAAATCGTAATATACTTACAAGTAACCCAATCTCTCTGTTTATAGTAGAATTTCCTATGTTCATCCAAACTCTACCTTCTATCGTTTTTCCATTTCGTTTATATTTTTGTGTTTGCTTTGACTTGTGATCTCTATAGTATTTTCTTCTCCACACTTCATAATCAGTAAAATCTTTCTTAGAAAAAGAATTAATGTTTTTATTCTTAAACTTTTCTTTTATATATTTGGCGTGAATCTCATATTGATAGAGAGTATTTGCAGATATGTCTGGCTTTTTCCAATCAAGATACTTCTTTATTATCGTTTCAATCCTTACAGCTTTGTTTAAGTTCTTACCTCTTTTTGCATCAATCCACTTCTCTGTTGAACGTGTAATGGCAATTTCAAGAGTATCAGTTTTACAAGAACCTCTATATGATTTTTTGTTGAAAGAAAAATAGTAATATAGATTTGGTGTTTCACTGCGTTTATAAATTGTGATTTTATAAGGTGCTGGAATTTGGTATATTTTCTGGTAGTCATTCATTTTTAAGATATCCCGTCGGGAAATTGTGTAAGAATTGTGTAAAATAATCGCCGATCCGTGGTCTTTAACATATTGAAATAAATGGGTAAAGGGATATTGTAAATTGGCTATACAAAAGGGGTGAAATATGCTGAGATATTAAATAGATATGAGGGCATACATTACAATGGCATTCAAGAGGTCGTCGGTTCGATCCCGTCCAGCTCCACCAGAAAACAATTAAGGGATTGCGGGTAACCCGCAATCCCTTTTTCATGAGAAGTGGTTTTCCCTCATTCAATTGCGTCGGAGATTCTTTTCTGCGCCTCGTGCGCTTCCTGCGCCATTCGCTCGAACAGCTCGGAGACTGTAGGTATATCATGAATAAGGCCGGTAGCTTGCCCTACAGTAAGCACGCCCTTCTTTGTGTCTCCCTTTTCGGTTGCCAGTCTTATCGCCTTAAAGGCATTTGCAAGGTAGGCCATCATCACCGAGTTCTTGACCCCCGATAAAAGCACGCCGATAAACAGTTTGGAGTAGGGAAGATTCATCATCTTTGCGATATCTCGGGAATTGATGAGTGCGGCCAGAAAATCAGGCATGCCCAGAAAGCCTTTCTTGTATGCCTTAATAGCCGCCGGTGTTTTCAGTGAACGACAGCCCAGCCCGTCAAAGTAATTTCCGTAGATTGTGTCGGTTACTCCCTTCTCGAGGGAGAGTTTTTTGTAGTTCTCGTGGGTTCCGCTTTCCTGTGTGACCATCAGGCGTGTTCCCATGGAGATGCCTTCGGCTCCAAGGGCCAGCGCGGCAGCAAGTCCTCTGCCATCCGCGAAGCCGCCCGCGGCTATTACAGGGATGTTCACCGCATCCACTATACTGGGAACCAGTACCAGAGATGTTGCGTCGCCTCCATGCGCGGCTGCTTCATATCCGGTAGCAACAAGAGCATCCGCGCCTTGTTGCTGCGCCGCACTCCCATGACGTTCATTAACAACTGTGGCAACAACTTTTCCACCGTATTTGTGGGCGGCATTTGCTATCCATTCCCCCTTGCCGAGAGAAAAGTTAATGACGGGGACTTCTTCTTCAAGGAGCACCTTCGCGTTTTCTTTTGCCCCCGGAAAAAGGAGCGTTGCGTTCGCCCCGAATGGTTTGTCGGTCAGTTTACGTATTTTCTGGATAGAGGCGCGTGTTTCAACGGGGTTCAATGGCCCTGTAGCAAGGAGGCCCAGTCCGCCGGCATTGGAAACAGCCGCCACCATCTCAGGGATACTGATCCAGCTCATCCCGGCTAACATAATAGGGTACTTGATTCCAAAAAGTTCAGTCATCTTTGTCTTCATAAAGGCCTCCTTCTCACATTTTTACCTGCCAAACAGTAGTTATTACTATACGTTCAGAAAACCTGTGTCAACCGGAATATTATGACGCGAAAACATCTCGGAACAAATTACAATCTTTTGGTGAAATAGCGAATCCACGCAACGTCAACTCGCTACAAATGTGTCGAAATGGAATGAAAGAATGGAGAGGGAGATCTCAGACTGGAACTCTTGATTTCATGAGCTTGCGGTCTTCAGGAGATAAAAACCACAAGCTCACTATATCTTATTACAGGGTTTAAGACCGGAAAAACAGGAGGGAATCTCCAGTCTAATTACCCGTTCAGAAATGCATTTTTCGTGCCATTGCTGCTAACCATATGATACTTAAAGATATACATGAAAAACCGTTCCCGAATAAGAACATCTCATGCGGGAAAAATGTCGAAACCGTCAATGGTGGTTACCCCAAAAAGTAATGAATATAAGCCAGTTACCAGCATATCCACAGGGCAACTTCGACAAAATTGTCGGGCCATGCCAGCTTCGAGAATAACACATAATGCTTACTTTCCAAGCTATTCTAATGGCATCAGTTGTGGTACAGTGATTTCCAAAACTTTTAGATGTTAAGTGCGCAAGTGTCCATAAATCAACGGAATCAGGAATGTCCATACGGAAAGAATGTAAATGAAACTACCGAAAGACACAGACTGGTATAGTTCATCTCCGAGGTACAAGGGGGCCTTTTTGCGTCCCCTGGCAGTTGCCCTTATCGTAGGGCTTTTCCTTTTTCTAATACTTGTCATGGGGATCATGGACCTGGGGCGTCTTGATAAAACACTGGCAGGCTTTATGGAAAACAGGGGGCTTGATATTATAACAACCGTGGAAAACGTGGCCCAGGAGAATCTTGACTATCTGCGACAGGCCCTTGAAAAAGGCGCAAAAAATGATAACACTATCGTTCCATTCAGTGAAAAGGTATTTTCCCCTCAAGAAACCCTCGTCAAAGACCTTGTAGTCCTGGCACGTGAAATTGACACCAAATGGAGGGCTAGACATCTAAGTAAAGAAGGCCTGAAAGAAATTGCCGACCGCGAGAAATTGTGGTTTGTTGCTGTTCTCGATGGACATGACGAAGTAGTCTTTAAAAGCGGGGAGTTCCTTAAGGAATTTTCACCCGGAACGAATCGTGATGCGGTCTGGAACGAAGATATGATCATAGATCTCTTTGACAGGTTTGGGAAACTCAACGAGATGGGATATATTACTCTTCGTCGCAAGGACGGAAGCGGAGCTGTCTTGATAGCCCTTAATGATGAAGGTCTTCGTAGCTGGTGGGGCCCCAGAATTGTCATAAAAAAGGCTATCGAAGAGGTTGGATGGGATCAGCAGGGACTGAGCCATCTTGTGGTAATAAACAGGTCTGGCAGGGTGCTGGGCCAGGCCGGTAATGTTCAGGAGAAGTTCAAGGATGTGGATGTTATTGCCCTTGATGTGCTGAAAGGAAAGATCAAAAAAGCGAGCCGCAAGGTGACCTTCGGAGCATCCGAGCTTCTTGAAATTACGGTTCCGGTACGTCTCGACGGAAAGATTGTAGGATTTGCCCGCCTTGGCCTTAACCGCGAGAGCAGCGACAGGATATTAAAAGAAAACAGAAACAGAATGATAGTCTCCATAATCTTCATTATGGCAATAGGCATCCTGTCGATGTTCGCTCTATACCGCGGTCAGAAAAGATATTCACTGAGAATGGAAGAGATGGGAAGGCGCCTCCGACAGGCTGAAAAGCTGTCCGCCCTGGGTCAACTCGCGGCCGGAGTGGCCCATGAAATCCGCAACCCCCTGAACGCGATCAGTATGGCCAGCCAGAGAATCCGGCGTGAATATCCCCCAGATGAAGAGGAAAAGAAAAGGGGATTTCAGCATATTACAAGGATTATCAGTGAAGAGATAAAGCGCCTGAACAGAATTGTAGAAGAGTTTGTCATCTTTTCCCGAAACCGCCGCCTGGAATTCAGTGACCACTCCATCACCTATGTGTTGGAGAGAATTGTCGGTCTCGTAAGAGAAGAAGCCGATCTTAAGGACATTGCCATAAAGACCGTCTGGAAAGATGACAGCCCTCTGATTATACCCATGGATGTGGACAAGTTGAGACAGGCCTTTTACAACATTATGAAGAACGCAATGGAGGCCATCCCCGGGAGGGGTACCATCACTATCTCTGTCGAACCGGATGGAAGAGGCATGATAAGTATAAAAATATCAGACACCGGGTGCGGGTTGACGCCTGACGAGATAGACCATATATTCAACCCGGAATATACAACAAAAGAAAAGGGCCTGGGCCTCGGGCTTTCCCTGGTACATGAGATAATACGAGGCCACGGCGGAGAGATTCATGTTGAGAGCAAGGTGGGTTCGGGAACAACATTTGATGTTCTGCTCCCCGTGGAAAACAGAGAAAAGGGCAGGGAGTGATGGGCAAATTGAACATACTGGTTGTTGAAGACGGACAGTCGCAAAGAGAAATGCTTAAGGGTTTCCTCGCCGGCGAAGGACATAAGGTCGCGGAAGCCGAGGATGGAAACATCGCCATACAACGGGTGCAAGGCGGTCATTTCGATCTGCTCCTCCTTGATTTCAAAATGCCGGGAATGAACGGAATAGAAGTGCTGGAGAAGATAAAAAACATCAATCCGGAAATCAGCGTCATAATGATGACAGCGTATGGCACAATAGAGACGGCAGTCGATGCCATGAAGCTCGGTGCTGTGGATTATATTGCCAAACCCATTAATCTGGACGAGCTGATCATCCTTATTGACAGAATTTCGGAAAGGCAAACCCTCCTCAGAGAAAACGAGATCCTGCGCCATAAACTGTGGAAGAAAGAGACTTCGCCAGGACAGATTATCTATAAAGACCCCAGCATGGAAGCCATAATAAACATGGTGGGAAGGGTCGCGTCAAGTCGGGCTAGCGTGCTAATCATGGGGGAAAGCGGAACAGGCAAAGAACTGTTTGCAAAGCTGGCCCACGCGACAAGCCCCCGCTCAAAAGAGCCTATGATCGTGGTGAATTGCGGGGCCATTCCAGAAACCCTGCTGGAAAGCGAACTTTTCGGCCACGAAAAGGGGGCATTCACCGGGGCAATCGCGCGGAGGATAGGGCGGTTCGAAGAGGCGGACGGAGGCACACTTTTCCTCGATGAGATCGGAGAGCTTTCTCCTCCCGTCCAGGTAAAGCTTCTGAGGTTTCTTCAGGAACGCGAATTTCAGAGGCTGGGCGGAAATAAAACCATACGGGCGGATGTCAGGATTATCAGCGCGACAAATCAGAACCTTGAAGAAAAGGTAAAAGAAGGAACCTTCAGGGAAGACCTCTACTACAGGTTAAATGTGGTTTCCATGACCATTCCTCCTCTCAGGGACAGAAGGGGGGATATCTCTGTATTAACAGAATATTTCATAAAACGATTTTCCGCAGAAAATGATAGAGACATAAGAGGGTTAAGCAGCGAGGCCATGGATATCCTCATGAAATACGATTATCCTGGCAATGTGAGAGAACTGGAAAATATTATCGAGAGGGCGGTGGTCATAACAAGAGACCAGGTTATATCCATAAGAGATCTGCCATTTGAAACGGTTCCCCCTCACCATTTTTCCGACCGTAAAGAGGGTGGGGGCCTCAAAAACGAGGTTGAATCCCTGGAACGCGAGATGATAGAACGTGCCCTGGGTGAGGCCGGGAATAACCAGACAAAGGCCGCGGAACTTCTGGGAATCACCGAGCGAACACTCAGATACAAACTGAAGAAGCACGGGTTCAAGTAGTTGATTGTACATGGAGAGCAAAAGGATGATCAATAACAATTTGGGTGCAAAAATCGCGGCAGCGGCTGAAATGATTCTGGCCTCCAGAAGGCTTGTGGTGTTTACCGGCGCCGGCATCAGTACCGAATCGGGAATCCCTGATTTCCGGGGCCCGGGGGGAATCTGGACAAAATTTGATCCCGACGACTTTACCATACAAAAATTTCTGAAGAGCGAAGAAACCCGAAAAAAACAATGGAAGATATTGATAGGAGGTGACCTGTTCTCAAATGTCAACCCAAACAGGGGTCACCTTGCCATTGCCGAGTTGGAAGAGATGGGCAGGCTTGATTGTGTCATCACGCAGAATATCGACAATCTCCACCAGAAGGCGGGGATTTCCACGGACAGAGTCTTCGAACTGCACGGCAACATGCAGTGGGTCAGATGTCTGAGTTGTGGTGAACGATATCCGGTGGAACACATCAGAGAAAAATTAAAGAATGGTGTCGAGGTGCCGGAATGTGAAATATGCCAGGGTATTCTCAAACCCGATGTCGTGTTCTTCGGGGAGGCGCTTCCTCCTGAAGTGCTGGATGCCGCTACAGCATATTCCAGGCATTGCGACCTGTTCCTTGTTGTGGGATCTTCACTTGTCGTACATCCGGCAGCCCTCATGCCGGCATACGCCAAAGAAGCGGGCGCAAGGCTTATTATCGTCAATATCGGCGAAACCCCATATGATTCCCGCGCGGACATACTCATCGAAGGAAAGGCCGGTGATGTGATGTCGAAGATGGTGCAGAAGGTCAGAGAAGGGCAGTAGACGGAGAGAGATATGTGCCTGATACTTTTTTCATACAAGTCTCATCCCGTATATCCTCTTATTCTCGCGGCAAACCGCGATGAATTTTACGAAAGGCCCACGGCACAGGCCTCTTTCCTGGAAGAAAACCCCGATATGCTGACCGGAAGGGATCTGAAGGATGGGGGAACGTGGCTCGGTATAACAAAGACCGGACGTATGGCCGCCATCACAAACTTCCGGGATATCCGCAACCTGAAGAGTGACGCGCCGTCACGAGGAAACCTGGTTAGCGAGTTTCTCCGAGGCGGTGAAAATCCGGGAGAATACATTCAAAATATAAGGCAAGTCTTCGACAGGTATAACGGTTTCAATCTGATCCTGGGTGACAGAAGCGGTCTCTTTTATGTTTCGAACGCGGGCGGTGTCTTCCACGAGATATCCCCGGGGGTGCATGGACTCAGCAACCACCTGCTGGACACACCCTGGCCAAAGGTGGAACAGGGCAAAAAACTGTTTGACAGCCTGATATCAAGTACTATAAACCCTCCACCGGATGAGATATTTTACATACTCGCCGACACCTCCAGGCCTGACGATGGATACCTCCCGGATACGGGGATAGGGCTTGAATGGGAAAGGCTTCTTTCTTCAATCTTCATACAGAGTGAAATATATGGCACGCGCTCTTCAAACGTAATCTTCGTCGATAGAGAAAACAATGTTACATTCACTGAAAGAACATTCGTTTCAGGACCCGGAAAATATAAGACAGTGGAATTCAGATTCCGGATGAACCCGGGGCTGTTTTAGGGGAGCCTCCTAAGGAATTCTTACCTGCACGAAGGCACAATATCAAAGGCTTCCCGCGTGATACTGTCAACCACGGCCTGAAGCCATGCCGTGCCGAAAGACAGGGCATTATCGTCCAGTGACTGGATGGCCTTTACATATCCCGCCTCCGCATTTTTCCCACTATGAAGCGCATCGAGAAACAGGTCCCGTTTTTCCAGGGCAGTGGCTTTCTCCAGCCCCTTTGTCAGGCATTCTTCAAGCCGTGGCCAGTTGTTCAACAATCCCTCTTCCAAATCAAGGGTGAATCCTCTCTTCTTTCCATTCAAGATGTCTCTGCCGATTCTTACAGATTCACTCATATTTTCGGAAAATGCCTTGAAACGTTTCAGTCTTTCTTTGATGGCCATATCCAGTTTTTCAACTGCTCCCTCACACAATTCCCGGCCGAATTCATGGGTGTGGAAAAAAGAGGGGCGAACGTGCAGATACCATTGCTTCAACGCCAGCAGGTTTGCAATATAACAGATATTGTTGCGGACTTTTCTGCCAACATCGCAGTAAAGCCCCCGATAAAATTCTTTCTCAACAGGGGTGTCACTCCCCCCTGCCAGAAGTTTTCCCCCTTCGGGACAATCTTTCCTGTAGATAGTGCCTGCCGCTATCACGGTGCCGTGTCCGATTCTTACAGGGCCAACCAGGCCGCCCTGGCCACCCAGAAAGATGGGGGCCTGATTCAGCATCACACCTGTCGGGACATCTCCTATCAGTGACGCGGTTGCCTTGTCCTGATTGGGTGTATAATTGAAATGGATGTAGGAACTTCCCACCTCGCTGTGGTTTTTCCCGTCTGTGCCTCCGGACATGAGACAATCGCAGAAATTTATAAGGCTGCCCAGGGTCACAAAGGGAAATAGAATCGTCTGTTTCAGGGCGACTGTATGCGCCGCTCTGGCCTCCTCTTCAAGGATGCACCCATCTCTCACATGCGCGCCGTATGCCATCTCCACGTCGTCCAGAAAAACCGATCCCTTGAAGAAGCCACCGTTCAATTTTACCCCCCGGCCGAGCTGGCAGTCAACCACAGTGACCGGCGCCTCATAACCCAGCTTTGTGTCGGCACAGATAAGCGTTTTGCCCCCATAAAGCTTTGTCCCGCTGTACAGAACAACTCCTCTGCCGGATATCCTGTCTATCTCGACGTTTCCACCGATTTCCACGGAACACGGGTTGGGAATCCTGACCCCCTTTTTCATCAGCTTAATGATCTTGTCCGGCAATATGTATTCGTTGTTCATTATGCATCCTTTCACTGTTGGTGCGCTCGCAAAAAGTCTCTTTTCTTCGCTCAAAACCATTTTGGGGATGCTGTTATTGCCCTGCTAAAAATCTAAAACTCGTGCTTACGCACTCAAACAGTTAGATTTTCTTAACGCCGGTCACTACCAGCATCTTTTCCCCAAAATGCTTGGATTCGCTCCTAAAAAGCTTTTTACGGGTTTGTCACTGTTTGTCCCGCACTTTTCTGTCTCCACTTTTTTCAAACTTTTTCAGGTAGACAAGCACGGCGGTAAGCGCCGCCTGCGTCATCCCCGATATCCTCCTGGCCTGGCCTATGGAAACCGGCCTTATAGATGATAGCTTTTTCCGCAGTTCATTTGAAAGACCCGGGACAGTCGAATAGTCAAACCCGGGTGGCATCTTTTTATTCTCCAGCCCTTTGAATTTTTCGACCGACTCAAGCTGCCGCTTTATATATCCCTCATATTTGATCTCTATTTCCACCTGCCTTTTTACTTCTCTGTCGGAAATCTCTTCCCATCCGTCCAGGACTCTCAGATCATCGTACTTGAGCTCGGGTCTCTTCAATAGATGGTGAAGTGTGACGGGGCTTCTGATGGGAGCTGTATTTAATTCACACAGTGTCTGATTTATTTCGGCAGAGGGATAGATCTTCCTGTCTGAAAGATTCTTTATGCGCATGTCGATCTCGCGAACCCTCTCCTTCAGGTCATTATAGTTATCATGGGAGATCAAGCCCAGATCGCAGCCCTTCCCCATAAGGCGGATGGTCGCGTTGTCCTCTCTCAAGATCAGCCGGTATTCCGCCCTGGACGTGAACATCCGGTAGGGCTCATCAACTCCCAGCGTAATCAGATCGTCAACAAGCACTCCCATATAGGCGTCACATCGGTCAAGTATGAATGGTGACCTTTTCTGCGCCGCCAGTGCGGCGTTGATGCCGGCCCACATCCCCTGAGCGGCGGCCTCTTCATAACCGGATGTCCCGTTTATCTGCCCAGCCAAGTATAATCCCCTGACGAGTTTTGTTTCAAGGGTCTGTGTAAGCTGGGTAGGCTGCACAAAATCATATTCTATTGCATAGGCGTTGCGCATTATCTCCGCGTTCTCAAGGCCTGGAACGGAATGAACCAGCTTTTCCTGAAGTTCCAGTGGGAAGCTGTTGCCCAGGCCTTTGGAGTAGATCTCTTCTGTTTCAAGCCCCTCAAATTCCAACACGACGGGGTGGCTCTCCTTATCGGCAAACCGCATCACCTTGTCTTCGAGCGATGGGCAGTAACGCGCGCTGACCCCCTTTATAGCGCCGGAATAAAGGGATGATTTGTTGATGTTGTCCCGTATGATCCTGTGCGTTTCACCGGTGGTGCTGGAGAAATAGGAGGGGAGTCGTTCCTCTCGCAGTCTGCTCGTTGTGAAGGAAAATGGCTGCGGGTCGGGATCGCTGTCTTGTCTTTCCAGAACAGAGAAGTCGATAGAAGAGGCTCGCAGCCTCGGCGGAGTCCCCGTTTTCATGCGCCCCATCTCAAACCCCAGTTGTCTTAGGGAATCAGCCAGACCTATGGAGGCAATTTCTCCAGCCCTTCCCGCGGACTGGCGGGACGCACCTATATGAACAAGACCGTTGAGAAAGGTCCCTGTGGTCACCACCACTGTCTCACCGCTGTAGAAAAAACCCGTATTATCAACCACCCCCGTGGCCTTTCCCCCCTCAGTAACGATTCCATCCACGAGCGCCTGCCTGACATGGAGATTTTTCTCTCTTTCCACAACCTCCTTCATGGCGAGCCGGTAGAGCTGCTTGTCGCACTGCATGCGAGAAGACTGAACGGCGGGTCCCTTGGAACTGTTCAAGAGTCTGAAATGACAGGCTGTTCTGTCAGCTATCTTTCCCATTTCACCCCCAAGGGCGTCAATCTCCTTCACGAGCTGTCCCTTGGCGAGTCCCCCTATGGCGGGATTACACGGCATCAGGGCGATTGAATCAAGATTGATGCTAAAGAGCAGTGTCTGGCACCCCATTCTCGCGGCGGCAAGCGCCGCTTCACAGCCCGCATGCCCGGCACCGACGACTATAACATCAAATTTTTCCGGAAAACTCATGTGCACACCTGTATATAAAGTTTTTCTCCAATCACTCGAATCCTTGACTCCTTGAACTCTCTGGTAACTATAACTAATCTGGAGATGATATGTATATAATCGCTTGAATTAATGACAGCAGTCTAATAGCATTAGCCTGAAAAAGACAATAAAAAAAGAGGGAGCACGCATTGCGCGCGGTAGAGAGGATCATGCCGAAACCGGAATTCTGGAACAATTCAAAGAGATATTACGATCTGAAAAGCTTTTTTATCAACAAATTCGGCTGCAAGGTTTACAAATTACAGATAGATGCCGGATTTACCTGTCCCAACCGCGATGGGAAGGTGGGGGAAGGTGGGTGCATTTACTGTGACGGCCGTTTTTCAAAACTCCGGCAAATGGATCCGCTGCCATCTGTGACTGAACAGATTGAAAAGGGCAGGGAATTCTACAGGGAGAAAAGGGGGGCGCAAAAATTCATCGCCTACTTTCAGACGGCCACAAACACCTATGCACCTTACGACAGGCTCAAGGCCCTCTATGATGAAGCCCTGTCGCAGGACGATATAGCGGGCATATCTGTCGGCACGAGGCCCGATTGCGTGCCGGATGAGATACTCCATCTGTTTGAAGAGTATGCGAAAGATCACCATATATGGCTGGAATACGGACTTCAGTCCATCCATGACAGGACATTGAAGTTCATCAACAGGGGGCACGATTCAAAGACTTTTCTGGATGCCGTGGAACGAACCGCGAACAAACATATCAACATCTGTGTTCATATCATTGTCGGACTACCGGGAGAAACAAGGGAGGATATTATTCAAACGGCAAAGGCGGTGGCGTCCCTGCCGGTTCAGGGCATAAAAATACACCTTCTGCTGGCGCTCTCAGGGACTCTCCTCGGCGATCTCTACGAGAAGGGCAAGATCAGCATGATAACGAAGGAGGAATATGTATCCACTGTATGTGACATCCTCGAGATACTGCCCCCGGAAATGGTAATACAGAGACTGACTGCGGATGGATACAGGGATATCTATCTGGCCCCCGACTGGGGGACAAACAAGATGTCGGTTCTCAACTCAATCGACAGAGAGATGGAACGGAGAAACTCCTGGCAGGGAAAATCGACGATCAGAGGAAAACAGAGAATGAGATAACAGTTCACGGTTCACGGTTTTTTCAATGCACTATGCAACGATTGAAGCATTGGGGATATTGATTTCAACTCTTGAATTAATTCTTTGCCTAGTTTCCACGCAGGAGCATGGGGACGAGAAATTCTCAAAATAGGACCCCATAATTCTCCCCCACTTTCTGTTTTTTCAACCGCGAACCGATAACTGTAAACCGTGAACGGTTCCTGATAGATAAATAGAGCAAATCACTTGCTCGTGTTTAAAAACTGATCTGTGGGTGAGAATATTTGCTGTCAAGCAAGATTGACGCACTCGTAAAAAGTCAGAAAACGCCATTTTTCGTCATTCCGGCGGAAGCCGGAATCCAGTAAATTCAACAACTTCTGGATACCGGATCAAGCCAGGTATGACGGTTTTGGGACTTTTTACGACACCAGCAAGCTTTTTATTTCTTGTTTATCGGCCTCTTCTGTTATTGGTTCAACCCTGCTTATGTAGAAGTCACCCTTTGTGTCCTGCCAGGAGATAACATGGCCCGGAATTCTGACGAAGCAACAGCCACCCACACCGCAGCAGGAATTGTCCACAACTCCTATTCCCACCAGATTCAGCACCTCTCTTTCCTTGAAAGGGAGCAAGCCTTCCTCTGTGTACAGATAATATCCAGAGATGGAATGTATCTCTCTGTTCAATTCTTCGTGTACATATTCTTTCATGTTTTTGCACCCATTTGAGGGGCATGACGTGCGGCGTCCCTGCTATTTTCCGATACAGAAATTTGAGAATATCCTGTCCAGGACATCTTCGGTTGTTGTCTCTCCGGCAATGTCACCCAGGTGATCAAGGGCATCTCTGATATCAAAGGCGGCCAGTTCCGGAGAGGTTTCGTTGCGGGAGATATTGTCTTTTGCCGCTGCAAGAAGCTTTGCGGCCTTTTCAAGGGCGTTCTTATGGCGAAGGTTTGTCAGAATAATATCCGATGCCATATGCTCCCCGCTATCTGATGCCAGCGAGTAGATTTTTTCTTTCAGTTCAGGAATGCCATCTCCATATTTCGCGGATATCCACATCGGTTCCACACCGGGTATTATATCGGTTATTTCAGCATCCGTTATCTTGTGTGAAAGATCTAATTTGTTGATGGCCAGCACCATCCTTTTATTCCTGTTTCTGTTTATGACTTCGAAATCTTCATCGGCGAAGCGGGTATTGCCGTCAATGAGAATGATAACCATGTCCGCCGCCAGGGCCTTTTCCCATACAAATTCTATTCCTTCTTTTTCTATTGCCTCTGAGGATTTTCTGACTCCTGCCGTATCGGTCAGCTTTACGGGAATCCCCCTGATGTTGATTGTTTCTTCAATAAAATCCCTTGTGGTTCCTGGGATGGAGGTAACGATGGCGCGTCTTTCGCCGAGGAGTCTGTTCAGGAGGCTTGATTTTCCTACATTGGGTTTGCCTGTGATTACGACACTAAGACCGTCCCTGACAAGCTTTCCCTCTTTATAGGTTGAAAGGATGTTTTCTACGCGGATGATCACATCCTCCACATCTTTGGATATGTTGTGATGGGGTTTGGAGGATATATCTTCTTCAGTGAAATCTATCGAAGATTCAAGAGCCGTGAGTATCTCAATCAGACTGGAACGTATGAGTTGCAGCTTTTCTGACAGGTTACCTTTGAGACCGGAGAGGGCAATGGCTCGGCCCCTGTCCGTTCTCGCGGTGATCAGGTCCATAACCGCTTCTGCCTGTGACAGATCCAGGCGGTCGTTGAGGTAGGCTCTTTTGGTGAATTCACCCGGCTGTGCTGGACGGGCGCCCGCCTTTATTACTTCATTCAAAACTGCCTGCAGGATAAGATGTCCGCCGTGGCAGTTTATCTCCAGGGTATCCTCTCCCGTGTAGGAGTGGGGCTTTCTCATCAGGGTAAGCAACACCTCGTCGATGCTGCTGCCTGTTTCAGGTGATATGATATCGCCGTGATACAGGTGGTGGTTTTTCAGAGAATTCGTGTCTGTCGCCGTTCTGAAGAGGATTCGGCATATTCCTTCTGCATCCGGCCCGCTTACCCTCACAATGCCGATCCCCCCCACACCATGTGGCGTGGCTATGGCCGCTATTGTGTCGTCTCTTACCAGCATTGCGTAACTTTCGGTACCCTGCGTCAGTCTTTATTCACAGCAAATGAGTTGTTGCACAGATGTCAGTATCAGCTTAAACAACCGCGAAGTCAGAATATAAACGGAACGATTTTTAATCCTGACCACTGACCCCTGACTTCTGATCCCTGTTTGCGGTTTTATCGCCTTTGTTCGGCACTATGACAATCTTTCTGAAAGCGCCTTCTCCGCGACTCCTTGTGGCCAAATCTCTGTCATCTTGCAATGCCATGTGTATTATTCTGCGGTCATGCGCGTTCATAGGATTTACGGTGACGGGTCTTTTTATTCGTTTGGCCTTTTCTCCTAATTTTTCAGCCAGGGCTGTAAGATTTTCTTCCCTTTTCTTTCTGTAATTTTCCGTGTCTAAAATAATCCTTTTTCCGCCATTTCCGTTCTTGTTCAGCACTTTGCTTGTGAGGTACTGCATGGCGTCCAGGGTTTGCCCCCCTCTCCCTATCAGCAGGCCGTCCCCGTCTCCCTGAATGTTGAGGATAATAGAGTCCCCGTTTTCTTCTGCCTCCACGGGAAAATCGAGTCCTATGCGCGCGAGCAAGCCCTCGATGAATGCCTTTGCCTCAAGAGTGATGTTTCCATCCGCCTCCATGCTTTTCTTCGGTTCTTCTTCGGGTGAATTGTTCATACCAATATCAATTGACAGGACACGGGCTTTGATACGGGCCTTTCTTACTCCCAGAAAACCCAGAAATCCTGATGACCCTTCGGAAAGTATCTCGATATTCAGTTTTTCTCTTGGCAGGTTAAATTCATTGCAAGCCCTTTGTATGGCTTCATCTATTGTTTTTCCATTTATCTCTAACACATCTTTCATGTCTTCGGTTACCTCATATATCAAGGATTTTTCTTATTTATATAATACTGCTGTCCGATACTCAATACGTTGTTGAATAGCCAGTAAATCACCAGCCCCGATGGGAAATTGAGGAAGAGGAATGTAAATATGACAGGCATCCACATCATCATTTTTGCCTGCATTTCGTTCCCTCCCGGCGCCGGACTCATTCTCTGCTGTAGAAACATGGTTGCACCCATGACAATCGGTGTTATGTAATATGGGTCTTTTGCTGAAAGATCCTGTATCCAGAAAATGAATGGCGCGTGCCGCAGTTCTATGGAGTAGAGCAATGCCCTGTAAAGTCCGAAGAAAACGGGGAGCTGGATCACCATTGGAAAACATCCGCTCATCGGATTTACTTTGTTTGTCCTATAGAGAGCCATGGTTTCCTGCTGGAGTTTGGCCTTGTCATCTTTGTATTTTTCCTGGAGCTCTTTCATTTTAGGCTGGAGCTTCTGCATTCCTCTCATGGATTTATAGCTTATATTCCCCAGTGGCCAGAAGATAAGTTTTACCAGGATGGTAAGGATAATGATTGCAACTCCGTAGTTGTTCACATATTTATGGATCCAGTTGAGTGCAGTAAGGAGCGGAAGGGCAAGCCACTTTACCCATGAGCCAAAGTCGATAGAGTTCTCAAGGCCGACAGTCTGTGCCTTAAGGTTGCTATATTTCTTAGGGCCTAAATATAAAGAATATCTGAACGACCCCGATTGGCTGGGAGGAATGATACTCTTAGGTCCTTCGAGGGCTGTGAAAACCATGTCTCTCGAATCTTTGGAAACCATGAAGTTGGTTAGAGATGGCTGTTCCGGTATCATGGCCGCTATGAAATATTTTGTTTCGAATCCTCCCCATGATACATCCGGCCCGCTGAACTCTCTTGCCCCCAGTTTCTTTACCTTCTCAGAGACGACTTTATCTTTTACGTAGGAGATAGGCCCCTCGTGGCTGTATCTGTCTGTCTTTTCCGAGGGGTCAACATACCGGTTCCATTCAATGAGGGCATTTTCTTTGAAGGTATCATCAGAGAGGTTGGTAAGTCTGACCTCAAGATCGAAAGAGTATCTGTCCGGATAAAAGGTGTAGATCTTGTCCACACTGATCTCGCCTGGATATGACCAGGAAAAGATCAGAGTTTTTCCATTCACGGCATCAGTAAAATCCACGGAGTCCAGATTTGATTCGTATATTACATCAGTTGGGATATCTATGCTGGATTCCGGAAAGGTTATGGTAAGGGGATAGTCTGTGCTTTCTCCAACATTGACCAGTTCTACCAGAGGTGAATCTTTGTCCATATCCTTACGGTAATCTTTCAGCTTGAAAGACTTTAAGCCCGCGCCTCTGGAACTGAAAATGGCTGCATACAGGGGACCTTCTACGACAACATCCTTTCCGGCTACCTTGTCTTCGTCTTTTTTCGTCAGTGATTTCCGACGGTCAATGCCAGGTGTCGCATGTGTGCCCTGATCACCGGTAATTCCCTGAGGTATATTTTCCGTTTTACCGGCATCCTGAACAGGCTCACCCGGTGTGCGGGGAGGGGCCTGAAAAAAATACTGATATCCCATTAATACCGCTAATGACAAAACAACGGCAAGAAGTGTTCTCTTGTCCATTAAAAACCTCCACGATTGACTATTTTACTGGATCGTACCCACCGGGATTGAAGGGATTACACCTGAGTATACGCAGAAAACCAAGGAAAACTCCCTTGAAAGGTCCATGGCGCTCAATAGCTGTTATGGCATATTCAGAGCATGTTGGATAAAAACGGCAACTCTGAGGAAAACAGGGAGAGATAACTACCTGGTAAAACCTTATGAAAAAAACTAAAATATTTTTTAGAATCCGCATGGGCATTACTTCTTTTTAAAGAGATCGGTCAATTCCAGATATACATCCTGGTACTTGAGCGAAGACGCATTCTTTTTCGCTATTATTACCACATCTCTTGAATCGGGCAGTCTATCTTTGTTTAATCTGAAAAACTCTTTTAAAAGGCGTTTGATCCGGTTTCTCTTTACCGCGTTTCCCACCTTTTTACTGACCGCTACTCCGAGTCTCTTTTCCCCTGATGGATTGGGGCTCAATATAACAGTGAAGCTGCTTGAGTGAACCCGGACTCCCCTTTGATATATGCTTAAATAGTTTTTCCTCTTGCGTACCCGTTCCTTTTTTCCGAAGGATTGTTTTTCCATTTGATCCGGGGGTACACCCCAAGTGCTACAGGGCGTTCTATGAGCCGCTGCCATCAATGCAGGGTTAAACGGCAAGCCTTTTTCTTCCCCTTGCCCTTCTTCTGTTCAGTATCTGTCTGCCCCACCGCGTTGCCATTCGGGCTCGAAAACCGTGTGTCCTTTTTCTTTTAATGTTGCTTAAATGGGTTAAATTCTTTTTCATCGATAAAAACCTCTCTCAATATATGTAAGCCGCCCCTTTCACCACAATTTAGAGTATTTGTCAAGATGTAATTGGTGAATGGATAGGACCTTCGGTTTTTTGAAGCCTGGCTCTCCGGAGATATGACCCGATCCGGTTTTATCAAATCGGGATCGTGACCCCGGAGTACAATCTTTCGGCATGAGATATCCCTCCTGCCAAGGACTGCAGGTATTTGTGGAGCATCTCATGCAGTTCGCCCACCTCGTTTACAGCGACGGCAGCCTTTCTGAATTTGCTTCCCTCCTTCAACCCTTTAGTATACCACAGGAGATGTTTACGGAAGCTCTTTACACCCATCTTCTCGCCATAAAGGCTTATATACGCCTCCAGATGCAGGCGTATTACACTTTCCCTCTCCACCAGAGAAGGAGTGGAGGGGGAGACAGTTCCGTCCGACAGAAGAGTTGTTATTCCCCTGAATATCCAGGGGTTTCCAAGGGCGCCCCTTCCCACCATCACCCCGTCACAACCGGTTTCCTCCATCATTGCAAGGGCGTCTTCCGGTCTCCTGATGTCGCCACTTCCTATTATGGGAATACCCGCCCTTTCTTTTACCATTTCGATAAGGTTCCAGTCGGCCACCCCGCTGAATCCCTGCTTTACCGTCCGCGGGTGCAGTATCAGCGCATCCGCGCCACATCCTTCGGCTATTCCGGCGATCTCAATAGCGTTTAGTTCGTCATGCCCCCATCCGGAACGTATCTTGACTGTAAGCGGCAGATGAGTGGCCTTTCTGACGTTCTTTACAATAGCCGCGAATTTCGTGGGATTCCGCATCAGAGCAGCCCCCGCGCCTGTCTTCAACACCTTTTTTACGGGACATCCGGCATTGATGTCCACAAGATCCGCGCCCATTTCGGTCACAATCCCGGCCGCCTCACAAAGTATGTCCGGATCGGAGCCGAATATCTGCACGCCGAGAGGCCTGTCGTCCGGGGACGATTTGAGATATTCGTAACTTTTATAAGTCCTTCTGACCAGACCGTTTGCGCTTACCATTTCAGTGAAACAAAGAGAACTGCCAAAATTTCTTGTCAGTACCCGAAATGGCAGGTCGGTAACGCCGGCCATTGGCGCCAGAAAGATATTATTTCTGAGGGATAGATTGCCTATATTTATTTCTGTTAGCATATGATTCCCACTGCGGATTTCTTATAGCGTCTCCCGACGGGGTGTTTATGTATACGGGGTGTTTATGTATAAGGACATAGCAGAGGCTACTCTAAGTGGTGTCTTTTTTCAAGGCCTGCGTTTCACATAGTGTGAGGACTCTGTGTAGTATAGAGTGGGGTTGTGGGAGTTAACAATGGGGGAAGGTTAAAGTTGCCATCCTGAGCCATTTCCGGAATAAATCAATTTTTCTTAAAAATATGTCTTGACTCTTTAAAAAGGGCGGCGTATAAGCCCGCTTCACTTGTCGGGGGTCACGCTTCGTTATGAAGTTTTATTTTATTTTTTTAAAAATAACTCTTGACAGTGGATGAAGTTTAGGTTAGAAATGAAAACTTGTTCTTGGCATTTTAAAGTTCTTTTAGAATTGAATAGTGGAAGATAGTTGGTTTGTGGGTCCCAGATGTAAAGTAGTAATTTACTTTGAGAGTAATCTCATTTTTTGGATTTAAACTTGAGAGTTTGATCCTGGCTCAGAACTAACGCTAGCGGCGTGCCTAACACATGCAAGTCTTACGAGAAAGTTCCGTTCGCGGGATGAGTAAAGTGGCGCACGGGTGAGTAACGCGTGGATAATCTGCCCTTTAGTTGGGGATAACTTATCGAAAGATGGGCTAATACCCAATAACACTTATCTGTTTAGACGGATAAGCCAAAGGTGGCCTCTATTTATAAGCTACCGCTGAAGGATGAGTTCGCGTACCATTAGCTTGTTGGTGGGGTAATGGCCTACCAAGGCTGCGATGGTTAGCTGGTCTTAGAGGACGATCAGCCACACTGGAACTTAGACACGGTCCAGACTCCTACGGGAGGCAGCAGTGAGGAATTTTGCGCAATGGGGGAAACCCTGACGCAGCAACGCCGCGTGAGTGAGGAAGGCCCTCGGGTCGTAAAGCTCTGTCGGGTGGGAAGAAATGTATGCAGGTTAATACCCTGCATATTTGACGGTACCACCAAAGGAAGCACCGGCAAACTCCGTGCCAGCAGCCGCGGTAATACGGGGGGTGCAAGCGTTGTTCGGAATTATTGGGCGTAAAGAGCGTGTAGGCGGCTAGGTAGGTCGGACGTGAAAGTCCCGGGCTCAACCCGGGAAGTGCATTCGAAACCGCTTGGCTAGAGTAAGAGAGAGGAAAGTGGAATTCCTGGTGTAGAGGTGAAATTCGTAGATATCAGGAGGAACACCGGTGGCGAAGGCGACTTTCTGGCTCTATACTGACGCTGAGACGCGAAAGCGTGGGTAGCAAACAGGATTAGATACCCTGGTAGTCCACGCTGTAAACGATGTTCACTAGGTGTTGGGGGTATTGACCC
>JAFDBG010000034.1 GCA_019313385.1 Deltaproteobacteria bacterium | reverse complement strand
GATAATGTTGCCATCCTGCGGGATCTGAGCGAACTGAAAACACTGGGGAGGCCGATTCTGGTGGGCACGTCACGCAAGAGGTTTGTTGGGGAAATCACAGGTGAAGAACGTGCCGAAAATCGTGTTGAAGGCACGGCGGCGAGTGTTGCCGCCTCCCTACTGAACGGTGCTCATATCGTAAGAGTTCACGATGTGGAATTTATGAAGAAATTATCCAGAGTTGTCGATGAGATAAAGAGATGATCTACGCGGTGGGAACAGACCTTGTTGAGATATCGAGGATCGAAAGAATCATAGAGAAATGGCGTGAAAGATTTACAGGAAGGGTGTATTCCGAGGGGGAAATAAGGTATTGCAGTGAAAAGGTATTTTCCGCCCAGCATTTCGCGGCACGGTTCGCGGCGAAAGAGGCGTTTTTAAAGTGTGCGGGTCGGGGTATATTTGATGGAATCGGGCTCAGAGACGTGGAAGTCATAAACGGGCCGGAGGGAAAACCGGAACTGAGGTTTTATGGAAAGGCGAGGGACATGGTTGACGAGGCCGCTATAACAGGCAGCCATATTAGTATCTCGCATGCTGGCAGATACGCGATGGCTTTTGTTGTTCTTGAAAAATGATGGCTTTCTCGTTTAGTGAAACTAAGAAATATTTTTCCTTTGATAGTGAAATGACAAACTTCGATTTGATTTCTAAAAGTCCCGGGGATACGCTGGATATCGGGAGAATTATAGGCGAAAACCTGACAGGCGGGGACGTTGTGGCCCTTACAGGCGAGCTGGGCGCGGGTAAGACATGCCTGACACAGGGAATTGCGAAGGGGGTCGGAATCCCCGAAGGGTATTACGTTACAAGCCCCACATTCACACTGATCAATGAATATCCCGGAAGGGTTCCCCTTTATCACATGGATGTATACCGTCTGTCCGGCTCCAGTGATCTGGAGGATATGGGTCATAAAGAGTATTTTTACGGGGATGGCGTGGTGGTCATTGAATGGGCCGAGAAGGTTGATGATATAATTCCCGCGGAGGCCCTGTTTATCAGTCTGGAATATTGTAATGGCAATAAAAGAAAGATAGGAATTTTCTGTGAATCCGGCATTTCATCAATTATCGAAATGCTGAAAAAGGAGGGATTTTAATACGTGGCTGTAATTGTGCAGAAATATGGCGGGAGCTCCGTAGCTGATCTTGAAAAGATTCAGAACATAGCAAAGAGGGTTATACAAACCAGGGAAAATGGAAATGATGTGGTTGTTGTATTGTCGGCCATGGCAGGTGAAACAAGCAGACTTATTCAAATGGCCGACAGCGCTTCCGGAGGGGCGGCGGACGGGAGGGAATACGACGTGCTTGTCTCTTCGGGCGAGCAGGTATCCATCTCACTTCTTTCGATTGTTCTAAACGGTATGGGCCATAAGGCGATGTCTCTTTTAGGGCATCAGGTAAAGATATTAACAAACAAGATATACGGCAACGCAAGGATACTAAGTATCGACACCGGACTGATATCGGATGAGCTGAAAAGAGGGAAGATAGTTGTTGTTGCGGGGTTTCAGGGTGTTGATGAAGATGGAAACATAACCACGCTGGGAAGAGGTGGCTCGGATACGAGCGCCGTGGCCATTGCGGCTTCCCTCAAGGCGGATTTCTGCGAAATATTTACAGATGTGAACGGTGTCTATACGACGGACCCGAATCTTTACAGTAAGGCAAGAAAGCTCAAAAAGGTATCATACGATGAGATGTTGAGCCTGGCAGGAGCTGGAGCGAAGGTTCTTCATCCCCGTTCCGTTGAGTTGGCCAAGGCATACGGGGTTCCTGTATATGTGAGATCCTCTTTCAGCGAGGATATGGGAACATTGGTTACTAAGGAGGATAAGGATATGGAAAGAGAGGTTGTTTCCGGTGTGGCATATGACAGGGATCAGGCGAAGATTACGATTAGTCATGTTCCAGATAAACCGGGCATTGCCGCCAAGTTGTTTACACCCCTGTCTGATCACGATATTATAGTTGATATGATTATTCAGAACGCGAGCAGTAAAGGTTATACCGACCTGACCTTCACAGTTTCTCAGAAAGATATTGGTGAGGCCAAGAGACTACTTGATGCAGTCGCCGGGGATATAGGCGTATCCAGGATAGATTATGATGAGAATATCTCCAAGATATCCGTAGTTGGAGTCGGTATGCAAAGCCATTCCGGTGTCGCGTCAAAGATGTTTGCGGTCTTTGCGGAAGAGGGGATAAATATACTGATGATCAGCACTTCCGAAATCAAGATATCATGTGTTGTAGCGGCCAAGTATACGGAGCTTGCCGTCAGGGTTCTTCATGACGCTTTTGGTCTGGAGCAGGAAAACTAAAGAGTGCCCATCCATAAATGGTTTTTTTGCCCAATATCTGCGTTATGTTCGAAAAATAATCCTCGGAATATCAAATATATGCCTGCGGTTATTTTTTTCGCATGCCTTGATCTTGAACAAAAACCCTCATTTCTAAATGGGCACTAAGAACATCTTGTGAAAAAGATGGAAGAAAAGAACCTTGTCAAGAAACAGATCTACGGGGCAATCGGCATTGTGGTTATTGTGGTATTTTTATATGCTGCCAGAGATGTTTCTCAATATGCATATTCTTCCGGGGGGCCTGTTGCCTGCTGTGAATATGAAAAACCCGGCATTATGGTGATGCTTGCCGGAGATGAAGATCATGACGGGATCTATTCCCTCTCGCAAGAGGCAACAGTTTATGATCTTTTCAAAAAAGCGGGCCTCCCTGATATCGCTGGATTCAAGGAGGCTGATCTTGCCAGGGCGCTTCACTCAGGGGACAGGGTTACCTGTGACGGGACTCGATATCGGGTAACCCTCGGGGATGTCGCTGTCCCTGTAAGGCTCGCCTTTGGTATGCCGGTTGATCTTAATGAGGCGACACTGGAGGAATTGATACTTATCCCTGGGATAGGACTCATTACGGCATCGAAGATAATAGAAGTTAGAGAGGCGAATGGGGCATTCCCAATAGTTGATTCGTTGAAACTGGCAGGTTGTATGGGAGAGGGGAGATATAACAGGGTAAAAGATTATCTGTATATTAGAGCTTCTTCTCCTTGACAGACAAAAACTATAGTGATACTTCAGCAAAAAAGTCGGGGCGTAGCGCAGTCTGGTAGCGTATCTGAATGGGGTTCAGAGGGTCGGAGGTTCAAATCCTCTCGCCCCGACCATTATATCCGGAAAACCGCCATTGTAGGCGGTTTTTGTTTAGGGTTTTCCATCTCCCAACGAGCCGGGATTCGCTGTTGACAATCAGTCTTGCAGTTACTACTATATCAATACTTTTGTGGATTGCGAGAGTGGCGGAACTGGAAGACGCACTGGACTTAGGATCCAGCCCGCGAAAGCGGATAGGGGTTCAACTCCCCTCTCTCGCACCAAGTATTATATGAAAACAAGCATATGATTTTATATATCTGATAAACACCTCAAACTTGCCAAAGGAGTTAACGAATGGGAGATATGGTTGCTAAAGTAGAGATAGAAGAGATCAGCTCTGTTAAGAAGAAACTGTCCTTTGAGGTCCTTTGGGATGACGTGAAGAAGGAACTTGATTCGGTATACAAGACTGTGGGCAAGAGTGCCAGGGTCAAGGGATTCAGACCGGGCAAGGTTCCGAGAAATATTCTCGAGGTGCACTACAAAGAACAGGCAGAAGAAGAGGTGATATCCAATTTGATCTCAAAACACTATTCCGAGGTCGTTGAAAAAAATAATATCCAGGCGGTGGCACAGCCGGTTATAGATCAGAAGGGTATAACGACGGGTGCGGATTTTCTGTTTGATGCCACTGTTGAAATCGCGCCTGTAGTTGATCCCAAGGACTATGTAGGCCTTGATCTGGAAAGAGAAGAGCTTGATATTACCGAAGCTGATATTGAAGAGAGGCTCGATCAGATAAGGCAGATGCATGCCGTCCTTAAGGATGTCGAAGGTGACAGGGGGCTTGTAAATAATGATTTTGCCGTGATTGACTTTGATGGAAAACTTGATGGAGAGGCGCGCAAGGAACTGGCATCTAAAGATCACACACTTGAGATAGGCTCAGGAAGCTTTGTCCCAGGATTTGAAGAACAGATGTTGGGCATGAAAAGGGGAGAATCAAAAGATATCACCGTAACATTCCCGGAGGATTATGGCGCGACGGATATTGCCGGAAAGGAAGTGCTGTTTTCGGTAACTCTCAAGAGTATTCGTGAAAAGATATTGCCCGAGGTTGATGAGGAATTTGTAAAGAACTTCGATAAATACGAATCCCTGGAAGACTTGAAGAAGGATATAAAAAAGTCGCTTGGAGAAGATGGAGAAGCAAAAATACAAGCAGACCTCCGGAACACCATGATTGACAAGCTGTTGGAAAATAATGAATTCGAAGTGCCTTCTGCCTGGGTGGAAAAACAGATCTATTCCATGATGCTGGATGCCCGCCAGAGGATGGTACAGAACGGCATGCCGGAGGATAAAGCCTCTGAAGTAAGCTACAATCTGCACGATGGATTCAATGATACGGCGGCCAGACTTGTCAAGGCGTCCTTTATATTCAATGAGATCGCGAAGAAAGAGTCGATCGAAGTGACAGAGAAAGACGTTGAAGACAGGCTGACTATCCTTGCTCAAAAATACGCGCAGGATTACGAGGCTGTAAAAAAGGCCTATGAGACCAATAATATGGAAGAGCGCCTTAAAGATGAATTGCTCGAGCAGAAGGCCATAGCCTTTATTGAAGAAAAGGCTAATATAATCCTTGCAAAAAAGGACAAGAAAAAGAAAAAAGGAAAAGGAGAAAAATAATGGCTCTCATTCCTATGGTCATTGAACAGGACGGTCGGGGGGAAAGGGCTTTCGATATATATTCCAGGCTGTTGAGAGACAGGATTATATTCCTTGGATCGGCTATTGATGATGATGTATCAAATCTTGTCATAGCCCAGATGCTGTATCTGGAATCGGAAGATCCGGACAGGGATATCTTTTTTTATCTGAATACACCCGGTGGCGTAGTTAGCGCCGGTCTTGCCATATATGATACGATGCGATACATAACCCCCCCCGTCAGCACTGTCTGCATGGGACAGGCGGCAAGCATGGGTGCACTTCTCCTCGCTGCAGGCAAAAAGGGAAAAAGGTTTGCCCTGCCCAATTCGAGGATAGTCATACATCAGCCTCTTGGCGGTTCTCAGGGGCAGGCGAGCGATATAGGCATTCAGGCGAAGGAGATATTGAGATTGAAACAGGACCTGAATAACATATTGGCAAAGCACACCGGCCAGCCTGTTGAAAAAGTTGAGCAGGATACAGACAGGGATTATTATATGACAAGCAGTCAGGCATTAGAATATGGTATAATCGACGAAGTTATTGTAAAGAGGGTTTCTGGTAGCAAAGAGGGAGGGACTTCACATGGCAAGAAAGAATAATGATGGTGTGAATGGATTGCTCTTCTGTTCCTTTTGTGGAAAGACACAGGACGAAGTAAAGAAACTGGTTGCCGGTCCAAGCGCTTATATATGTGACGAATGCATAGAACTCTGCAGGCATATTGTTGAAGAAGAGGGCTCTCAGGGCGCGGAAAGTGTCAGAGAAAATATTCCCCAGCCTAAAGAGATCAAAAAGTTTTTAGATCAGTATGTCGTGGGACAGGAAAGGACAAAGAAAATTCTTTCCGTTGCTGTTTACAATCATTACAGGCGGTTGTTCTCGGATATTGAGCTTAATGATGTCGAACTCCAGAAGAGCAATGTTCTCCTGATCGGTCCTACCGGTTCGGGAAAAACTCTCTTGGCAAGAACATTGGCAAGGATGTTGAATGTGCCATTCGCCATTGCCGATGCCACTACTCTGACCGAGGCGGGATACGTTGGGGAAGATGTGGAGAACATCATATTAAGTCTCCTCCAGAACGCGGATTATGACGCGCGCAAGGCATCACATGGCATAGTGTATATAGACGAGATTGACAAGATATCAAAAAAATCGGGTAATCCTTCCATTACCAGGGACGTATCCGGCGAGGGTGTCCAGCAGGCCCTTCTGAAAATAATAGAGGGAACCCTGGCGAATGTACCTCCCAAGGGTGGGAGAAAACACCCGCAACAGGAATTTATTCAGGTAGATACAACCAACATCCTCTTTATATGTGGCGGAGCATTCAATGGATTGGAAGATATTGTAGAAGGAAGAATGAACGTAAACTCCATGGGATTCGGCGCCGATATCAAGAGCAAGAAAAAAAAGAACATAGGCAAAACCCTGTTGGAGGTGCGGCCGGAGGATCTCTTGAAGTATGGTTTGATACCGGAATTTGTGGGTAGACTTCCTGTAATCGGCGCCCTCCATGACCTTGTTGAGAAAGACCTCGTGAGGATACTGACAGAACCAAAAAACTCCATTGTGAAGCAGTACAAAAAGATGTTTGAGATGGAGGGTGTAAAGCTTACCTTAACTGATGACGCCCTGAGGGCCATAGCAAAACTGTCTGCGGACAGAAAAACCGGTGCAAGGGGTCTCCAGTCTATCATAGAAAACACCATGCTGGATACCATGTATGATATTCCATCGAGAGACGATATAAGAGAATGTCTTATAGGTGAAGATGTGGTTCTCAGTGGAGAGAAACCGATTCTGGTTCTTGAAACAACTTCCGATTCCGAGCCGGAGGAAGATAGCGAACAAAAAAAAACGGGATGACAAAAACATATGTTTGACTTTAATAAGAGCAAGGAAAATATAGAAAAAAGCAGGCTTACAATTCCACTGCTTCCATTGAGGGATGTGGTCGTGTTTCCCCATATGATAGTGCCTCTTTTTGTGGGCAGAGAGAAGTCAATTAACGCCTTGGAATCTGCCATGCGGCATGAGAAGGGGATATTCCTGACCGCGCAAAAGAGTGCCGAAATTGATGACCCCGTGGAAGATGACATATATACAGTTGGTACCATAGGAAACATCATACAGCTGTTGAGGCTTCCGGATGGAACGGTAAAAGCACTGGTTGAGGGCGTGGAAAGGGGAGTTATAAAGAACTATATACCCAACGAGGATTTCTTTCTGGTGGATGTTGAGGAACTGGGTAAGGGATATTCTGCTGAATCGGACACGAAGATGGAGGCGCTTATAAGAAATATTGCGGAGGCGTTTACAAGATACGGAAAGCTCAACAGAAAAGTTCCACCTGAGATGATGGGACCCATGTCATCTGTAGATGATCCGGAAAAATTCTCCGATACAGTCGCGGCGTATCTGCACGTGAAACTGGATGAGAGACAGAAGGTACTGGAAACTACCGATATTGTTGTAAGGCTTGAAAAGATATATGCCCTGTTGATGGCGGAGATCGAGATACTGGAAGTTGAGGGGCGTATACGAAAACGTGTGAAGACCCAGATGGAGAAAACCCAGAAGGATTACTATCTGAATGAGCAGATGAGGGCCATTCAGAAAGAAATGGGTGAAGAAGACAGTTTTAAAGGCGAGATGAAGGAGCTGGAAAAGAAACTCAAAGAAAAGAAACTCCCTGAAGAGGCACATCAGAAGGTCGAACAAGAAATGAAGAAGCTGAAGATGATGTCTCCTATGTCTGCCGAAGCAACGGTGGTCAGGAATTATATAGACTGGATATTCGCGCTGCCCTGGTGTGAAAAGACAGAAGACAAAAAAGACCTGAGGGAATCGGAGAGGATACTTGAAGAGGATCATTATGGTCTTAAAAAGGTGAAAGAGAGGATACTTGAATACCTCGCTGTTCAGATTCTGTCCAAAAAGAAGAAGGGCTCCATACTCTGTTTTGTCGGTCCTCCGGGTGTGGGGAAAACCTCTATAGCAAAATCGATTGCCAGGGCCACCAACAGGAAATTTGTCAGGTTGTCTCTTGGTGGGTTGAGGGATGAGGCCGAGATAAGAGGGCACAGGAAGACATACATAGGGGCCATGCCGGGAAAGATTATCCAGCTTCTGAAGAAGGCTGGCACTAGCAACCCCGTATTCTGTCTGGATGAAATTGATAAACTGAGTTCCGATTTCAGGGGAGACCCCGCGTCGGCGCTTCTTGAAGTTCTTGATCCGGAACAGAATATCGCCTTCAATGACAATTATATCGAAGTCGATTATGACCTGTCCGATATCATGTTTATAACGACGGCCAATGTCCTCCAGACGATACCTGCCGCTCTCCAGGACCGCACCGAAGTGATCCGTATCGCGGGATATACAGAACCTGAGAAACTGAATATAGCCCGGAAATATCTTGTTGCGAAGGAGATGGAGGCTAATGGCCTGACCGAAAAAAATATCGCCTTTTCGGATGGGGCACTGCTGACTATCATAAGAAAATATACACGGGAAGCCGGAGTCAGGAATCTTGAAAGGGAGATAGCATCCATCTGCAGAAAGGTGGCCAGAAGGATCGTCACCGATGGAAACACCAGAAAGATAAAGATGAGTTCAAAATCTGTGGAAAAATATCTTGGTATACCGAAATTCAAATTCGGGGAGGTTGAAGGCAAGGATAGAGTGGGGTTGACGGTTGGTCTCGCGTGGACGGAAGTCGGCGGTGAATTGTTGACGATAGAGTCTTCGGTTCTCCGGGGAACAGGCAAGCTTACTCTGACGGGAAAATTGGGAGATGTTATGCAGGAATCCGCTCAGGCTGCGCTTACTTATGTCAGATCAAGGGCGAGTGACTTAGGATTAGATGAGAACTTCTATAAGAAAGTGGATATTCATGTTCATGCTCCAGAGGGTGCTATTCCAAAAGATGGACCGTCCGCGGGAATTGCCATGGCTACATCCATAACCTCCGCGCTTCTTAAGAAAAAGGTAAGAAGAGATCTTGCCATGACTGGAGAAATCACCCTGAGGGGAAGAGTACTTCCCATTGGCGGGCTGAAGGAGAAATTGCTGGCCGCCCATCGCGGACACATAAAAACCGTGATCATACCGAGCGAAAATGAAAAGGATCTTGCCGAGATACCGGCTAATGTTCTTAGAGAACTGGAGATAGTGCTTGTGGAAAATGCGGATGATGTCCTGCAGAGGGCGTTTATCCCGGAAGACAAAACGGAAATTTATCCATATGAAACAGGGGCTGCTGGGGCTACCGGGACTGCCGGAGCTGGTGAGATGCGTGTAAATGCCTGATAGTCTAAATATTACTTGACAGGAAGAGTTTTTTTGGTTACTTTGCCGGTCTTGGTTACAGGGGATTGAACAAGGATGGGCGGATAGCTCAGCTGGGAGAGCGCCACGCTTACACCGTGGATGTCACAGGTTCAAGTCCTGTTCCGCCTACCATAATATTTTGCGGGGTCGTAGTTAAGTCGGTTATAACGCCGGCCTGTCACGCCGGAGGCCGTGGGTTCGAGTCCCATCGACCCCGCCATAAATATTAAGGGGTTAGCCACTATGGCTAACCCCTTTTTAGTTTCTAATATTGAATTTTTCACCCTATACTCCTTACGCAACGAGAATTTTGGCTGTTTTGGGGTTCTTCTCCTTATCGCGTACATCTACGAGTCTTCAGAATTATTTGTGAGCAAGGACACACGATTGCCATTTAAAATGCTTGTCTTTAAAATTATTGACAAACATCTTTAAAAGTGCTCTCCTATTGGCGCTTTTCGCTTGGGGCAATTCCAATTTCATACAACATTATTGCAGGACGAAGTGGGAATACCGATCTATACATACGTCCCATGTGCGATTAAACAAATTTCTTTCCGAAATCTCGCGATAACGATGGAGTAAACATTGGCCCAACTTGAGCACATTGAAGCTATTGAAAAGCGGCTCTGGAACGCCGCTGACACACTGCGGGCAAACTCAAACTTCGCCAGCAACGAATACTTTATGCCCGTCATGGGCCTGATCTTCCTGAGACACGCTTACAGCCGCTATCTCGCGGTGAAAGACAGGATCGAAGCCAACCTTCCTACCCGCAGCGGCAAGACACGGGAACTAACCAAAGAGGACTTCTCCCAGAAGAGTGCCATTTTTCTGCAGCCCAAGGCACAATTCGATTATCTCGTGGCCCTCCCTGGCAACAAGGGCCGCGACAAGGCCATCATCGAGGCGATGGAGTCTATCGAGAGCGACTACGACAACCTCCGCGGTGTCCTGCCCAAGAGCGAATATCAGGAACTGGACAACGATGTCCTTGGCCAGCTCCTGCGCACCCTCAACCCTGATGAGTTAAAAAAGGTCTCGGGTGATGTCTTCGGCCGCATTTACGAGTACTTCCTTACCCAGTTTGCGGACCAGAAGGCTCATGACGGCGGCGAGTTTTTCACACCCATCTCACTGGTCTCACTCATTGCCCACGTACTCGACCCAGAGGGTGGAACGGTGCTCGATCCAGCCTGCGGGTCCGGTGGCATGTTCGTGCAAAGTGCTCGCATCGTCGAGGAGCGCGGCCAGAGCCCCACAGAACGGCTCACCTTTCGAGGCCTGGAGAAGAACGCTACCACTATTCGCCTGGCAAAGATGAATCTCGCCGTCCACGGTCTCGAAGGAGATATACAAAAAGCGATCACCTACTACGAAGACCCTCACGAGCTGGTCGGCAAGGCTGACTTCGTAATGGCCAACCCCCCGTTCAATGTGGACGAGATCGACGCGGATAAGGTAAAGACTGATCCGCGCCTTCCTTTCGGCCTGCCCGGTGTCAATAAAAATGACAAGGTCTCTAATGGCAACTACGTCTGGATAAGCTACTTCTACAGCTACCTCAGTGAAAAGGGACGGGCCGGTTTCGTTATGTCCTCTCAGGCCTCCAGTGCAGGGGGCGGCGAGGCCAAGGTGCGTCAGAAGCTTGTTGAGTCCGGCGATGTAGATGTGATGGTCGCCATCCGCTCAAACTTCTTTTATACACGTACCGTGCCCTGCGAACTGTGGTTCCTCAACCGTGACAAGCCAGAGGCCCACCGCGATAAAGTATTGATGCTCGACGCACGCAATGTCTACCGCAAGGTCACCCGCAAGATCTACGACTTCAGCCCCGAGCAGCGGCAGAACCTGCTGGCAATCGTCTGGCTCTACCGCGGGCAGACCGAGAAATATCTTGATCTCGTCTCCGGTTATTGCCGCCGTATGCTCGACGAAGGTGCGGAGTGCTCCAATACCGAGGATGAAAACGGCGGAACCGTCCGCCCATTGCCGGACTTCACAGCCGCTCTTGATGCCCTGAACAATACCATGAAACCCTTTCTTGACACGCTGGCCGAGAATGCCGCCCACGCCGAGGTGCAGAAAGAACTGGCCGATGCCCTGCCTCTATTCCATGCCGATGTCGAGGCGGTTCAGAAAGCTCTCGCCGAACAGGAAATGGCGTGGAAAGAGCAGAAGACCACCAACGGTGAACTCAAGAAGGCCGTTGACCGCCTCGCCCCGCTCGCCGAATCCAGCCGCGATCTCGTCAAACAGACCGACCTGCTTTACAAGCTCGCTTCGCGCCTCATCGAGAGCTGTGAGAACGAATGCGACGCCAAGGCGAGCGATTTCTGGGTTAGGAAAGACATCAACCGAACCCGCAAGGCCGCTGACGAGGCCCGGCAGCAGGCAGTCGAGCAGCTCAAGCAAGTGCGCTACTTCTGGCGGCAGGCCCACTGGCTCACCGAGCGTTTCCCCGAGGCCGAACTCTGCAACGTGGAAGGACTGGTTAAGCTGGTAGACCGCGCCGAGATCGAGGCCAACGACTGGAGCCTGACACCCGGCCGCTACGTAGGCGTTGCTCCCGAGGAAGAGGATGAGAACTTCGACTTCGAGGAGACCATGCGTGAGATCCACGTGGAGCTGGAAGACCTCAACGCCGAGGCGAGAACGCTTGCGGCTACCATCAAAAAGAACTTTGAGGCGTTGGGGGTATGAGTTGGAAACTGAAGAGCCTCGATCAGCTTGGCTATATCAGCCGGGGACGATCTCGTCATCGTCCTCGTGATGCTGCTCATCTTTACAATGGCCCATACCCATTTGTTCAAACCGGTGATGTAAAACACGCTGGCCTCTACTTGACGAAATACTCTCAAACATACAGTGAAGAAGGTCTTGCGCAGAGCAGATTGTGGGAGATTGGAACGCTTTGCATAACTATCGCAGCGAACATTGCGGATACGGCTGTACTGGCTATCGACGCTTGCTTTCCTGACAGTGTAATTGGTTTCATTCCAGAGAAAGACAAAGCAGATGCCCGTTTCGTCAAGTATCTATTTGACGCACACCTTCAACGTAGATACAAGAAATTCACGCAAGGGGCGGCTCAAGACAACCTGAGTCAAGGTAAACTTCTTTCCCTGCAATTTCCCGTTCCTGACATCCATGAACAAATTGAGATTGCTGATAAAATTTCCGCCTACGACGACCTGATCGATAACAACCGACGGCGGATTCAGTTGCTGGAGCAGGCAGCGCGCCTGCTCTACAAGGAGTGGTTTGTCCACCTTCGCTTCCCCGGGCATGAACACGCAACCATCACCGACGGCGTGCCGGAGAGGTGGGAGAAAAAACAGGTTAAAGAGATCCTTGGGAGAGTGAAACGGCCGCGAAAGATAAAGAAATCAGAGTTCCTCGATGAAGGACCCATTCCCTGCGTTGACCAGTCACGAGATTTTATCGGTGGCTATACCGATGATGAAGAGGCCGTAGTTGATATAGGGCAACCGGTTATCGTCTTTGGTGACCATACACGTATTCTAAAATTCGTGGACTTTCCATTTGCTTGTGGTGCTGATGGGACGCAGTTGATCGTATCGAATGAAGAGGCACTATCGCAGGAATTTTTATATTTCGCTTTAGATTCGATTGATCTCTCGAACTACTTCTACGCAAGACACTTCAAATTTCTAAAAGACCAGCATATTCCACGCCCGCTGAATAAGCTTCTGTCACATTTTACGGATAATACACGGCCGATACTGAAGCAGATAAAGTTGCTAAGAAACCAATGCCATTGCTTATCCCAGGCCCGCGACCTCATCCTTCCACGGCTGATGAACGGAGAAGTGCCGGTGTGAGAATGCTCCCAAACCGGAAACGAATAACAAATATTAGGAGAGAATTACAAGATGGAAGAACCGAAATCGCTGGATAGTTTGTTTAAAGAGAAAATTTTTCGCATCCCTGATTATCAGCGTGGTTATGCCTGGCAGAAAAGGCAACTCCAGAATTTCTGGGAGGATCTCGTCAATCTCCCTGACAAACGTTCACATTACACTGGCGTACTCACACTGAAGGAGGTAGAGCAGAAGGAAATAAACGAGAGTGACAAGGAGTATTGGCTCGTTGAGGATCACTCCTACCGGATGTATCACATCGTGGATGGCCAACAGCGATTAACTACATTCATCGTTTTTCTTCAGGCGTTCATCGAGTTTGTGATGGCACTGCCGAAGAACCACGGCAAAGAGCCTGACAACATCTACATCACGGATAGCCTCAGCATCTCCGAGTTAATCAAAAAGTATCTGTTCAAGGTGAAGCCCACCGGAGACCATTTCAGAACCTACAAGTTCGGATACGCCAAGGATAACCCCAGCTACGAATATCTGCGCTATCGTATCTTGGGGGAGGATGGGGCAGGGTCAATCAATGAGACTTTCTATACGCTCAACCTGAAAAACGCGAAGCTGTATTTCTCGGAGCAACTGGCCGCACTCTACGAACAAGACAACTTGCCGGGGCTGCGAGAGGTTTACAAAAAACTTACGAAGAGGTTCCTCGTCAATGAGTACATTATCCGGGATGAATTTGATGTGTTCGTGGCTTTCGAGACCATGAATAACCGGGGCAAGAAACTCTCTGACCTGGAACTGCTCAAAAACAGACTGATTTATCTCACCACCTTGTATGGCAATGACGATCTGGACCCAGCGGAACGCCAAAGTCTACGGGAGAACATCAACAATGCCTGGAAGGAGATCTACTACCAACTGGGTCGGAACGAGAAAAGACCGCTGAATGACGATGACTTTCTCAGGGCTCACTGGATCATGTATTTCAAGTACTCCCGAAAGACCGGTCGTGACTACATCAGATACCTTCTCGATGAGCAGTTTTCGCCACAGCAAGTACACAAGAAGACCGAACGTGAGATCACATTTGTGCAGCCGGAAGAGCAGAAGCCGGATTTGATTATTGACGATATGGAGGATGAGAATGGAGAGGAGCTTGAAGAAAGCACCAAAACCGTTTCAGTGGCCAAGCTCAGGCCGATTGAGATCAAGAATTATGTGGACAGTCTAAAAGAGTCTTCGGTTCATTGGTTTAGGTCATACTTCCCTTGCTTGGCAAGTGAATTGACAGAGGCGGAAATCCAGGCACTGGATAAGTTAAATCGAATCGGAGTGGGATATTTCCGTCCACTGATAATGGTTATTCTGAAAAATAAATTTGATCATGCACAGCGGGTCTTCATTTTCCGACGCATTGAACGCTTCATTTTTCTTGCCTTTCGATTGAGCAACATGCGCGCAAACTACCGTAGCAGTGAGTTCTACAATGCAGCCCGCGAGCTGGACCGCAAGCAGATTACCCTGCCCGATATCGACAGAAAACTTACCGAGCGCCTTTCGTTCATGTTCAGCGAAGATGGCAAACTGCGGTTGGATGATTTCTACAATGTATTGGCAAAAAAGTTTGAGGGGGGCAGTGGCTACTACGGTTGGTACGGCCTGCGCTATTTCCTGTATGAATATGAGTTGAGTCTGTTAGATGAGAGTAGACAGCAAAAAGTTCAGTGGAAGGATCTGCTCAAAACCCCACGCGACCAGATCTCCATCGAGCACATTTCTCCCCAGACGCCGACGGATGCGTGGTGGAATGCATTCTCTGGCATTCCGAAAGAGGAATATTGCCGCTTTAACGCCTCTCTTGGCAACCTGCTCCTTCTGTCCAAAGCCATCAATTCGTCTCTGCAGAATGACAGTTTTGAGGAAAAGAGGAAACCGAAGTACAACGAGAGCGGCCGTAAAATCAGGAATGGATACTCGGACGGTTCTCACTCGGAGATTGAGGTTGCCCAAAATGCGCTATGGGGGCCGGAGCAAGTGCGAGATCGAGGGACGAAACTGCTTTCATTTATGGAGGAACGTTGGGATGTGTGTTTCCGGAGCGATGCAGACAGGGAGGGATTGTTATTTCTGCCGTACGAGTCAGAAGTCGACGCTGATAACAAATGAACAAGTATCGGTAAGGTGAGGAAATGACAAACAGTGCTTACACAGAAGATACTCTCGTTCAACAGACCACGGCTGAGTACCTTGAGCAGCAACTCGGTTGGGAGTCCGTCTACGCCTACAACAATGAGGATTTTGGACCGGACAGCCTCTTGGGCCGCGTCTCAGACCGCGAAGTAGTGCTTAAGCGCATCCTGCGCAAGAAGCTTGTCGAATTGAACCAGGACCTGCCCGACGAGGCCTATGACGATGCCGTGCGGAAGATCACCGCCACCGTTGCTTCGCAGACTATCATATCCACCAATTGCGAGAAGCACGACTTGGTCCGCAACGGCGTGCAGGTCACCTTTCACAACGAGAAGGGCAAGCGGGTGCGAGAGCGCCTGAGGGTTTTCGACTATACCGAACCGAGCAACAATCACTTCCTCTGTGTTCGCGAGCTGTGGGTGAAGGGCGACTTATATCGCAGGCGGGCGGATCTTGTGGGCTTTGTCAATGGCCTGCCGCTCCTCTTCATTGAGTGCAAGAACATCCACAAAAACCTGAAGACCGCCTTCGAGAAGAACTTCTCTGACTACAAGGACACCATACCGCATCTTTTCCATCACAACGCCATCGTGATGTTCGGCAACGGCGAGAAGGCGAAGATAGGCTCGATTACCAGCAAGTGGGAGCACTTTCACGAATGGAAGCGCCTATCTGAAGATGATCCAGGTGCGGTGGACATGGAAACGCTGCTAAAGGGCGTTTGCGAGAAGCGCAGCTTCATGGACATGTTGGAAAATTTCATTCTCTTCGACGAGTCCACTGGCGAGACAAAGAAGATTCTTGCCCGCAACCACCAGTTCCTTGGCGTCAATCTCGCCATCCAATCAGTGCGCGAGCGCAAAGAGCGGCAAGGCAAACTGGGTGTTTTCTGGCACACCCAAGGGGCAGGTAAGAGCTATTCCATGGTGTTCTTTACGCGGAAGATTCACCGCAAACTCGGCGGCAATTTTACCTTCCTTGTGATGACCGACCGTGACGATCTGGACAGGCAGCTTTATAAGACCTTTGCCGGTTGCGGCGTGGTGGACCACGACCGCGAGCCATGCAGGGCCTCCAGCGGCGATCACCTTAGCCAACTTTTGGCCGAGCATAAATCCTATGTCTTCTCGCTTATCCATAAGTTCAACCAGAACGTGGACCCGGACGAGGGCTACACACAGCGCGATGATATCATCGTCATCACCGACGAAGCACACCGCACGCAGTACGGCACGCTGGCTCTCAACATGCGCAACGCTCTGCCCAAAGCCAGCTACATCGGGTTTACCGGCACTCCGCTCTTCAAGGAGGACGAGATCACGCGACGAGTCTTCGGTGGGTACGTCTCGACCTATGACTTCCAGCGGGCAGTCGAGGACAACGCCACGGTACCACTTTACTACGACTCCCGCGGCGACAAGCTGGGCGTGTCCATTGGCGACCTCAACAAGCGAGTCGCCGATAAGCTGGAGGAGTTGGAGACCGAGGACATCGACGTCCAGCAGCGTCTGGAACGGGAGCTCAAGCGAGACTATCACATCATCACAGCTAAAAAACGGCTCAACCAAGTGGCACAGGATTTTGTGCAGCACTATTCGACAGCGTGGGAAAACGGCAAGGCGATGGTGGTCTGTATTGACAAGGTGACCTGTGTGCGGATGTACAACCTGATCATTAAGTACTGGGACCAGCGCATCACCAAACTGGAGGCGGAGCGGAAGGGGGTCACTGACGAGCAGGAGGAGATTTCTCTCCAGAAACAGATTAACTGGATGCGAGAAACCCGAACGGCAGTAGTCGTTAGCGAGGAGCAGGGCGAGGTAGATAAGTTCCGCAAATGGGATTTGGACATTACTCCGCATCGCAGGCTGATCAAGGAGGGTATCGATCTGCCCGAGTCGATGCGCAAAAAGCCCCAGTTCCGCAATATGCAGCGAATGGAACTGGACGATGCGTTCAAGGAGGAGGAACACCCTTTCCGCATCGCTATTGTCTGTGCTATGTGGCTGACCGGCTTCGACGTACCAAGCCTGTCCACGCTGTATCTCGACAAGTCGCTCAAGGCCCACACACTGATGCAGGCCATCGCCCGGGCCAACCGCGTCAATGAGGGTAAGAATAATGGTCTGATCGTCGATTACTGTGGCATCCTCAAACACCTGCGCAAGGCGCTGGCGACTTTCGCCGGGACGAGTAATGGCAGCCGTGGTGATGAAGGCGGTGAACCCGAGCCCGCAAGGTCTGACGAAGAGCTGCTAGCTGACCTGGCCGAGGCCATTTTGTTTGTAAAGTCGTTTCTGGATGACCGAGACTCATCCCTGGACAATGTTATTCTGATGACCGGCTTCGAGCGAAACGCAGCTATCGTTGCTTGTAAGGAAGCGGCCAACGAGAACGACGAGACCCGCAAGCGCTTCGAGGTGATGTGCCGCGAGGTATTCAAGAAGTTTAAGGCGTGCATCAATGCCAAAGGCGTAAACGCTCACCGGGCCGATCGGGACGCGATCAACATTGTTTACAAGAGCCTACAGCAGGACCGGGAGCAGGCCGACATTTCGGACATCATTCGCCAATTGCACCAAGTGGTTGATGGAGCTATTGAGACAAACACCGGTGGAGTTTCCGATAAACATGAGTCATACGACATCAGCATGATTGACTTTGATCGGCTCCGAAAAGAATTTGAGCGAAGCCCGGCGAAGCGTACAACCGTCCAGAACCTCAAGCAAGCCATCGAAGATCGACTTAAGAGACTACTGGAGCAGAACCCACTGCGTACCAACTTTCAGCGGCACTATGAAGAGATCGTGGCCGAGTATAACCGCGAAAAGGACCGGGTGACCATTGAGAAGACATTCGAGGCTCTGCTGCGATATATTAACGGACTCGATGAAGAAGAGAGCCGTGCTGCCCGCGAAGGCCTTGACGAGGAATCGTTGGCAATCTTCGATCTTCTGAAGAAGCAAGATTTGAGCGCACCTGAGATCAAACAAATCAAAGCTGTTGCGGTTGAGCTGCTTAAAAAACTGAAGGCAAGGAAGCTGCGAATCGATCACTGGCGAGATAAGGAGGCAACTCGCGACGCCGTGCGCCTCACTATCCGTGACTTTCTATGGAGTGACAAGACCGGCCTGCCGGTGGACTGTTACACAGAAAATGATGTACGGGCTAAGACTGAAGAAGTATTCCGGCACGTTTACCGGGCCTATCCTATGATACCGTCTCCCTACTATGAAAACGCAGCAGTCGCATAACGGGATTACGAAAAGAAATATACAATAATTCCTTCTCGCTGGATTTTGTTGACTACAGGAAGCTTATATCTACACTTCAACAATCAATTTTTAACCTTATCTGATTGTACATGTGAGCATTGATCTTGCAATCTTACATGGCTGCCTGTTTGGGCAGGGAATCGTTTTGACCGGACAGAGTCGCTTCCTTCATCGCCAGGTACTCGTCAAAGTCAGTCATAACGTCGATGATGCCGTTCGGAGTGATTTCGACAATCCTGTTTGCCATTGTGGATACAAGCTCATGGTCATGGGAGGCAAAGAGCACCACCTCCGGAAAGGCCGTAAGGGCGTTATTCAAAGCGGTGATTGTCTCAAGGTCTAGATGGTTGGTGGGCTCATCAAGAATGAGGGCGTTGGCGCCGGAGAGCATCATTTTGGAGAGCATACAGCGCACCCGCTCGCCACCCGAGAGGACAGAGGTCTCTTTCAGCGCCTCCTCTCCGGAAAAAAGCATCTTGCCCAAGAACCCGCGGATGAAACTCTCATCCTCCTTGGGAGGTGCAAACTGGCGCAGCCAGCCGATAAGATCAAGGTTCTCATTATTGAAATACTCATTATTCTCTTTCGGGAAATAAGCGTTGGTGATGGTCACTCCCCAGCGGAAGCTGCCTTTGTCCGGTTCAAGCTCTCCGGCCAGGATCTGGAACAGGGTGGTTTTTATAAGGCTGTTATCCCCGACGAAGGCAATCTTGTCGCCCTTGTTGACAGTGAGAGTGAGATCCTTAAACATGGAAACCCCGTCGATCTCTTTGGAAAGACCCTCGATCTCCAGAATAACGTCACCACAGGGCCGTTCGGGCGTGAAGGCGATAAAGGGATATTTCCGGGAAGAAACCGGCATGTTCTCAATGGTGAGCTTCTCAAGCAGCTTCTTCCGTGAGGTGGCCTGCTTGGCCTTGGAGGCGTTTGAACTGAAGCGCCGGATAAATTCCTTGAGTTCCTCCGCCTTGGCCCTGGTCTTCTTGCCCTCGGCCTCCTTCTGGTGGAAATGGAGCTGGCTGGCCTGATACCAGAAGTCATAGTTTCCGGCATAGACCTGGATTTTGCCATAATCGATATCTGCCACATGGGTGCAGACCTGATTCAGGAAATGGCGGTCATGGGAGACGATGATCACCGTGTTCTGGAAGCGGGAGAGAAACTCATCCAGCCAGGTGATGGTCTTCAGGTCGAGCTGATTGGTGGGCTCGTCAAGAAGCAGGATATCCGGGTTGCCGAACAAGGCCTGGGCCAGCAGCACCCGCACCTTATCACTGCCGTCAAGTTCCTTCATCTTTTTCTGACGCATCTCTTCCGGGATGCCGAGGCCGTTTAGCAGGACCGCGGCCTCTGCCTCTGCCTCATAGCCGTTCATTTCACCGAACCTGGCTTCCAGTTCTCCGGCACGTATGCCGTCTTCCTCGGTAAAATCAGCTTTAGCATAGAGGGCCTCGCGCTCGACCATCACCTTGTAGAGCTTCTTATGGCCTATAATCACGGCATTGAAAACGGTGTGTTCGTCAAAGGCAAACTGGTCCTGGCTGAGCACTGCGATGCGCTCTCCCCGTCCCTTGGTAATCTCGCCCCGATCAGGCTCAAGCTGACCTGCCAGGATCTTCAGAAAGGTGGATTTCCCGGAGCCGTTCGCCCCGATCAGGCCGTAGCA
>JAFDBG010000033.1 GCA_019313385.1 Deltaproteobacteria bacterium | reverse complement strand
CAACAACACTACGGACATGTTCTTAGATTGTATCGGTTTTTTGAAAATTCGCCCAAAAACCGTGTCAAGAACTTTTTTCAAAGAACTGAAAATAAATTGTGCTGAATGGTTACGTTTCTTGAACAATTAAAAAATACAAATTAAGCAGGGAGGAGATAACCGTGCTGATATCTAAAAAGAATGAGCGTGTTTCTGCACGAGTACCAATCCATGTTTATGATACGCTATCGCAAGCTGCTGAACTCACAGGTTCAACACTGAATCAGTTTCTCGTTCAATCAGCTCTTGAAAAAGCACAGATGGTCATTAAAAATGCACAGTTAATAAAGATGACAACTCAATCGGCAAACACATTCTTTAGTGCTATTGAAAATCCGCCAGTTCCCAGCAATAAACTCAAAGATGCTGTTAAGGCGTATAAAGGTTTGTCTTGTAATGCTGAAGATTGAAAGTATCAACCGGAGTCACGATAGATCAAGATTCCATTGCGGTAGCGATGAGCTAAATCAGTATTTGAAAAGAATCGCCAGGCAACACCTCATCAAAGGAATTTCGGGAACATTTGTACTCATAGATGATGATATGCCAGCAGAAATCCTTGGCTTTTTTACTTTAGCTTCCTGTGAGATAATTGTAGAGAAACTGCCCGGTAAGTATGCCCGAAAATATCCTTCAAGGGCTCCAGCCGCGAAACTTGCGAGACTCGCTGTTGCCAAAAAACGACAACGGCAGGGTTTCGGTGCTTATATGATGGTTAATGCAATTGAACGGATTATCTGTGTTTCTGAAAATTTGGGGATCATCGGATTTTTTGTGGATGCCAAATCCAGTAAAGCCAAAGCATATTATGAACAATTCGGCTTTATACCCCTCCCTGACAACCAGTTAGAACTCTTTCTGCCGATTGACACGCTTTGGCAAGCTTATGATGCTATTTGATATTCCAACGCCTGTAGCAATTGAACTTCCAAACCAGAATAATAACAGCGACTGTTTTTTAGATACAGATCTTAACAAAGTAGTAAAAAGTCAGAAAACACCATTTTTTGTCATTCCGGCGGAAGCCGGGATCCAGTAATTTCAATATGTTCTGGATGCCGGATCAAGTCCGGCATGACGTTTTTGGGACTTTTTACGAGACCATCAATCTTAACTATAGAAAATTTCTTGACAGAAGAATTTTACGATGTATGGTTTTGCTTATGTTCCAAGAAAAATACTTCCATCTTAAACAGAGAGCTGCATGTGACGCGAAAAGAGTCGCTGTTGTCACTATTTTGTCCATTCCTTCAAGTGATATAGGCACCGCCAACACCAAAGGACATCCATGAAACTTCTCCATACCTCCGACTGGCATATCGGCCGCACCTTGTACGGACGTAAGCGATACGCGGAATTTGAGGCCTTCCTGAACTGGCTGGCGGATCTTATTGAACTGGAAGATATCGATGTCCTGCTCGTGGCGGGAGACGTATTCGACAACAGCACACCCAGCAACTATGCGCAGGGACTGTACTACCGTTTTCTGTGCCGCGTGGCGGCTTCCGCGGATCGTCATGTGGTGATAACGGCAGGAAATCACGATTCGCCCTCTTTTCTAAATGCGCCCAGAGAGCTTCTTAAATTTCTGAATGTCCATGTCGTGGGAAGTGCTTCCAATTCTCCAGAGGATGAGCTGATTGTGCTACCCGGGCCGGATCAGAAGCCACAGCTGCTCGTCTGCGCCATTCCTTATCTCAGGGACCGCGATATCCGCACGGCCGAGGCGGGTGAGAGCGTCGAAGATAAGGAGCGAAAGATTATCGAGGGGATCAGAACCCATTATAGCCTGGTGTGTGACCTTGCCGAACAAAAACGCTCCACACTGGATAAGCCTGTTCCTATCGTCGCCATGGGACATCTCTTTACTGCGGGTGGACAAACGGTCGACGGTGACGGGGTGCGCGAACTGTATATCGGATCTCTCGCGCAAGTCAGAACGGACGTTTTCCCCGAATCCATCGACTATCTTGCCCTGGGGCATCTCCATGTCCCGCAGAGGGTCAGCGGTTCGGACTTCATACGTTACTGCGGTTCCCCCCTGCCCCTTGGCTTCGGGGAGGCGCAGCAGGAAAAGGGCGTGGTCCTCGTGGAGTTTTCGGGCAGCAGACCCATTGTCAGCAATATTCCCGTACCCAGATTCCAGGAGTTGAAAACCCTGCGGGGGAATTGGCATGCTATTGCCGAGAACATAGACAAACTGAAGTCGGAGGAAAGCACTGCCTGGCTTGAAGTTGTCTACGACGGTGGCGAGATTGCCGGGAGTCTGCGCGAGTTGTTGGGCGAGGCAGTTGAAGGGACCGGCCTGGAAATCCTCCGGGTTAAGAACAACCGGGTGCTGGAACTGGCCATGAAAAGCATGGATAGCGAGGAGACACTTGATGACATGGATGTGACCGACGTATTCAAGCGCTGCCTTGAGTCCCACGAGGTCCCGGAAGAACAACATCCTGCGCTTTTAAGCGCGTACCGGGAAGTAATCGGGTCCCTGGATGAAGAAGACCCGATGGAGCAGTAGGAGAGCAGCATGAGAATACTCGGTGTCCGGTTCAAAAATCTGAATTCTCTCAAAGGGGAATGGAATATCGATTTTACCCACCCGGAGTATTTGTCCGACGGAATATTCGCCATCACCGGTCCCACTGGCTCGGGAAAGACGACCATTATGGATGCCGTCTGCCTCGGACTTTACGGCAGGACGCCTCGCCTGGATAAGGTCACCAAAAGCAGCAACGAGATCATGTCACGCCAGACAGGTGAATGCTTTTCAGAAGTTACATTCGAAACGCAAAAGGGCCGCTACCGCTCTCACTGGAGCCAGCACCGTGCCAGGAAAAAGCCGGAAGGTGAACTGCAACAGGCAAAACATGAGGTTTCCGATGCCGAATCCGGGTCAGTCCTGGAATCAAGGATACTTCAAGTTGCTGGATTTATGGAAGAAGCAACCGGTATGGACTTTGAGCGCTTCACCCGGTCCATGCTGCTGGCTCAGGGGGGATTTGCGGCGTTTCTACAGGCGCCTCCCGATGCCCGGGCCCCCATCCTTGAGCAGATTACCGGCACTGAGATCTATACCTTGATATCCATGAAGGTTCACGAGCGTCGCAATCAAGAGCGGGACAAGCTCGATCTGTTGATGGCAGAGCTCAACGGCATCCAGGTATTAAGCGCGGATGAGGAAAGGGACCTGCGATCCAGCCTGAAGGAAAAGCAGCTAAATGAAGATGAACTTGGCAACCGCCTGGAAGGGCTTCGCAAGGCTTCTACCTGGCTTGAAACCATCGCCTCGCTTGAAAATGGGATTCTCGAACTGGATAAACTGGATGAGGATTTCGAGAAACGCCGGGCGGTCTTCGAGCCGGAAGGACTACGGCTTGAAAAATCACGCAGGGCTCTCGGTCTCGAAGGGGATTACCGAGGCGTGGTCGCCGTGCGCGATCTACAGGAAAATGAGATAAAGGAACTTCAAAGCACTCTCGCGGCCCTGCCGCTGAAGGACAAGGCCTGCGCAGACGCGTTGACCATCAAAAAGACCACTGAAGCCGTCATGGGAGAGGCACGGGAGCAGCAGCAATCTGAAGCGGAGGTCATCAAGAAGGTCCGTGACCTCGATACCAGACTGGGTGAGCAGAAGAAACAGATTGAGGAGAAGGTCACATCGATATCTAGTGTTGAAAAGCAGGTTGTAGACCATACGTCGAGTATCAATACTGCGCTACAGACCCTGCAAAGATCACAGGATGGCCTGAAAGCCGTCCATGTCTACGAGACAGAGCATGCCTGCGATGTGGCGCTGCTGACCAATCTGGCTGCAATATCAAATGTATTCGCCTCGCTTCATACCCTTGAAGACAGGGGTGTCAAGATCCGTGAATCGCTTGGAGCGGCGGCAAGAGAAAACGAGTCTGCTATAGACAGGCACAAACAGATTGAGGTTGATCACGAAAAATCCCGCAAGGAATTCGAGAAGCAGCAAGGAGGCTTTACAGTGCTGACAGACAAGGCTGCCTCCCTCCTCAAGGGACATGAAATCAGTTGGTGGCACCAGAAACATAATACCCTGAAAGAACGCGAAAGTCTTCTGAAGCAGACCTTTGAAATCATTGAACGAATGATCAACACAACTTCCCTACTTGACAACTTGAAAACAAGCCTTGGACATTTACATGCCGGTAATGAAAAGTCCTCGGATGCGATAAAAACCTGCACTGACAAAAAAGCCCTCATGGAGGGAACTGTTGAAACCATAGAGACACAAGTGACCCTTTTGAACCGTATCCGGGACCTTGAGGAAGAAAGGAAGCGGCTTGAAGACGGCAAAGCATGCCCTTTGTGCGGGTCGAACGATCATCCCTATGCACGAGGTAATATCCCTGAATTGAGTAAAGCAGAAAAGAAATTGAAGGATGCCAGGGCTGAGCTCAAGCAAGTATCTGATAAGCTGGGCAAGCTGGAATCGGAGCAAGTAAAAATGCTGGCGGAAATACAGCATGGTGAAAAAGGCAGGGATGAAAAGAAGGACGTGCTGGAGGCCGATGATAAACAATGTACCGACAACATGCTGAAGCTGAATATCAAAGCCGCTCCTGAAGAAAGGCCCGGGAAAGTGAGCGATGAAATTGCAGGGGCTCAAGCAAAGATTGCTGAAGTATCCGGCATTATTATTGCTGCCGAAGAAATGAACAAAAAAGAGAAGGCGGCTCGAGAAAATCTGGAAATGTTAAGGACGCAACTGGAAGACTCAGACAAGGCACTGCAAAACGCCGGGCATACCGTTGATACAACCGGCCGTGAACATGAGCGGATGATAAAGGAGGAAGCAGCCCTGAGAAAAGAGGTGGAAAACGCCCGCGCCCTGGCACTCAAGGATGTTGAACCCTTTGGCGTCAGTCAGACCCCCTCTGCTATGCTCGATTCCATACTGAAAGACCTGAGTGTGCGCAAAGATACTTGGCAGACAAAGCAAGGGGAGAAAACTGATCTCGAGAAAAAAATCCATGACCTGGAAGCTGGTATCGATAAGGACAAGGCCCTGCTCGAAAAACTTGAAAATGATCTAAAAGTGAGCCGCGGGGAACGCGAGAAGCTGGCGCAAGAGCATGCATCCCTGAGTACTTCACGCCGCGAGCTCTACGGAGCAAAGAATGCGGATCAGGAGGAAAAGCGCCTGTTGGACGTAGTGACGCATGCAACTGATGCCTTTGAAAAAGCACGCGAGGAACATGCTCAGATGGAGAAAGCGCTCAGCTCCCTGAAAGAGAAGCGAGACGATCTGGAAAAAAAGACACGCAAACGGGCAATTGGACTCTTACAGGCTGAAAAAAATCTGACGGACAGGCTTAATAATGCCGGGTTCGAAGATGAGTGCAGCTATTTATCCGCCTGTCTTAACGAAGAAGAACGGGAAAGGCTCACTCAACAGGAAAAGGACCTGATCAGGGAGAAGACCCAACTGGACACAAGCAGGAAGGACAAGGCGACCGCGCTGGCAACGGAGCATGAGAAACACCTGACGGATCAACCACTGGAAAGTATCAAGGCGGGTGTCAGCACCATCGATTCAGACTTGAAGAGGATTACGATGGAAGTCGGCGGCATGATAAAGAGTCTGAGCGAAAACGAAAAACTCCATAAAGAGCAGCAGGAAAGAATGGAAAAGATCGGCGCCCAAAACACCGAATGTGTTAGATGGAATGATCTGCATCAACTTATCGGCTCGGCTGACGGCAAAAAATTGCGTAATTTCGCTCAGGGCCTGACATTTGAAATGATGACCGCGCACGCCAATCGTCAGCTCGGGAAGATGACGGACCGCTATCTGCTTATCCGTGACGAATTACAACCTCTGGAGCTTAATGTCATCGATAATTATCAGGCGGGTGAAATCCGTTCGACCAAAAACCTTTCAGGCGGCGAAAGTTTCATTGTGAGCCTCGCGTTGGCCCTTGGCCTTTCCCAGATGGCAAGCCGGAAGGTACGCGTAGACACGCTCTTTCTCGATGAAGGATTCGGAACCCTGGATGAAGAAGCACTTGAGACAGCCTTGGAGACTCTTGGGGGCCTACAGCAGGAAGGCAAGCTCATCGGTGTTATATCTCATGTCACCGCGCTCAAGGAGCGCATAAGCACACAAATACAGGTGATTCCCGAGACGGGGGGACGAAGCAGCTTGAGCGGTCCCGGTTGCTGGCACACCTCAAAGATATCCCGGTAAGCCAGATCCACTCATGGATCTACCTGACCGCCCTTTGACGTGGGAAGAGCTGGGTAGATAATTATTGATTGTAGCCTGCGGTAACATCATAATTAATTTTAGTTGACATATCGTTCCGATTTTATTATTTATCCTAAGTTTTCCTGTATATACCTTAGCGAATATTTTCTTATTCAAAAAACAACAATTTTTGCTCACCTTAAGAGCTGTCAAAGAGGTTGATGTGGGTACGAAATAAAAATGGTTCCTTCCCATTTTAAGTGGGTAACGATATTTAACATAGGTTATCCCACATACTGATTAACGAGATTGAATTTTAATTTTCCAGTGGTTAGAAAAATTATTATCCTGAAGTTTTTAAAAGTGCTGAAACCTCTGGCTTTTGCTTTAGCCGCCTGGACAATAGAATTAAGGCCCTCAAGGATTCCATTGTTTATCCGGGATCGTTTCCACTCAAGGATACCATCCCAATGAGATTTGATCGTCTTCGCAACTTTTATTATCGGTTCAAGACGGCTGTGGGTGGCCCAGAAATACCATTTATTAAGCAATAGAGAGAATGCATCTTGACTTTCTGCATGATAAATATCCTGAAAGCTTTCTCGTATCCGAAGCGCCCTGACCGATTTTATACGCAATTTGGAAAGTTGAAGTTCTTCAAGTGTTTCCATCTGACTTTTGGTAAGATTTCTTTCGTTCTTTAAAAATATGTATCGTGTTTTTTTAAGTAAAGGTTGAGTGACTGCTTCTTCTCTCCTTACCTGATCAACCGCTGTATTAATCAGTTTCAGTATATGAAATTTGTCGAAAGTTATTTTTGCTCCTGGCAATGTTTTCTTGACACCCTTTATGAATGCTGGCGACATATCGCAGCTAACATCAGATATTTGATCCGGACTGCCACTGTGGGCACTGAGGTCATCGGCAAATGCTTTTACTGTCTCATGGCCTTTACCTTTAGTAACGAAAGTGGTCCGTCGTTCTTTGAGATCTACGAACAGGGTGACATAGTCATGTCCCTTTGCTCTGCTGGTTTCGTCCATGCCAACAACTTTCATGTCTGAAAAATCTTCATGCTCTCGCGCCATATCAACGTATTTTTCAAGCATTCGCCATATCTTGTTCTTGTTTTCATTTATCACACCACAAACTGTGTTTACAGGCATATGTGCGCAAAGTTTCATAACCAACGCCTCTAACAGCAGGGTAAATCCCGGACTCTTGCCTGACCATGGCGGATCTATCTGTTTTATCTTGTTTTTATCGTATTTTATTCGGGGTGTCCGGCAATGGAGATAGCACTCATGCTGAAAAAAGTTCAAATGGCGCCAGGTCTTATCCACGGTGTCGTAAACTTTATACGAACCATCATAACCGGGTTCATTAACCTTGAATGTGCTACCTCTATTAAAATCTATGTATAAATCAAGTTGCTTTTTGTCAGGATCAAACTCGATATCTCTAATGTACCAGGGTTCATTGATTGACAGGGCTGCTTCAAATATCTTGTTCATTAATGTGACTCCTCCTCTGAAATGTATTGAAATTCCTTCAGAGAATATATTAGCATAAAACTGTTACCCACTCCATTTGGGAAAGAGCCATAAAAATGTATCAATGTAGCGGGTATTTGGCTGGAGCCTGCGGCGTATGGACTGCGCGAATTTCACACAAGAGAGGAAAAACGAAATGGAAGGAGAGATAGGCTAAAAATGATAACACCAGTACAACAGAAAATCCGAGATAAGAAGAGAACGCCCGGGCAGATTATAGATATGATGAAGAGTGGGGACTGGGTGAACAGTGGCAGTGTCGGTGGCGATCCAACGGTATGTATGGAATCACTGGCGAACCGACTCGGCGATGGCCCGTCCGATCTTCGGGATATTGAGATCTGGAATTACGCGAGATTCTATCCGCAGTTTCGCTTTCAGGAGGTCGATCCCCTTCAGCAATATCATTGCTTTCATGACTATTTTTTCTTTCCCTGGAACCGGAAAGCTCGTGATAATCATGGTGTTACCAGCTGGGCGCAGTGGGGCTGGGCCATCGGGAGTTGGTGGCATCATTATAGATTTGCGCATGGCGATCCGAACAAGCGCGGAATCGACTGGTTGTTCAATGCCGCCACGCCGATGGATCATAACGGGTTCTTCAACTGGTCCTATGGCACCAATAACTGCAGCATATTCCGGGAATCGGCCAAGCGTCTCGTCGTTGAGGTGCGTGAGGACTATCCATGGGCCGAAGGCGGAAGGTTTAATACCATCCATATCGATGATGTGGACTACTGGGTCGAGGTGGACTGCGAAAAGTACGCCTGGCCACAGATTGATGAAAAGGCCATGGTGCCAACTGTGCAGGAAAAGCAGATTGCGGAACACATCCTTACAATCATGGATGACCGTGATGTTCTGCAACTCGGTATCGGTACACTCCCGTCGGCCTGTGTCGCGGCAATGGCGGACGCGGGCCTCAAGGATCTCGGCGTACACACGGAAATGCTCAATTACGGTTTGATCAAGTTGATTGAATCGGGTCAGGTAACTAACCGACACAAAACACTTGACCGCGGGAAAAGCGTCTGGACCTTCGCCTTTCCCGTTGATACGCAGTGGTACTACGATACCATCAATCGAAACCAGCACCTTGCGGTCTATGACGTGGACTACACCAACAATCTGAACGTGCTTACCCGGATCGACAACATGATCGCGATCAACAGCTGCATCGCCGTCGATCTCCTGGGACAGCAGAGTGCCGGATTTTACAAGAAACGGCCCATTTCCAGTACCGGAGGGTACTTTCAGTTTATGTGTTTCTGCGCCCAGTCGAGGGGGGGCAGAGGGGTGGCCTGTATGACATCGAGAAACAAACAGGGCGAGTCAAGAATCGTTCCCTTCCTTCCCGAGGGATCGTCCGTGGACCTGCCGGCCCAGTTCGCGCACTACGTCTGCACGGAATACGGCATCGTCAATCTGCGGGGCCTGAACGGGTATGAGCGCACATCGGCGCTGATCTCCATCGCCCATCCCGATGATCGTGAGTGGCTTGAACGGGAGGCTCATACCCACGGACTTCTGGCGCCTCACTTCCCCGTCTCGATGAAACCGGAAGAGGGCGGCGCGAGGCGTTATCCGTCTTACAAAGACAGGAGAAACTATAAAGTTCCTTCAAACAGCGCCGTCTGGGGGTACGACTGGCATCCTATCCAGTCAGGCAAGTAAGGCATGTGAAGACAGATATCGATTGACAACGAAGAGAATAGACATGGGTGAGCAGAAAATGAACCTGAGGATTTGGTTTGTCGCATATTGGGAGCGGTTGATCGCCATAAACGCGCTCGACGAGGAAGAGATCCGCCAGGGACGTCTTTTCATCATCCTGCTGTTTATCAGTATAGTGTTTGTAATATTCCTTGCTTTACCTTTTCTGCTGATAAAACCTCTCGGAATGGCAGAGACCTCCGTGGGCTTCATAGCCGCAGCTTTTCCACTATCATTTATTCCTCTCTCTACCGTTTGCATTAACCAGGCCAGGCGGGGGCGTATCCGGTCGGCGATTCTGCTCTACATTTGGGTGAACTTATTCGCTATTTGTCTTGCCGTCTGGATATTTGACGGCATTTACTCTACTGCATGGGTACTTTATATCTGGACGATAACCATTGCCGGAACCCTGTTGGCTCCCGTTTACGCCTTGTGGATGACAGGAGGGGTGGTGGCTTACTTTCTGTTGCTTGTCCTCCTCTATCAATCCGGCCTCTACATCCCGCCGCTTACTTTAGGGGCGGGACGTGAATTTGTCAACATATCCAGCCTGATGCTCATATTGATCTCTACCGTCGGTTTCCTTACCTACTTAAATATGAGGAGCCTGCGAGATACGCTGGCGCGGCTGCGGATGACAACGAAGGAACTGGAAGAGCATCGCCGCACGCTTGAACAACGCGTGAAGGAGCGCACTGAAGAACTTATGGTAGCCAATGTTGCCTTAGACAAATTGGCTACCCATGATGTCCTGACGGGCCTGCCTAACCGCATGATGTTCAGTCAACTGCTGAACCGCGCCATCCAGTCCGCTCGGCGTTATAAGCGGCAGTTCGCCGTCTTCTTTATCGATCTGGATCGCTTCAAGACTATCAACGACACGCTGGGCCACGAGGCAGGCGACCAAATGTTGCAGGAGATCGCCGGGCGGTTTAAGCAAACGCTGCGAGAGATCGATGTTGTCGCCCGTTTGGGAGGAGATGAGTTCGTTCTACTGGTCGACGAGGTAAACAATATGAGTCAAGTTGACACAGTAGCCCATAAGGTCCTTTCTGTCACCAGCAAACCGATGGTTCTTATGGGTGAGGAATGCCGCTTAACGGCAAGCATCGGCATCAGCATATACCCAAAAGATGCCGAGGACGAACAATCTTTGATGAAAACTGCCGACATAGCCATGTATTTGGCCAAGGAGAAAGGCAAGAATAACTATCAGTTCTACTCCAAAGAGATTCAGTCAAAATCAATCTGACGGCTATCGATCGAGACAAACCTGCGCTTTGCATTGGAGCGTAATGAGTTTTCTCTGCACTACCAGCCCAGACTGGACTTCAAAACGGGTGCAATTACCGGTGTAGAGGCACTATTGCGTTGGCAGAGCCCATACCTTGGCTCAATGACCCCCACGCAATTTATTCCGGTGGCCGAAAAAACAGGGCTGATTGTGCCCATCGGTCTGTGGGTGCTTAAGACCGCGTGTGCACAAAATGTCGCCTGGCAAGACCAGGGACTTCCCCCCGTCTGTATGGCGATAAATTTGTCGCTTAAACAGCTCATTGACGATAAACTATTAGACGATATTAGTTCCGCGCTGAAGGATTCCGGCATGGCGCCAAATCTGCTGGAACTCGAAATTACCGAAAGTGTGTTGATGCACAACCCCGAGCTAGTGATTGCTAAGCTGACCAGAATCAAGGACATGGGTGTGCGACTTGCCATAGACAATTTCGGTATGGGCTACTCTTCTCTTGTCCAGATCAAGTACCTCCCTATTGATAGGATCAAGGTGGATCGATCCTTCATCCGCAACCTCCTGCAGGATACTGCAAACAAAGCAATTACCGAAGCGATCATTGCGATGGGTAAGACTCTAAGTCTCTCTGTTGTCGCCGAAGGAGTGGAAACGCAGGAGCAAATGGACTTTTTACGGGAACACGCCTGTGATGAGATGTATGGTTATTTCTTCAGTAGACCCTCTACGCCTGGCCAGTTTGCCGATTTGTTGTGCAATCACCACGTCTCTGCACTACAAAATTGAGAAAACAGAAGCAATAGCACCCATTTCTACTGGTTTTCAATTTTCTTATGCGGCAACGTGTTTAATACCTTCGAAAGCTGTCTCATCTCCCGCACTGATTCCTCTCTTACCACGTCATATCTCATTAATTGTTTTCGGCAACCCCCCGTGAAGACCTGACCCCGGATTCTCCGAAAAATCACAGGGGTGAAGTTCGCTGACGATCAAGGGATATCGAGCCATATTTGGAGTTATATTCCATTTTATAACTCCAAAAGGATGCATTCAGCTCTTGGTTATTTGTCGCCAGAGGAGTATAAATTGAAATCAGCTTTATGAAGCGTGTCTATTTTATCGGGGGAAGATTCGCGCAAAAAGTCGAGACCGCTGAAAAGCAGCTTTAGGTCAGGCCCTCAGACAAGGGGATTTTAATGAAAAGAATTGGTATTATTGGAGGCATCGGACCAGAATCAACCATCGTGAACTTTTGTGTTGAAAAGGAGACCTAACATTTTGATAGCACCAGATTCGGGTCAAAGAACGGCCCTCTCTGGTAAGCAATCCGTTAGGTAAACGAAAATCATAACCAAAAGGAGGATAATCATGAAAGACGACAAGAAAAAACTCACCACGAACGCCGGAGCTCCAGTGCCGGACAACCAGAACGTCATGACTGCAGGCCCTCGTGGACCACAACTCCTGCAGGATGTCTGGTATCTGGAAAAAATGGCCCATTTCGACCGTGAGGTTATCCCGGAACGGCGGATGCACGCCAAGGGCTCCGGGGCTTATGGCACCTTCACCGTGACCCACGACATCACCAAATACACGCGTGCCAGGATTTTTTCCAAGATCGGGAAGAAAACCGAGATGTTCGCGCGTTTTTCAACCGTGGCCGGAGAACGTGGTGCTGCCGACGCAGAACGCGACATCCGCGGTTTTGCTCTTAAATTCTACACCGAGGAAGGCAACTGGGATCTGGTGGGCAATAACACGCCAGTCTTCTTTCTCCGCGACCCGCTCAAATTTCCGGACCTAAACCATGTCGTCCATCGCGACCCTCGCACCAACCTGCGCAGCGCCAAAAACAACTGGGATTTCTGGACATCCCTGCCCGAGGCCCTGCATCAGGTCACCGTGGTCATGAGTGACCGTGGCATCCCGGCAAGCTTCCGCAACATGCACGGGTTCGGCAGCCACACCTTCAGCTTCATCAACGCCAAAAACGAGCGCTGCTGGTGCAAGTTCCATTTCCGCACCCAACAGGGCATCAAAAACCTCACCGATGCGGAGGCTGAGGCTGTAATCGGCAAATGCCGTGAGAGCAATCAACGCGACCTCTACTACTCAATAGAGGAAGGCGATTTCCCGCGCTGGACCATGTTTGTCCAGATCATGACCGAGGAGCAGGCCACCAAGCTTCCATACAATCCTTTTGACTTGACCAAGGTCTGGTACAAAAAGGATTACCCCCTAATCGAGGTGGGGGTCATGGAACTTAACAAGAACCCGGAAAACTACTTTGCCGAGGTCGAGCAGGCGGCCTTCAATCCGGCCAGTGTGGTGCCGGGCATCAGCTTCTCACCCGACAAGATGCTCCAAGGCAGGCTCTTTTCCTACGCTGACACCCAGCGTTACCGGTTAGGGGTCAATCATCACCTCATCCCGGTGAACAAGGCCCGCTGCCCCTTCCACAGTTATCACCGCGACGGCCAGATGCGGGTGGACGGCAACTATGGCTCGACCCTCGGCTATGAGCCCAACAGCTATGGTGAGTGGCAGGAACAGCCCGATTTCTCCGAGCCGCCTCTGGCCCTGAGCGGGGCCGCGGCCCATTGGAACGCGCGCGAGGATGACAGTGATTACTATACCCAGCCGGGCAAGCTCTTTCGCCTGATTAGCAAAGAGCAACAGAAGGTCCTGTTCGGCAACACCGCCCGGGCCATGGGCGATGCACCGGAGATGATCAAGATTCGCCACATCGGCAACTGTCTGAAGGCCGATCCGGCCTACGGCAAAGGGGTTGCCAAGGCCCTGGGTATCCCGCTGAGCAAAGTTCCGAAGTAGATAATTGTCAGCTAATCGGGGGTAGCTGGGGGGGGTCTCTCTCAGCTGCCCCCGATAAATAGAAGCCTTATTTGTATATGAGAGAATATCAAGCAGTTACAACCACGCTTTAAACACATACTCGAAGGATTTTACACGGTATAATCGCTATGTCTGGTTTTTATCAGGGGCCATACAAACACTGTTGGGCATAAGAGAACGGGTTCATGGGCTATCAATTTGTAGCAGTTGGGCTTAGCCCTGTTCTCTTGGCGCGGGGCATCTATGTTCGTCTCGTAACGCCGAGGCTTACTGAGCCGGCAGGGGCTACGGAGTTGAAGGTGCAGGCAAGTCTTTACGTATGCTCATCGTGGGAGATTCTGCGACCGTTGTCTCAGTTGGCGTCAATGACGTTACAGGTGGCACTTCACTAAAAGAATGGCAAGAGCTGTAACCAACAACCATTGGCACAAATCTTCAAGTACGAAATCTGGGGACATCCATACTGGTTATTTATTGACAAAAGGCATTGAAAGAAATAAAAATCAGCCGTGACCCTTGTCGGAAGAGTCGTTGCAGAACATTATCCCCATCATACAACCCAGCGTGGCAATCGCAAGCAGGGTACATTTTTCTGCACCAGTTAAGAAAGGAAATATTATGAGGAAGTTGATTCTACTTATCAGTATTTTATTGTTAACGCCCTGTACGAGTATGGCAACAGATAAAAACAACATTCTCGTTTGGCCTGAGAATCTCCCTGTCTATAATCATATTGTCATTGTCGTTGAAGAGAACAAAGATTATGAGGAGGTAATAGGTCAAAAATACGCGCCTTACATAAATGATGTTCTGAAAAAAGAAGGGGCTAATTTCATAAAAATATTCGGAGAAGAACACTTTAGCCAGGGGAATTATTACTGGTTATTTTCCGGTGACAATCAAAACGTAGGTTTTACCGACCAGGTGCCTGATAAAACTACCCTTTCATCATATCCGTTTACCGCCGGTAATCTTGGTTATCAATTAATAAAAAAAGGGTTTTCGTTCAAAGGTTACTCGGAAAGCTTGCCCGCTATCGGCAGCACTGTTGCAAAACATGGGGTTTACGCGCGAAAGCATGTTCCCTGGATAAGTTTTGCGAATGTTCCTAATGGCTCAACAATCGAGACATCATCTAATCTGAGATGGAAAGATTTCCCCTCCCCTTCTGAATATGACAAACTTCCAACAGTTTCATTTGTCATTCCCAACCTTGATAACGATATGCATAACTGTTATCCGCCTAACTGTAGTCCAGCGCCACAAGAAGAAATGATGAAGTGCTGTATAAAAAAAGGGGATGACTGGCTGAAAGAAAACATTGGCACTTACTATCAATGGTCAAAGAAGAATAATAGTTTGCTTATTCTTACCTTTGACGAAAATGATGATAAGAGAGGTTATCTGGGGTTAACAAATCCAATGATTAAATTGGAAAAGAATTTTTGTGATAGTTCGAAAATTGATCCTGAATACTGTGAGGATCTGGAAAATAAAATAGTCACTATTTTCGCGGGTGCGCATATAAAGCCAGGTGATTACATGGAAGGCAAAGGAATTACGCATATTAATATTTTGCGAACTTTAGAGGCTATGTATGGATTGCCTAAGTCAGGTAAACAGCAGCCTAACGCGGCAGGTTACGGCATAAGTGATGACTACATAATAACTGATGTGTTTGAGACCGTGCAATAGAATGAATACGGTTTGGGGACCCAAAATGGGGACATCCATGACAAGTTTTGTCAAGGGGGAAACGGAGATTTCCCTTGACCTTCCGGATTGACGGATTCCCGGAGGATTATTTTTAAATATGCGTAAATTGGCTTTTGGATATTCAACCAGATGTAATATCAGGTGCGAGCACTGCGTGGCGGCGGACGATATTCCTGACAGCAGAAAAATGGATCATAATAAAGCAAAAGAAATCATTGTCGATATGGCCCAGGCAGGTGTTGGCGGAATAAGTTTTTCCGCTGGTGAACCGTTCCTGTATTTCAATGAAATTGCAGAACTTGTGAGTCTGTGCAGACAACTCGGAATATATACGAGGATTGTCACCAATAGTTTTTGGGCAAAGACAGCAGAGGCTTCCGAAAGCCTTGTTTCGGAACTAAAAGAAAAGGGGCTGTGCCAATTAAGATTGAGTTACTCACGGTGGCACCAGAAAAATGTAAGCCGGAACAATGTGTTGAATGCGGCACGCAGCTGCCGGAAGATCGGGCTGGATTATTTCATTTCATTTGTTACCGATTTTTCCCTGGAGGATGATCCGTATGAACAGTTTTTGCGGGATCATAACCTCATATTTTTCCCCGAGCCCATCATATATGCAGGTCGCGCAGCGTCTTTCAAACGCAGGGATATTCTGACCGATTATCAGGCAAACTGCTGCGACATGAACCCCTATCTCACGCCCGATCTTGAGATGTACGCCTGTTGCGATGCAGGGGGCAATTTTCTGGAAACAGGGTTTTTTCACCTTGGGAACCTGAACGACTATACAATGGAAGAGCTTTTTACTAAAACTGAAACAGACCGGTTGTACAACCTCATCAGAACCATGGGGATAACAAATATTGCATCCTTTACCGGTATGAAGGCCCGCGAGATAATAACCTATACCAAGTGTGAGCTCTGCCGGAAACTGTTCAACTGCCCTGAAGCCTTAACATGGCTGCGGGCTGAAGTGTCGCAGTTGGCAGCTTGGAGCCGTTAGGGGTGGGCACTTTCCGTATTTACGCTCAACGACTGGTGTAAGATCAGGATAACAAAAATAGTCGCTGTCACCATTTTGGACTAACGAAATTAACGAGCCAAAAAAAGGAGAAATTCATGGCTAAAGGAAAAGATACTCAAAAAACAGAGAAGAAAAAATCAGCAAAAACGCTGAAAGAAAAGCGCAATGAGAAAAAAGAGAAGAAAGCCCAAAAGGGTAAGCTTTAACACTTTAATCAGCGGTTTTTTATGCACTGCCAGGATCGTTAATAATGGACAAAAAAACGATCGATCTTATTGATGCGGCCATTAGCAGGCGAAAGCCTCTGAGGACGATAACGAATGCCCTGCGGTTAGTCAACGGGCTTGGCGACGGGTTGCCCGGGTTGGTGCTCGAGCAGTATGCTGACCACTGTGTGATCCATCTGTTTGATAAGCGATGGATCGCCCACAAGGAGGCCCTGGCAGAATTTGTTGAAACCCGCCTTGGCGCCAGTTACCTTATTGTCAAAGAGAGGCTGGCCCCACAAGCCCTCAAGTCAGAGCAGATAAACGCGAGCGTCTATATCGATCAGGCACCGAGCCGGACGGTGGTTCAGGAGAATGCCCTTCATTTCGGCGTCGATCTCAATGATGGTTTAAATAGCGGTTTGTTTCTGGATATGCGCCGCAACCGAAAGATCGTTGCCGGATTGACAAAGGGGCTGCGGGTGCTGAATTGTTTCGCGTACACCTGTTCCTTTGGCGTGTATGCCCGTGCTTCCGGCGCGTCGGGCGTTATCAATGTGGACATCAGCCGTAAGTGCCTGGAGCGTGGCCGCGAAAACTATGAACTTAATCAGCTGGAGTGTGCCAAGGATGAATTTGTCCGGGCCGATGCCCTGACGTATATGAAACTGGCCCTTAAGAAGGGCAACCGTTTTGGGTGTGTGATCCTTGATCCGCCCTCTTTTGCCCGGCACGGTGGAAAAGTATTCAGCGTTAAAAAAGATTTTCCCGTCCTGATTGACGCGGCGATGAAGATCATGGAGTCCGGCGGTGTTTTGCTGGCGGCGACGAATTTCAGTGGGTTTTCCCATCAGGTTTTGAAGGAGATGGTGGTTGCCGGCGGCAGAGAAAAAGTGAAGTCGATCAAGCAGCTTGGGCAGGATACGGATTTTCGCGGCAGCGGGCGCATGCCCGAAAGCTATCTGGCGGCTCTGCTGGTCAGGACAAAATAAAGAGAGGAATCAGGTATATGGACGGAACAAGGCGTGAACAGATACACCCCGGATCACAGGTAAACATCGTGTTAAAGAAAGATCAGAGATCCGGAACACTCACGAAAGGTATCGTGAAAGACATCCTGACTAAATCCCCGGTTCACCATCATGGGATCAAGGTTCGCCTGGAAGATGGTCAAGTTGGGCGCGTCAAAGAAATCATATAATGACATAACTCTGTATAAGAGAACAGAAGGTTTTTCTACAAAAGAGTATGATTTTGCACTACTTTTCTACTAAACAAAAAGAAGGTAAAAAGAATGAACCTTGTATCCAGAAGTGTCCCGCTGGAAGAGTCAATAGCAAAAATGAAAGCTGTTTTGGCAGACGTTGGATGTGAAACCATTTTTTCGCATGAAAAGCATCCGCTGGAGCATTGCTACTCGGTGAATCTCCTTTCGGTTGAAGCACCAGATTATATCTATTCCAACGGAAAAGGGATTGTATCGGACGCATCCATGGCGAGTGCCTTGGGTGAGTATATTGAACGGCTCCAGACGAATATCTATTTTATCGACTTTTACCTGCCAAATAGAAAACAGTATCCTGACGAGGTTGCCTTTGAATTTGACGAGGCATATCTAAACAATGAGCTACGCTTAGTGTATGATCCTGATGGAGAGCTCACGGATGAAGACCTTGTTGATTACAACAGTGATTATGAGGATAAGATAGTCGCGCTGCCCTTTACGAAACGATCGAGTGGGGATACGGTATATTTTCCGGTTAATATTTTGAGCAATCTCTACGTCAGTAACGGTCTGGCAACGGGGAATACGCCACGGGAGGCACAGGTACAGGCGCTCAGTGAGATTTTCGAGCGTTATGTCAAAATAGAAATCATCAAAAACAGTTATGCCCTTCCCAGGTACCCCCATGAAATTATTCAATCCTTTGATCGACTGCATAGTGATGTTCAAGCGTTGCGGAAGTTAGGATACATCGTAGAGGTTCTTGATGCCTCATTAGGGGGAAAGTACCCCGTCACCGCTATCTCTTTAATCAATCCGGAGGACTCTTCTCTTTTTGTCTCCTTTGGCGCGCATCCAATTTTAGAGGTCTCGCTTGAGCGGACGATGGCGGAGTTGATGCAAGGTCGCGAATTAGAAAATCTGGATGCCTTTGAAGTTCCGACCTTCGACATGGAAATCGTCTCGGACAGTTCTAATATCGAGTCGCATTTTGTTGACTCTAATGGAAAGGTGGGATTTGGATTCTTAAGCTCCGCAAAAACCTTTGAATATACATCCTGGAGCTATCAGGGCGAGGGACGCGAAGCAGAATACAGCTACCTTACTGACATTCTTGACACCATGGATAAAGAGATGTTTCTGCGGGAATACACCTATCTCGGATTCTATTCCTGCCAGATGATCGTTCCCGGTCTTTCTGAGGTCTACCCTGTTGAGGACCTGATCTACAATAATAAAAACGCCGGCAAACTGATCCGGAATATGGTCTTGCATTTTGAGGAGTATGATCCTCAAGAGATTCTAGACACTATTGACTCTCTGGATGATTCAATCAATATTGAACGCTATATCGGTGTTATTTTCAAGAATAGTTTCACCATGCTTGAATTTAAGGCGCACATCCATCTCCTTCTTGGGAACACGTCTGAGGCTGTGGCATTCCTGGATTTTGGGACTAATAAGCTGGGACATGTCGTAGCGGAATTGATCCGAATGGGCGAAGAAAAGCTGGTTTGGGAAAACTATGAAGAGGCCCTGTTTAACATCTTTGGACGGGAAAGAGTCGAAAAAGCCTTACGTATAGTAAAAGGTGAAGAGTATTTGGTAGATACAACACTTCATAATGACTATCACAATACGCTTGCAATGTATGACAGGCTGGAGCGTAAAAAACAAGCCGCGCTTTAACCTCAACGCATACAGCACCGTCAGCAGTATCATAAGAAGAGAGTCGTTGCTTAAAAAAGATGACCGCAGGCTGAGAAAAAAGATAGAGAAAATAAAGAATAGTATAACTAAGAGTCAAACGTAGATTTGACCCCTTTCGTCAGACCCCTTTCGTCATAGATCGAACGCGGTATGCTGATTGTAAAAAGCACTTTCTTTTCTTGACTTCATCTCATTTTATACTACATTAGGACTAGTATTGGTATAAGAGACATCCGAGTATTGCTTCTCACATTCGCTCCCCATCTGGGGAAAATCAACTTCTATCTGAATCCCTGTCTTTACTGCAAGACGGGGTTTTTTGTCTATGGGTGTACTCGCACGAGAGAGATTGCTATGAAAGACGAAGCCGGGACAAAAAAGGAAAGATAGGGGGTCAGTCGTTGACTATTGACTAGAAAGATATGAACTATTTCGGGGATATAGCACTTATTCATCTTGAAAAAGGCAAGATTATATTCTGATCCTTCCACATGGCACGAATATATCGAATAGTTGCTGTGCCGCACAAGGAATCTTCGTTTGCCAAGGGATTTGAGGAAGCACACAAACGATACACACGAATGAAGAATTTCAGTGAGGGAGTACGAGGATAACCCCGATGGGGTGTATTACTCAAAATTGTCAAGAGAGCGCGACAGGGGTCGGACCCCTTAAAGATAGGGTTCTCGACGACACACTCAGATAAGGAGGTGAAACAAAAAAAGGATTAGTCCCGAGTCGAGGAACGAGTGCTCGGCACTAATCCATAGTTCAAGAAGGCGCGGTCTATAGGGGAAAAGGTTGACAGTATCGGGATTATTTTGAAGG
>JAFDBG010000003.1 GCA_019313385.1 Deltaproteobacteria bacterium | reverse complement strand
TAAAGTATTTCTACTCATTGGCCATTCCATTAGGATGGAAGAGCTAAAGGAGATGGGTTCGCCGTCTGAGCGAACCTTTTCTATTTGATGCGTTGTTCATAGTTCTTTTCAAAATCCTTCCGTTTATAAGATTGATCCACATAGAATGAAGTAATCAGCCGCCGTTTATTGTCCGGATACTTTTTCATGATTACAACAAAATCATGCTCCTTAAGCCAAACATATGTCCTTATCGTTTGATCCCCCTCTTCATAGTCCCAGTCTACTATCTCAGACTCCCCCGGGCTTTCTATCAATGGTTTCACCCATGGAAGCCGTTCGCATCTGCGAAAATCAGGATAACGATCTCCTTTGATATGCGTCTGGTCTTTTGGATAAAACCTTCGTTTTCGTCGTGGAATTGGAGTGGGTTTGACCTCACGAGTTGTAAGATGCCAAAAGATTTTTTCTCTTCCGTCATCTATTTCGCGGAAGATCCACACCGAATAGCCACGATAATAAATATCGGCATCCCGAATATCACGACAAAAGATACCGTACAGGACATTATATGTTTCGGCTGTCCATGGATTTACGCAGACCTTCTCCGGCAACCATTCAAGCATTTTCAAAACCTCCACTGTTCGGATGCCAGATACAAAGATTAAACTTTTTTTCACTGGGTAACGTGTTCTTTTTCAAACTTAGACCTGTTCTTTGTTTAATGAGTCGAACGATATTTTCTTTCGCAGCGTTACCTGTTAACCCTCTTTCGTGATATGAGACAGCACCGATCAGAAGGTCGGCCAACTGCATAAGGCCAATATCGTGTGAGTGCACGTGCTGAATCTTTGTTATGATTTCTTTAGCAAAGTCGTAATTAGCATTGCTCAGCACATCATGAAGTTTTGACAGTTTTTTCCTGCTTCGAGTATCCTTGATATCAAGATAAATATGATGTTCCCGGCCCCGCGAGATGAGATTTCGCAAAAGGTAAAAGTACATCTTGTAATACCAATCGTCATGAGTCTGCTTAAATTCCGGGTGGTTCAGCACGGATTTGTCGGAGATTACCCATGCCCTGAATCCTAACGCCGGTTTATCGGAAAAGTAATCTATAAGTTCCCTATAAAAGTTCAACTTTCCGGCAGATACCTTCGTCCATTTTATTTCAAAGAAAGGAGACAGATGGTGTTTGGCTTTGAGTTTGGCAATAGCCTGGTTGTGCGCATGTGCCTTTTTTTTGAAACACCATAATGCACCCAAAACCATGGATTTCTGCCCGTCATTCGGCAGGTGGCAACTTTCATCACAATAGATATTGATTATTGATTCCATAATAATAACCTCAACCGTTTACCCGTATCTCTCCTGTGAGCAACTTTTGCATAAGGCCCCGTTTCTGTTTTTCAAGGGCGGAAAGTTTCTGTTCAAGAATTTTGATCCCATCATCGGCAGCGGAAAGGACATCAGCAATGCGGTGTTGTTCTTTCAGAGACGGCAGCGGTACCTGGATACGGGAAAATTCACGCCATCGCAAACTTCCTCTCCGATCAACAGAGGCATTCGTGCTCATCTTGAAAATATGACGATAGGTGTCTGTTTTAAACAGTGCGTATAGGAATTCAGGATATATTTTCGCATTGGTCTGAAATATTGTATAGATCGGACTGACAATTCCCATATCGTGGGTTGTTAGCAGACCAATCGAGCCCTCCTCGATGTGGTTTGATGGATATCCAAACCAGCTTCTTCTGATAACCTTATAGTTGGATGTATCTTCACTGAATACCTGCTTCCCGAAGTATTGTGCGGATTCGACAAATCCCACGTGCTTTGAGCAGGATAGTACGGTCATCTTTTCCCCATTTCCGTTTCTTTCTATGCATTCATGTGCCATTTTGCCTATCTGTGGACACTGCCAATCTTCAGGTAAATCGAAGAATCTATATGGAATGCAACGGGATGATTTAACAAATTCCGGCAACCGTTTCTTCCCCGTGAGCAGTTGCTGCATGAGTGCCTTTTTGCGACGCTTCTTTAAGCCAATGAGTCTTCGTGTCTGCTCGATGGCCTCATCCCAGGTGGAGAGAATATCGGCAATTTTTTTCTGTTCGAGGAGAGAGGGTATAGGAATAGGTGTTGCACGAAATAGAGAAAGATGTACACGCCGCTTTTCGATAAGAGAGCCGATAGCTATGGCATCAAAAAGAGACAATATTTGAGGACTGCGAAGAAGGGCTTCAAGAAAAATAGGACAACAAGATGACTCTTTTAAACGCAGAACATGGTAATATGCTGAAATGGTGACGGGGTCCTTTGTTCGGCAAATGGATATAGCACCAAATCGGAGGTTCATTGGATTGTAGACAAGGTCTCCAGGGTAGACAATTCTAAATTGGTTATTTTCCTTGTCTCTCAAAAGGAAGTCTCGATTATATCTCTCTGTCTTTGGTGTTACTCCATCCTCTATAGTGAAACTATGAAGAGAATATTGGTCCAAGTCTGCGGTATATTCTTTACGCTCATATAAAAATGTACCTAATGGGCCAATCTTCCATTCCTGAGGAATTGATGGAAAACGATTTTTCAGCAACCGTATCCACGCATGATTAATCATTATTCGATCTCCGCAGTCGATGATCTGATGTTGAGGTCAGCTAAGTGTTTGTTTAGTTCCTTTACCGTAATGTCTATTTGTTTTTCAATCTCCTCTATCTCTTGCTGAACAGCGGCAATATCAATCTCCGGCTCCGGCTCGAAGGTATCCACATACCGGGGAATATTCAGGTTGAACTCATTTTCTTCTATTTCTGCAAATGGCGCCGGATAGGAGTATTTATCAACTGCTTTTCGTTGACGAAAAGTTTCGACAATCTTTTCGATATCCTCAATTCTCAGCTTGTTTTGATTCTTGTCTTGCTCGTATTCGCGACTGGCATCGATAAAGAGAACCTCGCCCTTTCCATTCGATTCCCGCGATTTGTCGAAGATCATCAGAGCGGCGGGTATTCCGGTTCCGTAAAACAGATTGGCAGGGAGGCCGACCACGGCATCGAGCAAATTCTCCCTGATTACCGCTTCTCGGATTTTCCCTTCCTGTCCTCCCCGGAAGAGCACGCCATGGGGAACAACGATGCCAACCCGTCCTTTACCTTCAACAGCGGTTGCAAGCATGTGGAGAATAAAGGCCCAGTCTCCCTTGCTTTTCGGCGGAATGCCCCGCTGGAATCTGGCATAACGATCACTCGCGGCGATTTCCTGCCCCCACTTGTCGAGACTGAACGGGGGATTGGCCACGACCACGTCGAATTTCATCAGGGCATCATTTTCAACCAGTTGCGGGTGGCGGATCGTATCTTCCCACTCGATTCTGGACGAGTCCATACTGTGAAGGAACATATTCATTTTGCAGAGTGCCCAGGTGCTGCCATTCATTTCCTGCCCGAACAGTGAGAAGTTGTTTTCCGATCCGGTTTGCTTTGCCGCCCGGATCAGGAGAGAACCGGAACCGCACGTAGGATCACTGATCCGGTCTCCCGGTTTGGAAGCCACCAGCCTCGCCAGTGTTTCCGAGACTTCTGCCGGCGTGTAGAATTCTCCGGCCTTCTTTCCCGCCGTTGCGGCAAAGCGCGCAATGAGGTACTCGTACACATCGCCGATAATGTCCATGGCACCCACGTGCTCGGGGGTCAGGTTCAGTTCCGAGAAGTCTTCGAGAAGGGTCTTGAGACGAGAGTTTCGCTGACGGGTCTGGCCGAGATTTGCCTCACTGTTGAAATCGATGTTGCGGAAGACATTATGCAGCTTGGCCTTGTTGGCATCTTCGATCTTTTCAAGGACTGTGTTTATCGTTTGCCCGATATCGTTATCACTTCGGTGTGCATAGAGATTGTCGAACGTGCAGTCTTCATCGATGATGAAACGCTCATAAGACAGGGCCCGTTCGATCCGTGATGTATTACCCTTGTACTTTTTCTTGAGTTCTGCCACCTGTGATTTGCGAATATCGCTGAGATATTTTACAAACAACATGGTGAGGATGTAATCCTTGTACTGAGCGGGATCGATAACACCACGGAACGTGTCGCATGCTCGCCAAACCATATTGAAGATCTCTGTACGTTTCTGATTATCAGTCATAGAGCCACCTTTACTGTTTTCGAATTGTTAATGCCGCTTTCAGGCACACGGCGTTCGCTAATTCTTTTCGTTTCGCAGCCATCATAGTAAGCAATCTCTGTTCTGTGCGCATGAGCGTATCCAGCGCAACTATTTTCTGCTGGGTCTCTAATGGTGGTACGGGTATTTCCATGTTCTCCAAGACGGCACGCCGGACAACCGGCATGTGAACTCCTCTGCCGCTCTCACGGTGTAAGTAATCCTCGACGGGCGATTGGGTGAGATACCACCACAGGTAATTTGGCAGAGTCTTCTCGTTCGATACACGGATGATAAAGAAACACGCCGCCGCCAATAATGATTCGGGAATATCTCCCAGCAGCACGGCAAAATTTCGCGCTCCACGTGCCATGAAAACGATATCCTCTTTTTGCAGGATCCAATCTTTGCGGGACAACTCCGGATTGAATCTGACGACTGTGTCCCTCCGGTATGTCAGTCGGTCCGCATCCACATCTTTTGCCTGCAGAAGGTAATGCGACCCGCCCGCGGCAACTTCTATTTTACCCCGACTCAGATACCCGCTTTGTACATTCGCTATATCTCGAAGCCTCATAACGAAAACTTTGTAGCACGGTATATTCAATACTGCAACATAAAATGCTTGACAGAGAAGTGTATTTATTGTATGCGGTATATCGTATCTTGCAATAAAACTTTAGGGAGGCTCATTGTGACAAGAAAAGAAATGGTAACAAGAGTAATCGATGGGGATACGTTCATCACTGATTCCCGAAAGAATTCCGTGCGTCTGGCAAATGTGAATGCGCCGGAAAAAGGATCACCGGGAGGAACAGCCGCCACCCAGTCCCTTCGTAATCTCATTCAGGGAGAAGAGGTCGTTATCGATACAGTCGCGCGTGACAAGTACGGACGGAGTGTCGCCAATGTTAAGATCGGTAACCGTTCAGTTAATACGGCAATGAAACGGAAGGGCTATAAATAGAAGGAATACTATGATTTCACTGAATGATGACCATAAGGTACAGGTCCTGCTCGTCGAACTGCAGGAACGATACAACGCCTCACATAAAATGAGGGAGCGGAGCACAAAATTTACATTGTGGCTTTCAGGAATGGCTATCGGTCTCGCCTGGCTGTTGATTTGCCGGGAGGAATTCCCGCTTACCCAGCGCATAGCCCTTACGCTTCTTATCGCCGCACTTTTTGTCGGTACGTTTGTTTTCATAATGGGTCTTCGAAAGGGATTCCAAAAAAATCGTGAAGCTATCATCAGGAGCGAGCGAGCTTTGGGCATGTACGACCCTGGAGTCTATCTGAAGGAAACTACACTCCTGCCTGCCGAATACAATAAAACAAGCACCAGGTGGGGGGACCATTTCTGTACGCTGTGTGTATGGTTGGCCGTGGTGACTGTATCGCTTTTGATCCTTACTTGGACATGTCCAGAGGCAAAAACGACTTCCATATCCCCAGTCAAACTACAACAAACAAAAGGAGGACAATAAACATGGCTGATCTTCACAAGGAATTTGGAACGTACCATGAAAAAATCGCTTTATCTCCCGGCAAGAAAGACTCTCTCAGAAAATCTAGGGATGCAATCCGGGAACGCATACGAAAACACTTCCGGGAGAAGCTTGGAGCTAAAGTGCCCAAGTTTCATGGGCAGGGTTCCTTCGCAATGATTACTATGGTCAATCCGTTGGACGGAGAATTCGACATTGATGATGGGGTATATCTTCAGCATCTTGATGAGACTGTCAACAGCGACTGGCCAACTCCCGAGACCGTTCATCGCTGGCTGGTGGAAGCAACCGACGGCCACACAAATGAGAAGCCTATTGACAAACGCACCTGTGTTCGCGTGCGCTATGCAGGGCAATATCATGTGGACCTGCCATCGTATGCGAGGCTGAACGGTAAGTTCATGCTAGGAGAAAAGGGTGATAACGGTTGGCATCCCAGTGACTCCAAAGCATTGACAGAGTGGTTTAATGGTTATGTGCAAACGTATGGTGAGCAGCTCCGGCGAATAGTGCGGTATTTGAAGGCATGGAATGACCACCAATCTAAAAAGCGGGGCAAAATGCCTAACGGCTTGATTTTAACTGTGTTGGCAACAAAGAATTTCTGTCCTCATGAGAGAGATGACAGGGCTCTGGCTGATACGGCTGCCGCAATATCCGTAGCTGTCAATCCCATCTTTTGTGTGTTTAACCCTACCGACAATACGGAAGAGCTGACATCCCGTTTATCGGAACTACAGAAGGAGCGTTTTCAGGATGCTATATCGGATCTGGCGTCTGATAGTTCTGAAGCAGTCAATCATATAAGCGCTGAAAAAGCATCAGAGATCTGGCGGGAGCAGTTTGGTGACAGGTTCCCCCTGATTGAAGAAGAGAAGAAATATGACGAACAACAACAGAAAAGACAAGATTCCACATCACTTGCAACCGTATATGCAGCGAGAAATCCTTCGAAACCCTGGGCCTACGAATAATGCCTGCGAAATGGTATGAATCAAATAAACGATTATTTGTCGAGGAAAGGGATTCTCTCGCCGACAATTATCCCTTTCTTAAAATGGAAATCGTTCCGACGGGTACCCGAATAAACAGGATTTTTACCCTCAAAACAGAAGCTGCGATTGTGAGTGGTATTCATCGCCTGTCTATACTCGACTCACAACGCTATCTCGATTATCGAATTGCAATTGTGCTGCCGGATAATTATCCGAGAATAGTTCCAATAATGTTTTGCAATGACAAGAAACTGCCTATTGGAAACATTGACCGCCATATAATGAGTGATGGAAGTGCATGTTTAGGGGTTACCGCAGAGATAAGTCAAAAATGGCGCCCCAACCCAAGAATTGTGCCTTTCCTCAATGACATCATTTCTCCGTTTCTTGTATGGCAGGCGTATTATGATTCACATGGACAAGCACCGCCTTGGGGGCAGCGGTCACATTATGGGGAAGGCGTTTTGGAATTTTACTCCGAAATATTACAGCTACCGAATGAGCCATATATCGTTAAATTTATTCAACTCCTGGCGCGCAAGAATAATCCGCAGGGACATGAAGGATGTCCCTGCGGGTCAGGGGGAAAGCTTAGAAATTGTCACCACAGAAACGTTTCTAAGGCCCGAGAAAGTATTGCATGGCAAGACGCAAAGATCGATCTGCTGAGCATGAATAACAAGTCCAAGAAAAGACCACTGTATTTGCCCTAGGAAATCTCTTCAATACCGAGCGGATATTTGGATAATACCTCACAACCGCCTTTGACGATCACAATATCATTTTCATAGCGGAACCCGATATTCTCTTCCGGCGCGGCATACTGCATGGCGCAGACGACCATTTCATTTTCCGCATAGACATGATCCTGATCGGTCCAGTACGGCAGGTCGGGATTGACAACGGCCCCTATCCGCCACTCGTCGCCGAAAAGACCGATCCCGTGTTCACAGGCCGGCTGGATAAAATCGCCGCAGCCGCGCGATTCGGCGAAATCCATCATGATGGCGGCAAGCGTTCCGGGCGTTGTGCCGGCACGATAGTTGTCAAGCACGGTCTGAATAATCGCGACAAAGTTGTCCGCGTGCCAGCGCTGACGTTTTGTTACCGGCCCGATCAGATAATTATGCGAATGGTCGCCCAGGGCCAGTTTAAACATGGAGTGAAAATCAAGCATCAGCGGGTCGCCTGCCTGTATCTCTTTGGTTGTAGGAGGCGTACAGGCGCCAAGCCCCGTGCGGTAGCCACTGGATATTTCATTAAGTCCCGCGAAGTTCCACTCCGACACGCTCCCCGCTTTGCGCATTGCCAGCGCGGCGATACCGGCGATCACGGTTTCTGTCATTCCTTTGTAGCCGCCGTTTTCGAGCGCCGCCCGCGCCGCCTTGTGTCCTTCGTCGACAATCAGCGATGCGGTGCGGAACCGTTCAATGGTCCCTTTGTCTTTGATGATCGAAAGGCCATCGATAATGTCGTGCGCGTTGATCCATTCAAAACCGGGGAGGGCGTCTTTAAAATGGGTGTATTCCCAATGGGAAAGATTGCCTTCGGCCGTCCACGTGGAAACCCCGTCCTCATAGCCGATGCGTCCCTTTGTGATCCCGAGTTCTTCTTTGATAAAATCGGTTATCGCGGAGGTCTGATCCATGCCTCCCATCGGGCCATAGGCGCGGACATTGTCTTCGTCCAGCCATGTCTCGTCGGCCACACGCATTGAGTCAACCACAAAGGTAAAATAGGTGGGCTGTCCTTCCGGCGGGATGATCAGATAACTTCGCCACGGGCAGAAGGCATCCATGACGAAACTCATGGTACGGATGCGCGAACCGAGATAGACGTCAATGCCGCGTTTGTGCATTTCGGCCTGTATCGCCTGAACACGTCCCGGATTGTCTATGTAATACTTGTCATTGGGGTCTAATATTCTGGGCATCTTGTATCTCCCTTCAATACTGAGTTGGTATCTGAGCCAGGACTTTATTCAGACGGTCGGAGACGGCCGCGAGTCGGAGCGCCTTGGCCAGATTGCCTTTGAGTTTTAGTTTCCCGGTCATCAGGGCCTTTTGGGCGCCAAGTTCCGCGCGGGAAATTCTGGCAAAGGTTTCATAGCTCCCGATGATTCTGAATACCCCCTGGGGAGGCTCGCCGGTCCCTGTTTCCACACGGGTTACTTTTCCATCATCGCATTCGATAAAGAGAAAGTGTTCCTCCCCGTCGGGACAGTTCTTATAGATGTTGGACATCGATGTCGTGACATGATTCATCTTCTCCGGTGTGAGTTCGGTCTGGAGCCTTTTGAGCGCGTCATCGCGCCATGACTGGCTCAGGTACACGTGTTTATCTGCCATGGTGATTCCTCCTGCTGTGTATTGTCTACCGTTAAGTGCCCTATCACAAAAACAACAGCCCTCTCTCTCACTTTGAGAAACAGGGCTGTATGGCGATCAGACCATAATCCCCCCCCTCCGGGGATTATAGCTGTTCAGAGGCACACATGATGAGTTCACGCTCAAATAGAATACGTTAAAGCACTAACTCCATTATGATATCTTGTCAAGAGATATTACTCATGGAGAAAAAGTATGTTGACATTATGCAACCTCCGTGATTATCTCGGCTGCACAGGCAGGGGGCGGTTTGGGACACTCTTTTGCCGGACGACAGGGACTCGGAAAATGACAAGCGCAGCTTACTCAAACGAAACAGCAAAGAACGGGATGGCTTCCATTATCGACTACGGGGCCGGAAATCTTACGTCGGTTGCAAGGGCGTTGGAACATATCGGTGTGACCTGCAGGATTACTAATCAGCATAAAGAGATCCTTTCATCCGAAAGGGTTATATTTCCGGGTGTCGGCGCCGCAGGGAAGGCAATGGAAGTTATTAGACGCGAGAACCTTGACGGTGTGATTCGCGAGGTTATCGCGCAGAAGAAGCCGTTTCTCGGAATATGTCTGGGTGCGCAGGTTATATTGGGGAGAAGTGAAGAGGATAACACCCCATGCCTGAACATAATCCCCGGTACAACCAGAAGATTTCCGGACAAAGGGATCAAGGTTCCGCATATGGGGTGGAACGACATATCCGTTGCTCGCAGGCACCCTCTGCTCGAAGGGGTGGATAGGAGGGCTCAATTCTATTTTGTCCACTCATACTATCCCGCGCCCGAGCAGGAAGAGGATATCATAGCAACGACGGACTATGGGGACTCTTTTGCATGCGTAATAGGCCATGATAATGTCGTAGCCACACAATTCCACCTCGAAAAGAGCGGCCGAAACGGCTTGAAGATGCTGGAAAATTTTTGCAACTGGGACGGCAGAGTATAAATATGTTGAGTAAAAGGATCATCATCTGCCTGGATGTAAGAGAAGGTAAAACTACCAAGGGCGTCAAATTCAAAGGTAATATAGACATAGGCGACCCGGTTGCCATGGCTGAGGAATATTACAGGCAGGGTGTGGATGAACTTGTCTTCTATGACATTACAGCTTCATCCGACAAAAGGGATATTATTATAGATGTGGTCGAAGATGTGGCGAAGAAGATATTCATACCCTTTTCGGTGGGAGGCGGCATCCGCTGTCTGGATGACATGCACAGGGTGCTGAATGCCGGGGCTGAAAAAATCAGTATCAATACCGCCGCAGTACAGAACCCCGATCTTATTTACAGTGGTGCCAGGACATTTGGCAACCAGTGCATAGTACTGGGAATGGATGTAAAGAGGGTGAATAAAACTCCGGCCATGCCTTCCGGGTATGAGATATACATAAATGGCGGCAGGACGCCGGTGGGTATCGATGCCGTAGCGTGGGCAAAAAGAGCTGTTGATCTGGGTGCCGGCGAGATATGTCTCAATTCAATTGACGCGGATGGCACGAACGCTGGATACGAACTTGTTCTGACATCCCTTATATCCAGCGTTGTTTCCATACCGGTAATCGCATCCGGGGGGGCGGGTACGCCTGAACACCTGAGAGATCTGTTCAGAACATCGGACTCCAGCGCGGCTCTCATCGCTTCAATGGTCCATTACCAGCGCTACACGGTGGCTCAGATAAAGGAATATCTCTCGAAAGAAGGTGTCCCCGTCCGCGAATTCACCTGATCGACCCGCCACGGGAAAGGACTTTCTGAAATTACCCAGATGTGTAAAATTTACCGGTATCCTTTGTCAGGGGTACTGGGATGCAGGAGTTGAGAGACTCAAGTTGCCCCACTATTTATTAGTAACTGCATTCCGTTTATCTTGCTCAGACAAGAGACGATATAATCGTATTGCAGTGATATCTGATAAAAAACTCTTGACAAATACATCTTTTAGAATTAGTCTCCCACTCTTACACTCAACGAGACAGGAACGAGGTTGGGGTGTGTTGGATAATTCTTTGTAATATACATAAGTTAACACTTGCTGGCGTAGCTCAATTGGTAGAGCAGCTGATTTGTAATCAGCAGGTCGCGGGTTCGAGTCCCATCGCCAGCTCCAGTTACTGTTGATTAGTGTGGAGGGGTTCCCGAGTGGTCAAAGGGAGCAGACTGTAAATCTGCCGGCGAAGCCTACGGAGGTTCAAATCCTCCCCCCTCCACCATATTTTTGTGAATTTGAGTTTACAGGAGGCGGGAGTAGCTCAGTGGCTAGAGCGTCAGCCTTCCAAGCTGAGGGTCGCGGGTTCGAATCCCGTTTCCCGCTCCATTTTTTTTGATTTATCAGGGTGTGGAAGAGGAGTTTTGTTGGCCCACGTAGCTCAGTCGGTAGAGCACATCCTTGGTAAGGATGAGGTCACCAGTTCAATCCTGGTCGTGGGCTCCATTTTGGTGAAAGCAGGCTTATTGAAATGAGAGATATTGTTATTCTTGCATGTGGTGAGTGCAAACAGAGAAATTACACTACGACAAAGAACAAGCGAATTACTAAAAGTCGTCTTGAGATGAAGAAATATTGCAAATTCTGCCGGTGTCATACAGTGCACAAAGAGACGAAATAAAATGTCCGTTTGTGTCTCATGATATACCGGGTGGCGGAGTTTTTCAGTGGTGTTGGTGCTGTGATTTAGGGATGTCCCTTTGTGGACTTACCAGGATCTCAAAATAAGGGTATATTGTTTGGAACGGGCCAGTAGCTCTAATGGCTAGAGCACCGGACTCCAAATCCGGGTGTTGGGGGTTCGAGTCCCTCCTGGCCTGCCATTATGTTTTTGCTGGGATTGTCATCTGATGGTAAAGATTAAATTAATTATAAGCAGGATAGGACGCTTTTTGAGGGAGGCAAAGGTTGAGCTGAAGAGGGTGACATGGCCAACCCCGAAGGAGGCACTTGCCTCGACCTCTGTCGTGATAGTTGTGGTTATGATAGTATCTCTATTCTTAGGCATAGTAGATCTCGGCCTTACCAGAATAATAAGATTGGTTTTGGGTTAAAAGTATGGCTTTCAATTGGTATGTTGTTCATACGTACTCGGGTTTTGAAAACAGGGTGAAGCATTCTCTGGAGGAGAGAGTGTCTATTTCTGGTATGCAGGATTGTTTTGCTGACATACTGATACCGGAGGAGGATGTGGTTGAACTCAAAAAAGGCGAGAAGAAAACCTCGAAGAGAAAGTTTTTCCCCGGGTATATACTTGTAAATATGGAGTTGAACGATGATACGTGGCATATAGTTAAAGACACTCCCAAGGTTACTGGTTTTATAGGAATGAGGGACAGACCGTCGCCTATATCTGATGAATCTGTCCAACTACTGAAGACTAGGATAGATGAGGGTACCTTAAAGCCCAGCCCGAAGTTTAAGTTTGAGTTTGGAGATCATGTGAGGATTGTCGATGGTCCCTTTGCAAATTTTGACGGGGTGGTTGATGAGGTCAAGCCGGAAAAGGGTAAATTGAGAGTTATAGTGAGTATCTTTGGCAGATCAACACCTGTGGAACTGGATTTTATACAGGTTGTCCAAAGCTAGAAAAACCGTAAGAGAATTTCGAAAAAGGAAATAAGTAAAGGGGAATCTAATGGCTAAGAAGGTTATCGCTAGCATCAAGCTTCAGGTTAAGGCCGGCAAAGCCACGCCGTCGCCGCCTATTGGTCCTGCTCTGGGTCAGCACGGGGTTAATATAATGGAATTTTGTAAGGCCTATAATGCGCTTACGCAGCATCAGGAAGGTATGATAATACCGGTTGTGATAACCGTGTATGCCGATAAATCATTTACCTTTATTACCAAAACGCCGCCAACATCCGTTTTGTTAAAACAGGCGGCAAAGATTGCGAAGGGTGCAGGGGATCCCAAGAGAGAAAAGGTGGGGACAGTAACCCTTGGGCAATTAAGGGAAATAGCTGAGATAAAATATGAGGATTTGAATGCCGTAGATATGGACGGAGCTATGGCTACCGTGGCGGGGACTGCAATGTCCATGGGTATTGAGGTTGCCAAATAAATCTACTTCGGGGTTTTATTGAGATGTCTAATATAGGTAAGGGATACTTGGAAGAAAGAAAAAAGGTGGAGTCTGGGAAACGTTATTCCCTGGGAGAGGCCGTAGCTCTTGCGGTAGAGACCGCAAGAGCGAAATTCGACGAGACTGCCGATGTTGCCATTAAACTGGGTGTAAATCCCAAGCACGCAGACCAGATGATAAGGGGGAGTGTGGTTCTCCCCAATGGCCTCGGCAAGTCCGTGAGGGTGCTTGCTTTCGCAAAAGGAGACAAGGAGAGAGAAGCCCTTGACGCCGGAGCGGACTTCGTCGGTTCGGACGATCTTATTGAAAAGATTAAGGGCGGATGGTTGGAGTTTGACAGGGTTGTTGCCACCCCGGATATGATGGGCAGTGTTGGGAAAATAGGCAAGATTCTGGGACCGCGTGGTTTGATGCCCAACCCCAAGGTTGGGACTGTAACGTTTGACGTAAAAAACGCGGTCGAAGAACTTAAGGCAGGCAAGGTTGAGTTCAGGGTGGAAAAAGCGGGAATTATTCACAGCCCTGTGGGGAAGGTCTCATTCGGGGCGGACAAATTGATGGAAAACATCATAGCGTTGGTGGAATCCATAATGAAGCTGAAGCCTGCATCCAGCAAAGGGACGTATCTAAAAGCCATCTCTCTCTCTGCTACCATGGGCCCGGGAGTTAAAATAGATCCCTTGGATGTAAGAAATATATTAAAGGCTGGATAAAAAACGAACAAGAAGTCAGAGACAGCAGGTACGGAATGTTTAAGCGAGCACTAGGTCGGCCTGCCGAGACTATGAGGAAGTTTGATCAGTATCTTTTCCTGTATAGCGGTCTGGCTTTCAGAGAATCTTGATCGTCTCCGGACGACAGGGTGTTTTGAAATTCAAGCATTGAAAGGAGGCCACGTATTGAATAGGAGTACTAAGGAACGTGTTGTTGCCGAGCTTCATAAGAAGCTTAAGGATGTAAATCTGGCAATTCTTGCGGGTTACAGCGGCATCAAGGTTAAGGATATCACCGACCTGAGAAATGAGTTGCGCAAGGCAGACAGTGAACTTAAGGTGGTAAAGAATAATCTTTTAAGTATCGCTTTGAAGGACACGGAGTTTACTCTGCTGAAGGACCATCTCAAAGGTCCCAGGGCGCTCATGATGAACTTTGGAGATGTGGTTGAGCCGAGCAGGATACTTGTTGAATTTGCCAAAAAGAATGACCGGCTTGAGATCGAAGCGGGTGTGCTGGATGGCAGGCTTTTAAGCAGGGAGCAGATAAAAGCCCTGGCCGAATTGCCGAGCAGGGATGTCCTTCTGGGGAAATTCCTCTCTGTCCTGGTCGGAGTACAGACCCAGTTTGTCACGGTTTTGAGCGCTGTTCCCAAGGGGCTTGTGCAGGTGCTTGAGGCACATAGAGTGAAAAAAGAGGAAAATTAAACATACAGGAAAGGATGTAGCAAAAAATGACAACAGCAAAAAAAATCACGAAAGACGATGTTATAAGTTTTATCGAAGATATGACGGTTCTCGAACTGTCGGAAATGGTTAAAGAACTGGAAGAAAAACTTGGTGTTTCCGCAGCAGCCCCGGTGGCCGCAGTAGCAGCCGGACCGGCCGCAGCAGCCCCAACGGAGGAAAAAACTGAGTTTGATGTTATACTCACGGGTTTTGGCGATCAGAAGATCCAGGTCATCAAGGTTGCCAGGGCTGTAACGGGGTTGGGCCTTAAAGAGGCCAAAGACTTGGTTGAAGCTGCCCCCAAAGCGGTTAAAGAGGGAGTATCAAAGGACGAGGCTGAAGAGATAAAAGCCAAGCTGGAAGCAGTGGGCGCAAGTGTAGAAATTAAATAAACATCGTAAGCGGTTACTAAAAGCTAAAAAGGGATTCAAAATTATGGGTCCAGAAGCCAGAGGTCAGAAAGAAATTACAGAGATTTTTTTCTATTCTGGCTTCTCTATTTATGAAAGATAAACTATTATAAGGATCAATATGGGTACTTATAGAAAGAAGTTCGGCCGTATAAAGAAGGTAATTGAGATACCTGATCTCATAGAAATTCAGACAAGGTCTTATGAAAAATTTCTCCAGGCCGATGTAAAACCTGAAGACAGGGAAAACTCCGGGCTGCAGGGGGCCTTTAAAAGCGTCTTTCCCATTGTGGACTTCGGGGGGAAATGCTCCCTGGAATTTGTCAGTTATAAAATAGGAAATCCCAGGTATGACGTCAGGGAATGTACGCAGAGGGGGATGACCTATAATGCCCCTCTGAGGGTTGTAATCAGGCTTGTTGTGTTCGATAATGGACGGGGTGGCGAACAGAAGCCTGTAGCTGTAACTGTAAGGGATATAAAAGAGCAGGAGATATATTTTGGCGAGATCCCGTTGATGACCGAGAAGGGCACCTTTAATGTCAATGGTACTGAGCGGGTAATCGTAAGTCAATTACATCGGTCGCCGGGCATATTCTTTGACCACGACAAGGGAAAGACCCATGTGAGTGGGAAGCTTATATATTCGGCGAGAATTATACCCATAAGGGGTTCCTGGCTTGATCTTGAGTTTGATCCGAAGGATATTCTCTATGCCAGAATAGACAGAAGAAGAAAAATGCCGGTTACGGTACTCCTCAGAGCCATGGGATACTCCGCTGAAGAGTTGATGGAGTACTTCTATAATGTTGAAAAGGTTGTCTTTAATGACAGTGGAGTGTCTTTGATGGTAGAGGACAGCCTCATTGGCGAGAGGGTGCCGGAAGACATTAAGGATAATAAAACCGGGGAGGTGTTACTGAAGAAGGGAAGAAAGATTTCAAAGGCTTTTTTGAAAAAAATGACTGATGCGGGTGTGGAGCTTATGGATGTAAGCCAGGATTATATCCTGGGTAAGGTGCTTGCTTCAGACGTAGTGGATCCTGAGACCGGCGATGTTCTTCTGAAATGTGCCGATGAACTGGACGCAGATGGTATAGAATTGCTGCGCGAAAAAAACATTACGGAGGTCAGATTTATTCAACTTGATGAGGAGGGAACGAATTCCTATATCAGGAACACCATGCTCATAGATAAAATCGAGACAGAAGAGGATGGTATCGTAGACGTGTACAGGAGATTAAGACCAAGCAATCCCCCCTCGTTTGAAACCGCCCGTAGATTTTTCAACAGTCTCTTCTTTAATAGCGACAGCTACGATCTTTCTGATGTAGGACGCGTTAAGATGAACTATAAGCTTCGCATGGATGTGCCTTCTGATGTGACGGTTCTTCGCCGGGAGGATATCATGGAAGCCGTGAAATATCTTATCAATCTGAAGAATGGTATGGCTGATTACAGTGTTGATGATATAGATCACCTCGGAAATAGAAGGGTCCGGTCCGTTGGAGAACTTATAGAAAATCAATACAGGATTGGACTGGTGAGGATGGAACGTGCCATCAAGGAGAAGATGAGTCTTCTTGATATAGAAACCATGATGCCCCACGATCTTATAAACGCCAAGCCCGTTACCGCCGTAGTTAATGAGTTTTTCGGGAGCAGCCAGCTGTCTCAGTTTATGGATCAGACCAATCCTCTTTCTGAGATTACGCACAAGAGAAGACTATCGGCTCTCGGCCCCGGAGGCCTTACCCGTGAGAGGGCAGGTTTTGAGGTAAGAGATGTTCACAATACCCACTACGGGCGTGTGTGTCCTGTTGAAACGCCTGAAGGCCCTAATATCGGCCTGATCGTATCCCTCAGCGCCTATGCTTGGGTGAATGATTTCGGTTTTATAGAGACGCCTTACAGGGTTGTGGAAGGTGGTAAGGTCCTTGACAGGATACAGTATCTTACCGCGACAGAGGAAGAAGATTATATCATAGCCCAGGCGAATGTACCCTTTGACTCAACTGGTAGATTTACTCAGGAGTTCATCACTGCAAGAAAAAGTGGAAATTACGTAACCGTAGGCCCCGGGGAGATAAACCTGATGGATGTGTCTCCCGATCAGCTTGTATCGGTTGCTGCCGGGCTTATTCCGTTTCTGGAACACGATGATGCCAACCGGGCCCTGATGGGGTCTAATATGCAACGCCAGGCCGTCCCGCTGTTAAAACCGGAGGCCCCCCTTGTGGGGACCGGTATGGGGGCAGTTGTCGCTCGGGATTCCGGCGCTGTTGTTGTGGCAAAAGAATCCGGTATCGTGGAGGATGTTGATGCGGCGAGGATCGTTATCAAACGCGATACAGAAGATGGGGATGAATTAGATATTGGTGTCGATATATACAGCCTTATAAAATATCAGCGTTCAAACCAGAATACCTGTTTCAATCACAAGCCAATTGTAGACAAGGGACGCAGGGTAAAAAAAGGAGACATCATAGCCGACGGTCCGGCTACCGATAACGGTGAGCTGGCATTGGGCAGGAACATTATGGTGGCTTTCATGCCATGGGGTGGATACAACTACGAAGATTCCATATTGCTCAGTGAGAGAATCGTAAAGGATGATATCTATACTTCCGTGCATATAGAAGAATTTGAGACTGTGGCCAGAGACACGAAACTGGGCAAGGAAGAGATTACAAGAGATATCCCCAACGTGGGAGAAGATGCCCTGAGAAATCTGGATGGAAGCGGTATTGTCAGGATAGGTGTCTCGGTAAAAGCGGGTGATGTTCTTGTGGGAAAGGTTACGCCAAAGGGTGAGACCCAGTTGTCGCCAGAGGAGAAGCTTCTACGTGCCATATTCGGAGAAAAGGCCGGCGATGTCAGGGATACATCTCTCAGAATTCCACCCGGCGTAGAAGGAGTGGTTATAGATGCCAAGATATTTACCCGCAAGGGCACTGAGAAAGACAGCAGATCTCAGGAGATAGAAGACGAAGAGGTAGGCAGCCTCCTCAAAGACAGGGATGATGAAATCAGGATTATTACCCATAACGTGAAGAAAAAGATCTCTGAATTGTTTGCAGGAAAAATCTCCGCTTCGAGACTGGTTGATCAGGATGGCAGGAAAACCTTTCTGAAAAAGTCGGAAACAATTACCAAAAATGCTCTTGACCTTATCCCCTTCAGGTTCTGGAAGGATATAACGATTGATGATTACAAGGCTGAAGAAAAGGTGAGATCCGCGTTAGATAGTCTTGCGAAGAGAATAGAATCTATCGAGACATTCTTTGCGGAGAAGATAGCAACGGTGAAAACAAGCGATGAATTGCTGCCCGGTGTGATCAAACTGGTAAAGGTGTATATTGCCATAAAGAGGAAACTCTCCGTTGGCGACAAAATGTCGGGCAGGCACGGAAACAAGGGGGTGTTGGGACGAATACTTCCGGAGGAGGATATGCCCTTCTTTAAGGATGGAACACCTGTTGATATCGTCTTAAATCCCCTTGGTGTACCTTCGCGTATGAATGTAGGCCAGATTCTCGAAACTCACCTCGGGTGGGCGGCGAAGGGTTTGGGTGAGAAGCTTCAGGCCCTTGCGGATGGGGTTGATATGGGTGTGGTAAAAAAAGAACTGAAGGGGTTATATTCATCTTCCGAATTTGATGATTTTGTGGATGGAGCTACTGAAGATGAAGTTAAGAAATTCATTCGCAAATTGGAAGTGGGAGTCCCCCTGGCCACACCGGTTTTTGACGGAGCTCGTGAAAGTGAAATAAGGGATATGCTGAAGGCAGCAGATCTGCCGGAAACAGGTCAGACAACGCTTTTTGACGGCCGGACAGGTGAACCTTTTGATCAGAAGGTAACCGTAGGAATGATCTACATGTTGAAACTCCACCACCTTGTCGATGATAAGATCCATGCGAGATCCATAGGTCCGTATTCCCTGGTTACACAGCAACCGCTTGGAGGAAAGGCGCAGTTTGGTGGTCAGAGGCTGGGTGAAATGGAGGTATGGGCAATTGAGGCCTACGGCGCTGCCCACATGTTGCAGGAGTTTCTTACTGTCAAGTCGGATGATGTGGTGGGAAGAACGAGGATGTATGAGGCTATAGTAAAGGGGGAACATACCCTGGAGCCCGGATTGCCGGAGTCCTTTAATGTGCTTGTCAAGGAATTACAGGGGCTGGCTATTAATGTTGAATTAATAGAAAGTTAGTAAGGGTTTATTGTAGAACATTTTTGGAATAAAGGGAGTTTTATCCAGTGGAAGATATCTATGGTTTTTTCGAGAAGCCTAAGGATCCAGTAAGATTTGATGCTATCAAAGTGTCGTTGGCCTCGCCGGAAGATATAATCTCGTGGTCGCATGGCGAGGTTAAGAAGCCTGAGACTATAAATTACAGGACATTCAAGCCCGAAAGAGACGGTCTGTTCTGCGCGAAGATCTTCGGACCGGTCAAGGACTACGAGTGTCTCTGCGGTCGATATAAGAGGATGAAACACCGCGGTATGGTATGCGAGAAATGCGGGGTTGAAGTCATCCAGTCGAAAGTTCGCAGGGAAAGGATGGGGCATATAGTTCTGGCCGCACCTGTGGCGCATATCTGGTTTCTCAAGAGCCTGCCCAGCAGAATAGGAAATGTTCTGGATCTTACACTGAAGGAATTGGAGCGGGTTTTATATTTTGAGTCGTGGATAGTCCTTGATCCGAAGGATACCCCCCTGGAAAAGAGAGAACTTCTTTCGGAAGATCGATATCTGGAAGTGCTGGAGGAATATGGCTACGATGCTTTTGAGGCGGGCATAGGAGCAGAAGCTATCAGAAAACTTCTGGAGGAGATCAATCTGGAAGAATTGGACGATGAGCTCCGTGTCGGGCTTAAAGAAGCCACCTCAGTCACCAAAAAGACAAAACTCACAAAAAGGTTGAAGGTTGTCGAAGCATTGAAAAAATCGGGGAACAGACCTGAATGGATGACCCTTACAGTACTTCCGGTAATCCCTCCCGACCTGAGGCCTCTGGTTCCCCTGGATGGTGGTCGCTTTGCCACTTCCGATCTAAATGATCTCTACAGGAGAGTTATAAACAGAAACAACCGTTTGAAACGCCTGCTGGAATTAAATGCTCCGGATATTATTACAAGAAATGAAAAAAGGATGCTCCAGGAGGCCGTTGATTGTCTGTTTGACAACGGGAGGCGTGGTCGCGCTGTCACGGGTTCCAATAAGAAGAGGCCTTTGAGATCTCTGTCAGATATGCTCAAGGGTAAGCAGGGCAGATTCAGGCAGAATCTGCTCGGAAAGAGGGTTGATTATTCCGGAAGGTCTGTGATCACGGTTGGACCGGATCTAAGGTTACATCAGTGCGGGCTTCCCAAAAAGATGGCGTTGGAATTATTCAAACCATTTATCTATAGTAGGCTTGAAGAAAAGGGATATGTAACAACAGTAAAGAGCGCGAAGAAGATGGTCGAGAAAGAAGTTCCGGAAGTATGGGATGCTCTGGATGAAGTTGTGCGTGAATATCCCGTGTTACTGAACAGGGCCCCAACCCTGCACAGACTTGGTATTCAGGCTTTCGAGCCCGTCCTTATTGAAGGGAAAGCCCTGCAGCTCCATCCCCTCGTTTGCGCGGCATTCAATGCGGATTTTGATGGCGATCAGATGGCAGTGCATGTCCCTCTGTCGGTAGAGGCACAGGTAGAGGCAAGATGCCTCATGATGTCTACCAACAACATACTCTCTCCGGCCAATGGCAAGCCTGTAATCGTTCCCAGTCAGGACATGGTCCTCGGTATATATTACATGACCAGGTCAAGGGAGTATGTAAAAGGGGAAGGAATGACCTTCTCCGATCCCGATGAGGTGAGAAGCGCGTATGATGCGGAAGCGGTTGACCTTCATGCCAGTATAAAGGTCCGTATGAAAGAAGGGATGATTGACACGACGGTGGGTAGAATATTGCTCTACGAGATTATCCCCAACGAGATCCCCTTTGGTTTTATTAATAAGGTTATGAACAAGAAGGAAATAGCCAACCTGGTTGATTATGCCTACAGACACTCCGGGGCAAAAACGACGGTGATACTGGCGGACCAATTGAAGGATCTTGGATATAAATATGCCACGATTTCCGGTCTGTCGATCGCCATAGGTGATCTTGCTATTCCCGGCAGTAAGGTTGATATTGTTAGCAGGGCACAGAAAGATGTTCTGGAAATGCAGAAACAGTATATGGACGGTCTGATAACCGATGGTGAACGGTACAATAAGGTTATCGATATCTGGGCCCATGCCACTGAAAAGGTTGCCGATGACATGCTGGGGGGTATCGGTACCGAGGAGATAACGGCCCCCGACGGGACGAAGGAGCAGGTTGAGAGTTTCAATTCGATTTATATGATGGCCGATTCGGGTGCCCGTGGCAGTGCGGCCCAGACGAGACAACTTGCCGGCATGAGGGGGCTGATGGCAAAGCCGTCAGGAGAGATTATAGAAACACCCATTACCGCTAACTTCAGGGAAGGTCTTACGGTTCTGCAGTACTTTATTTCCACGCATGGCGCCAGGAAGGGCCTTGCCGACACTGCCCTGAAGACAGCGAACTCAGGCTATCTCACGAGAAGGCTTGTTGATGCGGCGCAGGATGGTATTGTTATGGAGAAGGATTGCGGCACTCTCGATGGAATTTACGTTTCAGCCCTGGTTGAGGGTGGAGAAATAATGGAAACGGTGGGCGAGCGTATTCTCGGGAGAGTTGCTCTGGAGGATATAGCAGATCCCTTTACCGGAGAAATCCTGGTGGAAGCAAATCAGGAGATTGATGAAACTCTTGCGGAAAATATCGACAAAGCGGGGCTGGAAAGAGTACTTATAAGATCTGCCCTGACTTGCAAGTCAAAATATGGAATCTGTGCGTTGTGCTATGGGAGAGATCTGGCGCATGGTCATCTGGTAAATATAGGCGAGGCTGTTGGTATTATTGCGGCTCAGTCCATAGGCGAACCAGGAACCCAGTTGACCATGAGAACATTCCACATAGGTGGTACAGCGAAGTTTGACGAGCACTCCACTCTGGAGGCGAGACATGATGGTATGCTCAAGTTCGTTGATGCCAATGTAGCTGTAAACAAGAATAATGAAACCGTTGTTATGAGCAGGAATGGAGAGGTTCACGTCCTAGATGAAAAAGGAAGAAACCGTGGTAAATATCCTGTTCCCTATGGGGCTCATTTAAAGGTTGCTGAAGGGCATGACATAAAGGCAGGCACCCTGATTGCTCAGTGGGATCCCTATGCTATTCCAATACTTTCCGAAATTGGTGGAACCATAAGGTTTGGAGATATTGTTGAGGGTAAAACCATGCAGGAGCAGGTTGACGAGGTTACCGGTCTTTCAAGGAAGGTAATTGTGGAATACAGGGTTGCCGACCTGCGCCCCAGAGTTTCGATAAAGGACAAGGATGGGAAAACAGCCAGAGTTCCCGGGTCGCATACAATCGCGCGGTATATGTTGCCTGTAGGGGCGAATATCGGTGTCTCAGAAGGTGACGAGATAAAGGCAGGTGATATTATCGCCAGGATCCCACGGGAGACCACCAAGACAAAGGATATCACGGGAGGCCTCCCGCGTGTCGCGGAACTCTTTGAGGCGAGAAAGCCGAAAGAGTGTGCCGTTATAACCGAAATAGACGGGGAGGTCTCATACGGTGAGGATGTCAAGGGGAAGAGAAGAATAATTGTAACGCCTGCCATTGGTGACCCTAAGGAGTATCTGGTTGCAAGGGGGAAGCATATAAGTGTACAGGAGGGTGACAGGGTGATAGCAGGTCAGGCCCTGATGGATGGATCTATTAATCCTCATGACATTCTTAATATCAAGGGTGAAAAAGAACTGGCGCATTATCTGGTCGACGAGGTGCAGGAGGTTTACAGGTTGCAGGGTGTCAAGATCAATGACAAGCACATAGAGATTATCGTGCGACAGATGCTCAAAAAAATAAGAGTTACAAACTCCGGCGATACCTCTTTTCTCGTGGATGAACATGTGGATAAGAACAGGTTTGGAGAGGTGAACGAGGAAGCAATTCAGCGGGGAGAAGAACCGGCCACTGCCGTACCCGTGCTCCTTGGTATCACCAAGGCATCGCTTCATACCGAAAGCTTTATCTCCGCGGCGTCTTTCCAGGAAACAACCCGAGTGCTCACGGAGGCCGCCCTGTCCGGAAAGGTAGATTATTTGAGAGGTCTCAAGGAAAATGTGATTATGGGCAGGCTTATTCCTGCCGGCACGGGACTTCCCATATATAAGAGACTGGGAATAGATGTTAAGAACGAAATCCCGGTTTCTGAAGATCGGCAAATAAACGAAGAAAGTATGGAGAAAACCCTTGACAGTCAAGGTGTGAATTGATACAAGTTCCCACTTTGTTGCACGTTAGTTTCTGAAGATATACGAGAAGGATTTGAGGAGGGGTAATGCCTACGATAAACCAGTTGATACGCAAGGGTAGATCAAAAATAAAGAAGAAGGCTTCAGTGCCGGCTCTTGCCAGTTGTCCCCAGAGAAGGGGGGTTTGTGTGAGGGTGTATACCACTACTCCCAAGAAACCGAATTCCGCCCTTAGAAAGGTGGCCAGGGTTCGTCTTACAAGTGGTTACGAGGTAACCTCGTATATACCGGGCATAGGGCACAATCTTCAGGAGCATTCCGTTGTTCTCGTAAGAGGCGGCAGGGTTAAGGACCTTCCCGGAGTCAGGTATCATATCGTAAGGGGTTCGCTGGATGCCGTAGGGGTTCAGGACAGAAAACAGAGCAGGTCAAAATACGGCTCCAAAAAACCTAAGTAGACAGGAACAGTTATATGCCGAGGAGAAGAGAAGTAACGAAAAGAAAGATACTGGCGGATTCCAAGTACAGCAGTGTCCTGGTGGCGAGGTTTATTAATAACCTCTTGAAGAAGGGGAAGAAGAGCATTGCCGAGTCCATGCTTTATGGTGCTTTTGACAGTATAGAAAATAAGGTGAACGGGTCCCCCCTTGAGATTTTTGAAAAGGCTATGGATAATGTAAGGCCTGCTCTTGAGGTAAAGTCGAGACGGATAGGCGGTGCCACATATCAGGTGCCTACGGAGGTGTTGCCGGACAGGCGCACAGCTCTTGCGATCAGGTGGTTGATAGGGAATGCCAAATCACGTGTCGGTAAAAGCATGAAGGAAAAATTGGCAGCTGAATTTATGGATGCGGCCGCCGGCAGGGGAGCATCTGTCAAAAAGAGAGAAGATACCCACAAGATGGCTGAAGCGAACAAGGCATTTGCCCATTACAGATTTTAGGATGCGGCTTTCTAGGTTTGGGATTCAGTCTGTTTCTTGTGGTTGCGGATAAGCTGAAAAAGGATATTTTACAGGAGTAGATGTAAGTAATGAAGTTATCCCGATTCTATCAGGATTGGTAAGAGGGTTAGTTGACCATTTTTAATTAAAGGAGGTAATGGTTATGGCAAAGAAGAAATTTGAAAGGACAAAACCACATCTGAATATTGGAACCATTGGACATGTGGACCATGGGAAAACTACATTGACCGCCGCTATGACAAAATACCTGGCCTCCAAGGGCTTTGCCGAATATATGCCCTTTGATTCGATTGATAACGCCCCCGAGGAGAAGGAAAGGGGTGTAACCATCAATATCTCTCATATTGAGTATGAAACCGAAACGAGACATTATGCACATGTCGATTGCCCGGGGCATGCTGACTACATAAAGAACATGATATCGGGCGCTGCTCACATGGATGGCACCATACTGGTAGTGGCGGCCTCGGACGGCCCCATGCCGCAGACGAGAGAGCATATACTCTTGGCCAGGCAGGTTCAGGTACCATGCGTTATTGTTTTTATGAATAAGGTTGATCTGGTGGATGATCCTGAACTTCTCGATCTTGTTGAGCTTGAACTGAGAGAGCTCTTGACGGATTATAATTTCCCGGGTGATGATATTCCGATTATAAGAGGGTCGGCCTTGAAGGCCCTGGAGAGCGATGATCCGAATTCCGAAGATATGAAAAGCATCCGGGAGCTGCTGGATGCCGTTGATTCTTATATTCCTCAACCTGCTCGAGACCTTGAGAGACCTTTTCTTATGCCTGTCGGTGATGTGTTTACCATCTCCGGACGTGGGACGGTTGTCACCGGTCGTATTGACAGGGGGGTTGTCAAGACGGGCGAAGAGGTTGAAGTAGTGGGGATCAGGCCCACCTTTAAAACTGTATGTACCGGCGTGGAAATGTTCCGCAAGACCCTTGATGAGGGCAGAGCCGGTGACGATGTTGGTCTTCTCTTGAGGGGTACAAAGCGGGAAGATGTTGAAAGGGGGCAGGTTGTCGCGAAACCCGGATCCATCACCCCCCATACCAAGTTCAAGGCCCAGGTCTATGTCCTCACGAAAGAAGAGGGTGGAAGGCACACCCCGTTTTTCAATGGTTACCGGCCGCAGTTTTATTTCAGGACGACTGATGTGACGGGAATTGCCACCCTTCCAGAAGGGATTGAAATGGTAATGCCCGGTGATAATGTGGAAATAGTGGCTGAGCTGATAACCCCCATTGCCATGGAGGTGCAGCTGAGGTTTGCTATCCGTGAAGGTGGCAGAACTGTTGGGGCCGGTGTCGTCAGCGAAATCATAGAATAAGAAACTGGCAGATGATAATTGATAGAGGGCTAGATGGAAAATCAAAAGATAAGAATTCGTCTCAAGGCTTATGATTATAAGCTGCTTGACAAGTCGGCACAGGATATTGCGGAATCTGCGAAGAGGACAGGAGCGCGTGTTGCGGGCCCTATTCCCCTTCCGACAGTGATAAATAAATATTGTGTTAATAGGTCTGCCAATGTTGATAAAAAGTCCAGAGAGCAATTTGAAATCAGAACGCATAAAAGGCTTATCGATATCATGGAGCCAACGCAGGCAACTGTAGATACGTTGATGAAGCTTGATCTTTCGGCTGGCGTTGATGTGGAAATAAAGTTATAGACTTGGCGAATAGTGAGGAGATGATCTTTTAAGTCGCGTCTCCTCATTTTTGTCAAAAAAGTGCATGGGAAATCGTAGGTGTCATGAAAAAGGGATTGATAGGCAAAAAATTAGGTATGACGCAGATATTCTGGAATGACGGCTCTGTTATTCCTGTCACTGCCATTGAAGCGGGACCGTGTGTTGTCGTACAGAAGAAGACCGGCAAAGTGGACGGATATGATGCCCTGCAGCTCGGGTTTGATCGGGTAAAAGAAAAGGGGGTTACTAAACCCCTCAAGGGGCATTTTAAGGAAGCCGATAAAGGATATTTCAGAGTTCTTAAAGAGTTTAGGCTTGGGTTTGCCAGTGATTATGAAGTGGGCTCGGAACTGAAGGCCGATATCTTCGCAGTGGGTGACTATATAGATGTGGTTGGAACGACCAGAGGCAGGGGGTTTGCCGGTGTAGTGAAGAGGTACGGGTTTCGTGGCGGGCCTGGCGGCCATGGCTCAATGTTTCACAGGGCGCCAGGATCTATAGGAGCCAGTGCATCGCCTTCCAGGGTTTTTAAGGGAAAGAAAATGCCAGGGCATATGGGCAACCGCAGGCAGACAGTGCAAAACTTGATGGTGGTGGGTATAAGGCCGGAGCAAAACCTTATTCTGGTAAAGGGATCTGTCCCCAGCAGCAAGAATGGTATTGTCTTAATTAAGGATTCTATTAAAATATAAGGATATTGAGTGGTAGAAGATGCCGGTTCTGAATGTGTATGATATAGAGAAAACCAGGGTAGCCGAGTTGGATCTAAGCGACCTTGTCTTCGGCGCTGATGTTAATGAGCACATACTCTATGAAGTTGTGAAGATGCAGCTTGCGTGTAGAAGACAGGGGACCGTTTCCACCAAGACCAGGAGTGGTGTGCGCGGTGGTGGAAGAAAGCCGTGGCGACAGAAGGGAACAGGGAGGGCAAGGGCCGGCACTATAAGGTCTCCCCTCTGGAGAGGCGGGGGGGTTGTATTTGGTCCCGCGCCTAGAGATTATTCTTACAAGGTTCCGAAAAAGGTAAGAAAAGCAGCGCTGAGATCTGCTCTAAGTATGAAAGTTAAAGAGGACAAAGTAACAATTCTCAGAGACTTTCCCATGGAGGAGATAAAGACGAAGAGATTTAAAGAGGTTCTTGACCGGTTTGAGCTTGGAAAGACTCTTTTTGTGTTGGATGAGAGGAATACCATTCTGGAAAAATCGTCTAAGAATATTAAAAATGTGAAGATGATGCGATCAGAGGGCATCAATGTGTATGATCTTCTCAATTATGATGATCTTGTTCTTCTGGAGTCCTCTGTGAAAAAGATAGAAGGGGCATTGTTGTTATAATGAATATATATTCCGTCATAAAAAAACCGCTTGTTACGGAAAAGAGTACGATTGCCAGGGATGAAGAGAATAAATATTTCTTCGAGGTGGATCGAAGGGCAACAAAGATAGACATACGTAGTGCCGTTGAAAAGATATTCAAAGTCAGAGTAGTGAATATTAATACTGTAAATGTAGCTGGTAAAAAGAAGAGGGTGGGCAAAATTGTCGGCAGGAAACGTAGCTGGAAAAAGGCTGTAATCACCCTCGCTCCTGGCGGCACTATCGAGGTTTATGAGGGAGTATAACAAGAAGGGGTTTTAAAAAGACATGGCACTGAAGGCATACAAACCAACATCGCCGGGTAGAAGATTCCAGACATGCTCTACCTTTGAGGAAATAACAAACGCGAAGCCTGAGAAGGGTCTTGTGAAGGCGCTGAAGAGGACCGGCGGACGAAACAATCTGGGGCGGATGACGAGCAGGCATATCGGTGGGGGTCATAAGAGAAAGTTCAGGGTCATAGATTTCAGGCGTGACAAGCTGGATGTCCCTGCCAGGGTAGCGGCCATTGAATATGATCCGAATCGTTCTTCGAGAATAGCGCTTCTCCATTACAGGGATGGAGAAAAAAAATATATACTTGCTCCTCTGGGTCTTAAAGTGGGCGATACTGTTATTAGTGGCGAGAAAGAGGATATAAAGACGGGCAACACGATTCCGCTGAGGAATATACCCTTGGGTTCTCAGATTCATAACCTTGAACTTAAAATGGGTAAGGGCGGGCAGTTGATTCGCAGCGCTGGTTCTTATGGCCAGCTTATGGCGAAAGAGGGATCCTATGCCCAAGTTCGCCTGCCTTCGGGAGAAGTCCGGAAAGTCCTGATGGGATGCAAGGCAACAATAGGACAAATCGGTAACATTGATCACGAAAATCTGAGTATAGGAAAGGCGGGACGGACAAGGTGGCTGGGGAAGAGACCCAAGGTTCGTGGAGTAGTTATGAATCCCGTTGACCATCCAATGGGTGGTGGTGAGGGTAAGTCGTCCGGTGGTAGGCATCCATGCACTCCGTGGGGGGTGCCCACCAAAGGTTACAAGACTAGGAAGAATAAAAGTTCTGATAAATATATTGTAAAGAAGAGAGGTTAGGGCGTGGCACGTTCAATAAAAAAAGGTCCTTATATTAATGAGAAGCTTCTTAAGAAGGTGCGATTGGCAGAAGCTGCAAGAAGCAGGGCGGTAATAAAGACGTGGTCCCGCCGTTCCATGATTATCCCCGATCTTGTAGGTCATACGTTTGCGGTACACAATGGAAAGAAGTTTATTCCTGTATATGTGACTGAGGATATGGTTGGACACAAGTTGGGTGAATTTGCGCCAACGAGGACCTTTTACAGTCATGCTGGAGACAGGAAGACAAAACTGAAAAAGAGATAGTCAGAATCAGTATGTGGAGTTTTGTGACTAATGGAAACAAAAGCTGTTGTTAAACATGTTCGGATATCACCGCAGAAGGCAAGGCTGGTGGTTGATCTGATAAGAGGAAAAAAGGTTGAATATGCTGAGACTATGCTCGGTTTTACGCATAAAAAGGCTGCGTATATTGTCAGGAAAGTTTTGAAATCCGCGATAGCTAACGCAGCCCAGAATCCCAACATGGATGAGAATGTCCTTTATGTAAAAGAGGTATTCGTTGATCAGGGTCCTTCGCTGAAGAGGTGGAGAGCAAGGGCACAGGGAAGAGCTGCTGCCATAAAGAAAAGAACAAGTCATATAACGGTCGTGCTTAGCGAAGGGTAATCTGTAAGGAGGTGGAGGCTTGGGACAAAAAGTAAATCCCATCGGGTTCAGGTTGGGTATTAATAAAACCTGGAGTTCAAAGTGGTTCGCGGAGCGAAACTATAGTGAGTTGCTTCATGAGGATCTGCGGGTTAGAAAACATATAAAGGACAAATTTTTTCATGCAGGTATATCCAGGATAGAGATTGAAAGAGCTTCCGATAAAGCCAAGATTAACATCTATACGGCGCGTCCCGGCATCATCATCGGTAGGAAGGGAACGGAAATAGAGAAGGTAAAGAAAGATATCGAAAAGCTCATGACAGGGGATGTCATCATAAATATACTGGAGGTGCGCAGACCAGAAACAGATGCCCAGCTTGTGGCCGAGAATATTGCGCTGCAGCTTGTCAGACGAGTAGCTTTCAGGAGGGCCATGAAACGAAGTGTGATCACGGCCATGAAGTTTGGTGTTAAGGGTATCAGAGTGGCTTGTGGGGGGAGATTGGGCGGAGCAGAAATGGCAAGAAGAGAATGGTACCGAGAAGGCAGAGTCCCCCTTCATACATTGAGAGCGGATATCGATTATGGTTTTGCAGAGGCCAAGACGACTTATGGAATCATAGGCGTCAAGGTTTTGATATTTAATGGCGAGGTTTTGCCGGACAAGAAAAGCAGTCAGGAATAGGATCACTATGTTAGCACCCAAAAGGGTAAAATACAGGAAGATCCAGAAGGGTCGCATAAAGGGCGCGGCCCATAAGGGGATCACGGTGGACTTTGGTGAATTCGGGCTCCAGGCAACGGAAAGTGGTCGGGTGACAGCGCGGCAGATCGAATCGGCCCGTATTGCTATAACCCGTCATGTGAAGCGTGGTGGCAAGATATGGATACGCATTTTCCCCCATAAATCGGTAACAAAAAAACCGGCAGAGACTCGTATGGGAAAAGGGAAGGGGTCTCCTGAAGAGTGGGTTGCCATAGTCAAAAAGGGCGCGGTTCTCTATGAAATGGAGGGAGTCCCAAAAGATGTTGCCCGCGAGGCATTGAGGCTGGCATCGTATAAGCTTCCTTTGGCGACCAAGTTTCTTTCCAGGGAGATATTTGATGAAAGTTAAAGAAATCAGAGACCTTAGTGTGGATGAGTTAAAAGAAAAGGAAGAGAATTTTATTGAGGAGCTCTTCAGACTCCGTGTCAGGTTTGCTACCGGACAGTTGGAGTCTCCCTCTGTGATAAAGAGTGTGAAGAGAGATGTGGCCCGTGTAAAAACTGTTCTCAGGGAAAGAGGAGACCAGAGGTAATATGGATAACAGGAGTAACAAGAGAAGCATGCAGGGGATGGTGGTAAGCGACAAAATGGACAAAACGGTTGTTGTCCTGACGAAACGGCTAGTTAAGCATCCCAAATTTCATAAATATATAACGAGGCACGTAAAATACAAGGCCCATGATAAAGAAAACAGCTGTGGCATGGGAGATAAGGTATTGATTGTTGAATCACGCCCTTTCAGTAAAGAGAAACGATGGAGGGTGTCTGGAATTTTGGAGAAGGCGAAATAACAAAAATGTAGCGGTGGGGTTTTGTTATGATACAGATGCAAACCTTTTTAAGGGTGGCGGATAATTCTGGGGCTAGAAGGGTCTGCTGTATAAAGGTTCTTGGTGGTTCGAAGAGGAGATATGCCAGCGTTGGAGATATTATAGTGGTCTCTGTCAAGGAGGCTATTCCCAACTCGAAGGTGAAGAAGGGGGACGTGTTGAAGGCCGTTGTCGTGAGAACGAAGAAGGAAATTGGCCGGAACGATGGTTCATATCTCAAGTTTGACGAGAATTCTGCTGTTCTGATAAATGATCAGCTTGAACCGCTTGGCACAAGGATATTCGGACCAGTAGCCAGGGAGCTTAGGGCAAAACAGTTTATGAAGATAGTTTCCCTTGCTCCGGAAGTAATATAAGGGAATAAAAGTTTTAGAGTCTTGGAGCTGTAGCGAATGCATATAAAGAAAAATGATATGGTAAAAGTAATAGCCGGCAAAGAGAAGGGGAAAACCGGTAAGGTGCTCAATGTTGTCAGAGAAAAAAATCGTGTTGTGATCGAAAAGACGAATCTGATAAAAAAACACCAGAAAGCCGACGCGACCGGGAAGGGCGGAATAGTGGAAAAGGAAGCCCCTCTTCATGTATCCAATGTCATGCTTATATGTAGTAAATGTAATACCGGCGTAAGGGTAGGGTACAAGGTGTTGGAAGATGGCAAGAAGGTGCGTATCTGTAAGAAATGCCATGAGCTATTGGATGAGTAGACCGGGGGAAAACAGATGGCAAGACTAAAAAAATATTACAAAGAAGAAGTGACTCCCGCATTAATCAAGGGACTTGGATATAAGAATCCTATGCAGGTTCCCAGGCTTGAAAAGATTGTGGTTAATATGGGTCTGGGTGAGGCAATACAGAACGTCAAGATACTTGACAGCGCTGTCTCAGAACTTGCCATGATTGTTGGGCAGCAGCCTGTTGTTACCAAGGCGAGGAAATCGATTGCCACCTTTAAACTTCGTCAGGGCATGTCAATAGGGTGTATGGTGACCTTGAGGCAGGAGAAGATGTACGAATTTCTTGACAGGCTTGTCAATGTTGCTATCCCAAGGATCAGAGACTTCAGAGGTATTTCGCCAAAGTCATTTGATGGCAGGGGAAATTTTTCTATGGGGATTCATGAACATTACGTCTTTACTGAGATTGATTATGACAAGATCGAAAAAGTTAAAGGACTGAATGTAACTATTGTCACGACGGCTAAAACAGACGACGAGGCAAGGCAACTTTTAAAGTTAATGGGTGTTCCATTTCGTAATTAGGGGGAAACAGGCGTGGCAAAGAAATCCTTGATAGCAAAAGCCAAGGTGAAGAATAAATTTCCCGTAAGGGACTATAATCGTTGTCCGTTGTGCGGAAGGCCTCGCGCTTATTATAGGAAATTTGATATGTGCAGGATATGTCTGAGAAAACGTTCCCTTAATGGAGAACTTCCGGGCGTTCTAAAATCAAGCTGGTAAAGGAGAATCAAGATGGGAATGACCGATCCTGTTGCCGATATGCTGACAAGAATCAGAAACGCGAGTCGAGTGAAGTTTAAAAATGCGGACGTGTCTCTGTCGAAGGTGAATGTTAGTCTTGCGAAGGTGTTAAAAGACGCGGGGTATATAAACGGGTTTGATGTCAGAAAAGGTGACAAGAAGCCACACGGTATGTTGCGGATACATCTGCGATATTCAAGCCTGAAGGAAAGTGCGATCACCGATATACAGAGGGTGAGCAAACCAGGCAGAAGAATATATTCAGGCAGTCAGGATATTCCCAGGGTTTTAAATGGATATGGGGTGGCTATCCTTTCGACTTCTCGGGGGGTTGTGGCTGATAAACAGGCACGGGCGTTGAACGTGGGCGGTGAGATTCTCTGCAATGTGTGGTGAAAATAATTTGGCTGATAAGATGAAGCGGGAGATGTGTTCATGTCGAGAATTGGCAAGAAGCCGGTAGAGATCCCTGATGGTGTAAGAATCAGGCTGGACGGTTCTTTAATAATAATAGAGGGCCCCATGGGGACCCTTCTCAGAGAAATCCCTAAGGGAATTGAAGTCGCTTTAGAGGGGAATGTGGTCCTTGTAAATGCAACGACTGATGACAGAGAGGGAAGATCTCTGCACGGTCTTATAAGAACGCTGATTGCCAATATGGTAACGGGTGTGAGCAAGGGATTCGAAAAGTCCCTGCAGATAGTCGGAGTTGGATACCGTGGAGAGGTTGCAGGTAACGTTCTCAAACTGCTTATAGGATACTCCGATCCTGTGGAATACAAGATACAGGAGGGGATAACCATCAAGGTTGACAAGCAGGTAAACATGGTGGTTTCAGGTATAGATAAGGAACTTGTCGGCAGGACTGCATCAGAAATAAGGGATCTGAAGAAACCTGAACCTTATAAGGGGAAAGGGATCAGATATGCAGGCGAATATGTGAGAAAGAAAGTAGGAAAGTCTGCGGGAGCATAAATCGGATATTAAGTTTTTACGAAGTTGTCAAAGTTGTTGCAGGGGAGTTGTCGTGGCATCTATAAAGAGATTGAAAAAGATAAGAGAAAGGCGTGCGAAGAGAGTCAGAAGCAAGATCTGTGGCACAGAGGCGCGGCCACGTCTTTCTGTCTTTCGTAGTTCAAGATATGTATATGTTCAGGCGATTGCCGACGATGTAGGGAAGACTCTGGCTCAGGCATCGACGTTAGATAAAGAGATCAAGGAAAATCTGACGGGCCTTAAGAAGGCTGAAGCGGCCAAAGAGATCGGAAAACTGATGGCTAAAAACTTGTTATCAAAGGGCATAAAAGAAGCCGTCTTTGACAGAGGCAGATTCCTCTATCATGGGAGAGTGAAGTCTCTTGCTGAAGGTGTGAGGGAAATGGGTTTAAAATTATAAATCTTTGGATCTGGATAAGGGGAATATGGAAGAGCGCGAACTTCTTGACAAGGTAATAAAGATCAAACGGACTGCCAAAGTGGTAAAGGGCGGTAGGAGATTTAGGTTCAGTGCCATTGTAGCGGTTGGTGACGGTAACGGCGCTGTTGGCATAGGATTGGGGAAGGCCCATGAAGTTCCTGAAGCCATCAGAAAGGGTATGGAGATGGCCAAAAGGAGCATCGTTCAAGTATCCATTGCGGATGGAACCCTACCCCATGAGGTAATAGGGCATTATGGAGCTGGGAAAGTTCTTTTAAAGCCCGCCTCCAAAGGCACGGGCCTTATAGCTGGAGGTGCTGTCAGGGCTATTCTGGAAGTGGTGGGAGTCCAGGACGTATTGACTAAATGCCTTGGTTCGCACAATCCCCATAATCTTGTTAAGGCAACCATGGATGGGCTTAGAAGTTTGAGAAACCCTGCACAGATAGCCGTGCTGCGGGGAAAAGATATAGCTGAAATCTAAAATGTAATATTGAGGAATGGGTCGTGAAACAACTTAGGATCATACTTGTCAAAAGTTCCATAGGAAGACCTGAAAAGCAGAGAAAAGTACTCCGTGGGATGGGCCTTGAGAGGTTGAATAAAACAGTTTATCTAAAGGACACCCCGGAAATCAGAGGCATGGTCAGCAAAGTTTCGCATCTGGTTTCTGCGGAAGAATGTGAGATGGATATATGAAGCTGAACGAATTGAGACCTGCAAATGGGTCCACTAAGAAGAGAAAAAGGGTGGGACGTGGCGATGGTTCAGGTCATGGTGGAACATCCTGTAGGGGCCATAAGGGGCAAAACGCTCGTTCGGGCGGAGGCGTCAGGCCTGGGTTTGAGGGTGGACAGATGCCCCTTACGAGGAGGCTTCCGAAAAGGGGGTTTTACAACAGATTCCGGAAAGATATTGTTATTGTTAATATCGACCAGTTGAAAACATTCCCGAAGGATTCGGTCGTCGACGCGGATGCCCTGGTAGCGAGTGGCATTATTAGGGACAGTGGTTATGGCATCAAGATGCTTGGCAATGGAACGATAGACTATCCATTAACATTAAGAGTGAATAGTATAAGCTGCGGCGCTAGGGAAAAGATAGAGGCTTCAGGTGGTACGATAGAGGTCGTTTGATGATAGGTGGTTTTAAAAGCATAACAAAGATTCCAGAACTGCAGAAGAAGATACTGTTCACCTTTTTTCTTTTTTCCTTTTACAGAATAGGCGCGCATGTGCCTACGCCAGGGATAGACACACAGGCGCTTGCCGCGTTTTTTGAGCAGGCGAAGAATTCCCTTCTCGGACTCTTTGACATGTTTGCGGGGGGCGCTCTTAGCAGGCTCTCTGTTTTTGCCTTGGGGATTATGCCCTATATCAGTGCATCCATCATCCTCCAACTGCTAACGGTTGCTGTTCCTCACCTCGAAAAATTGTCTAAAGAGGGTGATGCAGGCAGAAGAAAAATAACCCAGTATACGAGATATGGCACAGTTATTCTAAGTGTCATACAGGGGTTTGGCATAGCTGTAGGCTTGGAGAATATGGCAGGCCCCTCCGGTTTATCCGTTGTTATTGCACCAGGATGGGCTTTTCGCCTGATGACCGTTATTACACTGACGGCAGGCACCTCGTTTATCATGTGGCTGGGAGAAACGATTACTGAAAAGGGGATAGGCAACGGAATATCTCTAATCATTTTTGCGGGTATCGTATGCAGGGGACCCGCTGCTGTTGTGAATACTTTCCGCCTGTTGTCCACGGGTGAAATGGGAATATTCTTTGTGGTACTCCTTGCAGTGATGATGATTGGTGTTGTGGGTGTAATAGTATTTGTGGAGAGCGCGCAGCGGAGGATCCCTGTACAGTACGCGAAAAGGGTTGTCGGGAGGAAGATGTATGGCGGACAGACGACGCACCTGCCTTTGAAGGTTAATACGGCGGGCGTTATTCCTCCGATCTTCGCTTCATCCATCATCATGTTTCCCGCCACCATTGCCAATTTTATTCCGCATCCGTGGATGCAAACGGTGGCGGGGTTCCTGATGCCCGGGAGATTTGTTTATGAGCTGTTTTATGTCGCGCTTATAATATTCTTCTGCTATTTTTATACGGCTGTTACATTTAACCCGGTGAATGTTGCCGACAATATGAAAAAGAATGGTGGCTACGTACCGGGCATACGACCTGGCAAAAAAACCGCCGAGTATATAGACAGTGTTCTGACGAGGCTTACCTTCAGTGGTGCTGTATATGTGTCTGCTGTTTGCGTCCTGCCGAGTATCCTTATCAGTCGCTTTAATGTTCCCTTTTATTTTGGAGGGACGGCGCTCCTCATTGTTGTCGGGGTTGCTCTTGACACGGCAGGTCAGATAGAGACCCATCTGCTTACCAGGCAGTACGAGGGATTTATGAAAAAGGGCAAAATGACCAGAAGGCGTTAATGTTCCGACATGTCGGAATTTGCGCCCAAAGACACTTGTGGGGCAATAAATCAGATGATCATCTTGAAATCTCCCGAAGAGATAAAAAAAATGGGAGAGAGCAATGCCATTGTAGCAGAGGTGTTAACTGGTTTAAAAGAGAGAGTGAGGCCAGGCGTAACAACATTGGAGTTGAATGAGTACGCCGAAGCTGTGACGCAAAAAAAAGGTGCGAAGCCTGCTTTCAAGGGGTACGGAGGCTTTCCCTTTGCGCTCTGTTCATCTGTAAACTCGGAGGTTGTGCACGGTTTTCCTTCGGACAGGCCCTTGGAAGAGGGTGATATAGTAAGCCTCGATTATGGTGTTTGCTACGGGGGCTATTATGGAGATTCTGCCATTACCGTTGCTGTGGGCAGGATTTCCGCGTCAGCCGTCAGGCTGATGAAATTGACAGAGGAATCTCTGTACCGGGGGATAGAGAAGGCAAAAAAGGGCAACAGACTGGGCGATATATCCTTTGCGGTACAAAGCTGTGTGGAAAATGCCGGGTTTTCGGTGGTAAGAGATTATGTTGGCCACGGGATAGGAAGTGATCTTCATGAGGATCCTCCGGTTCCGAATTTCGGGATGAGTGGCCGGGGTGTCAAGCTGAGGGCAGGTATGGTGATAGCCATAGAACCTATGGTGAATGAGGGGTCATACAAGGTAAGAACGAAGTCTGACGGGTGGACCGTGGTAACGGATGATGGTGGTCTGTCGGCCCATTTTGAACATACGATAGCCGTCACTGAAGACGGACCTGTGATATTAAGTAGCAGAAGAGCATAAGGCAAGGTACCGATATTCTCGGATGCCTGGCGGGGTGATGATCGCATGGCTAAGGAAGATGCCATAATTGTTGAAGGAACGGTGCTGGAACCATTGCCGAATGCTATGTTTCGCGTTGAACTCGAGAACGGTCACCGCGTTCTGGCCCACATCTCGGGGAAGATGAGGATGCATTTCATCAAGATATTGCCGGGGGACAAGGTAACGATAGAGTTATCGCCCTATGATCTGACTCGGGGCAGGATTACATATCGGTCGAAATAAGACGGAAATGGAGTGTGAGGACAGTGAAAGTAAGAGCATCTGTTAAAAAGATATGTGTTAAGTGCAAGATTATAAAGAGGCGTGGTGTTGTGAGGGTCATATGTGAAAACCCTAAGCATAAGCAGCGTCAGGGATAACTAGCGGGAGGTTGCAAGGTGGCAAGAATCGCAGGAGTTGATTTACCCAAGAATAAGAGAATGGAAATAGCCCTCACGTATATATACGGTATAGGGAAACCCAAGTCTAAGAAGATTCTTGAAGAGGCTGGGATTGATTTTGATACAAAGACAGACAATCTTCTTGATGAGCAGATGGCCGCCATAAGGGACATTATAGATAAGAAATGCAAGGTTGAAGGTGATCTCAAGAGAGAGATTACCATGTCTATAAAACGTCTCATGGATATAGGAACCTACAGAGGTCTGAGGCATAGGAAGGGCCTTCCTGTGAGGGGTCAGAGGACATCTACCAATGCAAGAACGAGAAAAGGCCCGAGGAGAGCTGTTGGAGGAAAGAGAAAGAAATAAGTAAGATAAGAGTTTGTCATTAGGCAGGCTCTATGTTTGGAGGAAAGATGGCTCGACCAAAAAAGAGAAATGTAAAGAAAAAGGAAAAAAAGAATATATCTGACGGGATTGCCCATATTCAATCAACTTTTAATAATACCATAGTCACAATTACGGATTTGAGCGGCAATGTTATTGCCTGGTCTTCGGGTGGCGGGCAGGGATTCAAAGGTTCAAGAAAAAGCACTCCCTTCGCCGCGCAGTTAACGGCTACAGATGCGGTCAAGAAGGCGAGGGTGCATGGACTGAGAAACGTGCAAGTGTTTATAAAGGGACCTGGTTCGGGGAGAGAGTCGGCGCTCAGGGCGCTGCAGGCAGCAGGCTTGAACATAAGTCTTATAAGGGATGTGACGCCAATTCCCCATAACGGTTGTCGTCCGCCGAAGAGAAGGAGAGTTTAAATTACCAGTCCTGACTGAATTAGATATTAGGGGAGGAGTATTTTGGCAAGATATAGAGGATCTTTATGCAGATTATGCCGGGCTGAGGGCGCGAAACTGTTTCTAAAGGGGGACAGATGTTATGGTGACAAATGCTCCTTTGAACGAAGGGGTTATATACCGGGGGAACATGGACAGATTAAATTCAGACGAAAGGCGTCCGATTACGGTATCCAGTTAAGAGAAAAGCAGAAACTCAAGAGGACGTTTGGCCTTTTGGAAAAATCGTTTAAGGGTTATTTTAAAAAAGCCAAGAAACAAAAGGGTATAGCGGGTGCGAATCTGTTGCTCATACTGGAGAGAAGACTGGACAATATGGTGTATAGGCTGGGTTTCGCGAATTCCAGGGGTGAGGCTAGACAACTCGTAAGGCACAATCATTTTCTGGTGAATGATGTAAAAGTAAACATTCCTTCGTACCTGGTTAAGATGGGTGACAAAATACAGGTTAAGGAAAAAAGCAGGAAGGTTGTCACTATACTTGATGCTATAGGGACCGTTGCCAGGCGTGGCGTACCCGAATGGCTGGAGCTGGATAAAGATAATTTTGCCGGTGTTGTAAAAGCGCTACCTGCTCGGGAAGAGCTGACCATGCCCATCCAGGAGCAGTTAGTGGTTGAGTTTTACTCTAGGTAAAAAGTTTTATATATGAGGAACTAGCAATATGGAGAGAAACTGGCGCAGCCTTATAAAATCAAAACGAATAGAAATTGACGAAAAGACTCATACACCGTTTTATGGTGAGTTTACGTGCCAGCCCTTGGAAAAGGGGTTTGGTATCACCTTGGGGAATGCCCTGAGGAGGGTGCTCCTTTCCTCTATCTATGGTGCAGCTATTACATCTGTGAAATTTGACGGAGTACTTCATGAATTTTCAGCTATCTCCGGTGTCAAAGAGGATGTCTCTGATATCATCTTGAGCTTGAAAGGGGTACGGCTGAAGTTACACGGAGACGGCCCCCGGACACTTCATATTGACGCCTCCGGTGAAGGAACCGTTACAGCGGGAGATATTATCACAGATGAAACGGTTGAGGTCCTCAATCCAGATCACCACTTGGCGACCCTTTCGGATAATGCGGTGTTCAAGGCTGAGTTGATGGCTGATGAGGGAAAGGGGTATGTCCCCGCCAGGAGAGAGTCAGACACGGAGCAGCCTGAGGGAACAATCAATATTGATGCCATGTTTTCCCCCATCAAAAAGGTTACGTACACAGTTTCCAACGCCCGTGTTGGTCATATAACAGATTACGATAAGCTGGTATTTGAAGTCTGGACGGACGGCAGTGTCCTGCCCGAAAATGCCATTGCCTATGCGGCCAAGAGCTTAAAGGAACAGATGAATGTGTTTATCAATTTTGATGAACAGGAGGAAGTGGAGCAACCAAAAGAGATTGTAGAAGAAGATAGTATTGCTGATAACTTGTTCAGGGGGGTCGATGATCTGGAGCTCTCGGTAAGATCGGCCAATTGTCTGAAGAATGCCGGTATTCAATACATAGGAGAGCTTATTCAGAAGACAGAAGCAGAAATGCTCAAGACACAGAACTTCGGAAGAAAATCTTTGAATGAAATAAAGGAAATGCTTGTCGAGATGGGGCTCAGCCTTGGCAGCAAGGTGGATTTTCACCCTCCCGGCATGGATGATGATAAGGGTTTGAAAGAATAACATTTAAAGGGGTAATGCTCAATGCGTCACAGGAAAGCCGGAAGAAAACTTGGCAGGACATCAAGTCACAGAAGGGCCATGATGAGGAATCTCGTGACCTCCCTTCTGGAACATGAGAAGATCATTACAACCGATGCTAAGGCCAAGGAATTGAGAGGCGTTGCCGATAAGATGATAACTCTGGGCAAAAGGGGAACCCTTCATGCGAGGAGGCAGGCCCTGTCTTTTATAAGGAGCGCCCAGGTTACAAAAAAAGTATTTGAAGAATTGCCATCCCGTTACACTGAAAGGGCTGGTGGATATACAAGGATAGTCAAATTGGGCAACAGAGAAGGTGATGATGCCCTTCTATCCATGATAGAATTAATGCCGGCGGAAGAGGAAAAGAAAAGTATAAAGAAGAAAAAGGCCGCCAAATAGCAGTAGCATAAGTTAGTTTTGTTGGTTTTAGGGGCAGGGAATCCTGCCCCTTTTTTATTTCTTGATTTTTCCACGAGAGAAGCTCATAATCACCCTTTCATTTCTGATAGAGGTTTTTTGTACAGATTTGAACGATGACAAGGAGGTTATGAATCATGGGAGAAGAGAAAATTGGTGAGGTGATGAAGTTTTTTGCGAAGCCCAGTGTCGCTGCGGTCAAGATTACGTCGGGAGAATTACTGGCAGGTGATGCGGTCAAATTTACCGGCCATACCACGGATTTCGAAGACAGAATTGACTCAATGGAAATTGATAATAAACAGATAGAGAAGGCAACGGCAGGCGATTTTATAGGTATCAAGGTTTCTGGCCGTGTTCGCCCCGGAGATGAGATGTTCAAGATTATTCCGGAGTAATCCTGTTTTTGTTAAAAAGGGTGTTTTTCGATCAGACATGGAGTGAATCCCTGATGGTCGATCTATGCGGTGAGAAGTTTTGAAGGCCATGGATTGTAACATGAATCCCGTGGCCTTTTTGTTTGGAGTGTGCGCATGCAGAACCCCCTCTCGTATCTGGAAGGATTGAAACAAAAGGGAATAAATTTAGGTCTTGGACCTATATCAAGGCTTCTCGCCCGTCTTGACAATCCCCAGAATGGATATAAAACGATCCTCATAGGCGGAACCAACGGCAAGGGGTCCACGGCGGCGATTCTTTCTTCTATATTAATAAAGGAGGGTATGAACGTTGGTATCTATACATCTCCGCACCTGCGCGACTTCAGGGAACGGATAAGGGTCAATGATCACATGATCCCGGGGGATACACTTTGTACTCTCATAGATAAGGTACGGGATGAGATCAGGGAAGAGGTTACCTATTTCGAATTTTCCACTGCCCTGGCATTTCTGTATTTCTCCATGTGTAAGGTGGATATGGCGATTGTTGAAGTGGGTATGGGGGGGAGGCTTGATGCTACAAACCTCGTATCTCCCGAGGTTTCCATAATAACCAATATTTCCATGGAACATCAGAAATATCTGGGTAATGACCTGAAATCAATTGCCACTGAAAAAGGAGGAATCATTAAGAGAAAGGGTGTGTGCGTGACGGCTGCCAGAGGACGTAAAGTGCTCAATACCCTTGAGGAAATCAGTCTCCAGAGAGGGGCTGCGATCTACAGGACAGGCAGGGATATAAGGGTCAGGAGGTCCGGGCGGGGATATTTTTCCTACTATGGAATTAATAAACGCTACAGTGGTCTAAAGCTTTCTCTTGCCGGCAGACACCAGATTGAAAACGCAGCCCTGGCCCTTGCGGCCATTGAAGTTCTGACGGCAAAAGGTGTGAGCATCAGCGACACATCCGTGGTCGAAGGATTAAGAGATGTACGGTGGGAGGGAAGGCTGGAACTCGTTTCCCGTAATCCCGGGATTGTTGTAGATGGCGCCCACAACCCAGCAGGCATTTCATCTTTGTGCAGCTCGCTGTTGACAGACTTCTCTTACCGGAGATTGATAGTCGTGTTCGGTGTACTTCGTGATAAAGACTACGGCGGGATGTTGAAGAAATTGCTTCCCCTAGTGGATAAAATTGTGCTTACGAAACCGAAAGTGGAAAGAGCTGCGTGTACAGAGGATTTATTGTCGGTTGCCTCACTGCATCATGGTAATATTGAGGTCGTAGACGATGCGGCAGAGGCACTTGACAGGGCCCGGTTCATTGCAGGTGCTGACGATCTTGTGTGCGTTACGGGTTCGCTCTATCTTGTGGGAGAGATAAAAGAGCATCTGTGTTTGGGCCTTCCGGAAAACAGGTTTTTGTGATAGTGAATACGGCCTGTTGGTGCTAGAGATATTGTCTGGAGGATGCTTTGTGAGGAAAAGGTGTATACTGCTTTTTATGTCAATGCTTTTGTTCTTGTGCGGGAATCTTTCCTTTGCCTCTGTGCAGGATATCCCGAAACGGGTGGACATAGAAGCTGATAGCCTGGCATATGACAGCGATACCGAAACATATCGGGCCAGCGGCAATGTCATTATTTCTTTTAAGGATGGGTTCATTAAAGCCGATGATGTCATATTGGATAGGTTGAAGGATGAAGCGACGGCCGAGGGGCATGTATTCATAAAGAGCGGTAAGGACATTCTTGAAGGAAAGAAGGCACAGTTCAATATTGGTACTGAAACAGGCACCATGTCTGACGGAAAGGTGTTTTTTGATAAGAATCACCTCTACCTGAGAGGGGAAACAATTGAGAAGACGGGCGATGCAACCTATTTCATGAAGGAGGGCCGGGCAACGACCTGTGACGGTGAGAATCCCGACTGGATGTTTACCGGCAGCGAGATGGAGGTTACCATTGACGGGTATGGAACCCTTAAAAATGGGGCCTTCCAGGTGAAGGGAATCCCTGTTCTCTATCTTCCCTACCTTATATTCCCTGCCAAGACTACAAGGCAGACGGGTCTGTTACCCCCCCATATCGCCTATTCGCGTGACAAACTGGGGTGGGATGTTGGCATTCCCTTTTACTGGGCTATTTCAGAAAATGCCGACGCGACATTTTATCAGCGCTATATGGACAAGAGGGGATTTCAGGAGGGAGCGGAACTACGGTATATTGTCGGTGAAAATTCGCATGGCACACTGTATGGCGATTATCTCAATGACTCCATGGAGGTGTTGGACTCCGAAGGGGACGCCGTTTTGCACAGGGAATGGAAAGAAGATAACAAACGTTGGTCGTATTACCTGGACCACGAGACGACATTCAGCCCGGGCTTTTATCTGAAGACGGATATAAAAAGGGTATCTGACAGGTGGTATTTCAGGGATTTCGATTCATATAACTATTATATGGCGCATTACAGAGAAAATGATACCCGCATGTTCAACGGAGTCTCGTTCGATGCCGACGAATCCCTGACTGCGCTGACCTCGACTGTTCGTCTCGTAAAGGACTGGAACCTGTTCAACGCGACCGCGCTTATGGAATATACGGATAATTTCCAGAGTTACTCCAACGATGAGACACTACAGAAATATCCGGAGGTCACCTTTACCGGTTTGAAGCAGCCCCTGTACAATTCCCCCCTCGATTTCGAGCTGACATCGTCGTACGGCCATTATTACCGGACCACGGGATACCGCGGAGATAGCTTCGATGCCTATCCGGTTTTTTCGTGGCCTCTGAGTTTCGAGGACTATCTGGAATTTACGCCATCCCTGGGGTTGAGAGAGACTACGTGGGAGAGCTCGTCCACCACCGCAGGGAATGAGGAAAGAGACGGCAGCCGGGAACTGTACACCGTGGGTACGACCCTCTCCAGCGAAGTGCACAGGATCTTTGATGTTGGGGGAACGGTCGTGGACAAGATCCGACACAGCATCAGACCGGAGGCTGAGTACTCATATATCCCGTATGTATATCAAAAGGACAGGCCGGATTTTCTTGCCGAGGTAGCGGAGACAAACACGGTGACCTACTCCCTCATCAACACAATGATTGCCCGTCTGAAAGATGAAAATGGGGGGACCGCCTACCGGGAGTTTTTCAGGCTTAAGTTGAGCCAGGTTTACGATATCAAAGAGGCGAGAAGGAATACCGCCGGGTCTTCGCAGCCCAGGAGGCCGTTCGGTAATATCACCTCGGAACTGGACTTCGCCCCCTTCCGGTATCTTTCCCTTGATGCCGACACAAATTTCGATGTCACATCCGGTGAGTGGAAAGAGATCAATTCCATCCTCGGTATCAGTGACCCGCGCGGTGATTCTCTGACCGCTGAGTACAGATATACGCAGAATTCAGTGGAGGAAATTGGGCTCTCTTTCAAGGGTAAGGCAACCGAATCCCTTGATCTGATGTATATCCTGAGGAAAGACGAACTCGACAAAAAAACCCTTGAAGCTACCTATGCTGTAGATTATCACAGACAGTGCTGGAGCGTGGAGCTCAGCTATACCGACTCTCCTGACGACAGGAACTTTATGATGGTCTTCTCCCTCTATGGCCTTGGAAAGGTGGGCAGAGTGGGAGGCAGCATGCCAGGGCAGTAGATTAAAAGTTTTTTGTATTTTTCCTTGACAAATGTATTGTAATTACATATCCTCCGTCTCTTTGAGTTTCTGGATACAGGTGAATTTTTATGAAAACATATAGTGCCAAAAAAGAAAGTGTTGAAAGAGATTGGTGTCTTGTTGATGCGGAGGGTAAGGTGCTTGGAAGACTTGCCGCCGAGATTGCAAGACGTTTGAGAGGAAAGCACAAACCAGTCTATACTCCGCATATCGATACCGGGGATTTTATAGTTGTGGTAAACGCGGAAAAGATTTCCTTTACAGGCAAAAAACTTACCGATAAGATCTACTATCATCACACCGGTTATCCGGGGGGGTTGAAATCAACGACAGCGGGCAAGATGCTGGCGGAGAAACCGGAAGAACTTTTGCTCAGCACCGTCAGAGGTATGCTCCCGAAAAACAGCTTGGGGAGACAGATGCTGAAGAAGCTTAAAGTGTACAAGGGTGATACGCACCCGCATAAAGCCCAGATGGTCAAAACGCTGGAAGTATAGGTCAGGAGAGAAGGAATGTCAGTAAAAAGTTATTATGCTACAGGCAAAAGAAAGACCTCAATAGCAAGGGTATGGATGAAAGAGGGAAGTGGCACTTTCATAGTCAATAAAAGGAATTTCGATGATTACTTTACCCGTGATATATTAAAGAGATTGATTCGGCAGCCTCTCGATATAACCGATAAATCAGGCAAGTTTGATTTCTATATCAATGTAAACGGAGGAGGGAACAGCGGTCAGGCAGGTGCTATCAGGCATGGCATATCCAAGGCCCTGTTAGAGTATGATGAAGAATTTAAATCCGTTCTCAAGAAGGCTGGTTTTCTTACAAGAGATGCCCGGGTAAAGGAGAGGAAGAAATACGGCCAGCCCGGTGCGAGAAAGAGATTTCAATATTCCAAGAGATAAAATCAGCAATACACAGAGGGGGCTATGGCCCCCTTTTTTTATTTGGAGGCAGGTTCCATGTTAAAAGCGGGTATATACGGAGCAAGCGGTTATACCGGTCAGGAACTTTTAAGGATTTTAATCGGTCACCCTGATACTGATGTTGTCGCCATCACTTCGAGAAAATTCAAGAATGTTGCAGTTTCTGAAGTATATCCGGCCTTTGCCGGTATTACAAATCTGAGATTTGCGGATTCGTCTCCGGAAAATCTTGTATCTTCCTGTGAAGTGGTATTCCTGGCGCTTCCACACGGCGAGGCCATGAATGTGGCGCCGGAATTTGTTGCGGCCGGTATGAAAGTTATCGACCTCAGCGCCGATTTTCGCCTGAGGGATGTATCGGTATACGAGACGTGGTATGCAAAGCATGCCGCCCCCGATCTAGTTAAAAAGACCGTCTACGGACTTCCCGAGTTGTATCGGGATGATCTGAAAAATGCCCAGTTTGTTGCCAATCCCGGTTGTTATCCTACGAGTATCATCCTGGGGGTCGCGCCTCTGCTAAAAGATGGGTGCATTAATACCTCATCGATTATTGCGGACTCAAAATCGGGCGCAAGCGGGTCCGGACGTGATCTGCAACTTGGCTCGCTCTTTTGTGAAGTGAATGAGGGATTCAGGGCATATAAGATAGCATCACATCGCCACACACCGGAGATAGAACAGGAGCTTGGGCGCATTTCGAATACGGCCATAAAAATTTCCTTTACCCCCCATCTTGTGCCGGCAAACAGAGGGATCCTGAGTACGATATACGCGGATCTTCATAGTGATATGTCTGAGTCTGAGATATTTGATATCTATGAGAAATTCTATGGCGATGAGAAGTTTGTAAGAATATGCAAACCGGGCACCCTGCCGAACATTTCTTCGGTCAGGGGTTCCAACAACTGTGATATAGGAATCGTTGTTGATGGACGCACAGGAAGGGTGATCATCGTGTCAGCCATAGACAACCTGGTAAAGGGTGCTGCCGGTCAGGCGGTGCAGAACATGAACCTTATGTGTGGACTTCCGGAGGACGCCGGCCTGAATCATATATCACTGTTTCCTTGAAGAACCTGTAACATCTGCCAGGGAGTTAGCTGCCTGGCAGGGGAGTAAGATTATACTATGACCTTGAGACTGTATAATACACTGACAAAGAAGAAAGAGAAATTTGTTCCCATCAAAGAGGGGAAAATAGGCATCTACGTCTGTGGAATCACCGCATACGACGTATGCCATATCGGGCATGCCCGATCGGCGGTGGTTTTTGATGTTATTTACAGATATCTTAAATATAGAGACTATGAAGTAACCTATGTAAAGAATTTCACCGATGTTGATGACAAGATTATCGGGAAGGCAAACGCGGAAGGAACTGATATATACGATATATCGGAAAGATATATAAAGGAACATAACGAAGATATGGATCGCCTTGGAGTGGTCAGGCCCACGGTATCGCCCAAGGCGACTGATAACATAAATGGAATGATCCGGCTTATAGGCACCCTTATGGAAAAGGGTCTCGCCTATGTTGTAGATGGAGATGTGTATTATTCGGTTGAAAAATTTGAAGGATACGGCAAGCTGTCAGGCAGGGGCCTGGATGATATGCTTGCCGGCGCCAGAATCGATGTGGATGTAAAGAAGAAGAATCCCTTCGATTTTGTGCTGTGGAAGTCCAGCAAGGAGGGAGAACCCTGGTGGGACAGTCCCTGGGGAAGGGGCAGACCGGGATGGCATATAGAATGTTCCGTAATGAGTCAGCGGTTCCTTGGAGACACCTTTGATATCCATGGCGGTGGCGAAGACCTGATATTTCCACACCACGAGAATGAGATAGCCCAGTCCGAGGGCGCCACGGGGAAACCCTTTGCAACTTACTGGATACACAATGGGTTTATAAAGGTAGACAGTGAAAAGATGTCAAAATCTCTCGGGAACACCCTTACCATAAAAGAGATATTGGCCGCCTATCACCCTGAAGTGGTGAGATTCTTTATCCTTCAGAGTCACTATAAAAGTTATATAGATTTTTCAGATGCCTCCATCGCCGAGGCAAGAGTGGGCATGGAGAGGGTTTATACCATGCTGAAGAACATAAAGGATGCGCTTAATGAAGGAGCTGATCTCTCCGACACTTCCGAAAAAGATCTCTCTGGAGAGGACGAGAAGGTGTGGGGGAAAGTGAGCACGCTTCCCGACAGATTCAGAGAGGCCATGGATGATGATTTTAACACAGCCATGGCGATGGGCTACATATTTGACACTGTCCGTATTATAAACGGATACATCTCAAAGAATTTTGCACCCACCAGGGAATCTCTTTTTGTCCTGAACGAGGCAAGGGAACGTATCAGGGAGCTGGGCAAGGTGTTAGGGTTGTTTCTGGAAGATCCTGATGAATACTTCGAAAAAGACAAAGAAAGAGAAGCCAGAAAGTCGGATCTGGATGTGGAAGAAGTGGAGCGGTTGATTGACGAGAGGAAAAGGGCAAGAGAATCCAAAGACTGGCACCGCGCTGATGAGCTGAGAGACCTCTTGTCCGCTATGGGAATTATCATTAAAGATACATCCATCTCTACCACGTGGAAAGTAAAATAAGTAGACAGCATCTCATTCTATGACAATATCCACGATCTCAAATTCTCTGATACCACCCGGAGTGCTGACCTTAACATCATCCCCGACTTCTTTCCTGAGAAGGGCTTTGCCTATGGGAGAAGTGACTGATATCTGATTTCGGCTTGTATCGGATTCAAATGGTCCTACAAGCTGATAGCGTGTTACTTTTTCCGTATTGCTTTCCTCTATTGTCACAGTTGTTCCGAAAACAACCCTGTCATCTGTCAGATCCTTCAGATCGACAATAGTTGACATGGCAAGATTATTCTCTATCTCCTGAATCTTCCCCTGGATAAATGACTGCCTTTCCTTTGCCGCCGCGTATTCGGCGTTTTCCGAGATATCGCCATGTGCCCTGGCCTCCTCGATATCCTTTATATTTGCCGGCACTTCGATCTTTTTCAGACGGGCCAGCTCTTTTCTTAATTTTTCAAATCCAGTTTTTGTTATAGGAAATTTGTTCATAGCAATTCCTCCAAATTACGGCCGCTTGAACTGACCGCCATAAAAATAGCAATGCACAGAGCCAGCGTTATTCGACTCCATGCACCGATTTCACTAATACACTATCCTATATGCTTTTTCAACCTGTTCTGCGAAAATTTTGCAAGAATCCAACATGCTGCTATATTTATATATTTTGCGATTGATATTTTAGCGTACTCATATTAGACTGATAAAAGATCGGTTTTGAAGCGGTAAAATGAGCCACGGTCGTTCTATACTATGAAGAAAGACAACAAGGTCCAGTATCCCATTCCCATCCGTGAGTGGGCGGAAGATGACCGACCCCGGGAGAAACTGCTCAAATATGGGGAGCACACCCTCAGCAACGCGGAGCTTCTGGCCATTTTGATCAGGACGGGAACGCCCGGCAGGAGCGCCGTTGATATCGGCAGGGAATTGCTGCACAGGTTCAAATCGCTCCGCGCGATGAGCAGCGTCGATGTTTCCGAATTCAGGAAGATCAACGGTCTCAAGAACGCCAAAATCGCGCAGATCAAAGCCGCCATTGAACTGGGCAGGCGCATGCTCAGCGAGGAGAAGACACTCGCCGATCCTTTCAGGCATTCCTCCGATGTGGCAAATTTGCTGATGCCGCTGATGAGAGACCTAAAGAAGGAACGCTTCGTCCTGCTGCTGCTCGACGGAAGAAACACCATGTCAGATATGATAGATATTGATTACGGTACAGTCGACAGGGCAAACCCTTATATCCGTGATATCATTCAAACGGCTATTCGGCACAACGCGCCATCAATCATCGTCGCCCACAACCACCCCTCCGGCGCTACAACCCCCAGTGAAAATGACAAGGCATTCACAAAAAGCCTGATGATGGCCGCGAAGGCAACTGGTATCAGTTTCTTCGACCATATTATTATCGGGAATGACTGCTATTTCAGCTTCGCGGACAAGGGGTTTATCGGAGAATACGAAGCAAAGGCGATCAGAGAGCTGTGACCATTTGCAAAAAATAAAGGTTCGAGTAGCTCTGGGGAGATATGAGCTAAAGGCTGAAAAATTTGTGAGATCCGAGGGGTAATTACTGATATGGCCGACAGGAAGAAAAGAGACATTGTTCAGTTGACGGATAATGATGAAATAAATCGATTGTTAAGTAGTGTGGTTTCCTCAGTGAAGGATTTTACGGAGGAACAGCTGAAAAAGATAAAAAGTCTCACTCAAATAGGTGCGGCCCTGTCGGCCGAACACAACATAGACCGTTTGCTCGGAATGATTTTGGAGGAGGGTAGAAGAGTTACCAATGCCGATGGCGGGACTCTTTACATTATGAGTGACGATGAAAAAACGCTTCAATTTGCGATCGTTCAAAACGATTCATTAAAACTGCGGATGGGTGAAACGGCAGGGGAAATAACCTGGCCCCCCGTCGAATTATATAACGACGACGGCACGCCGAATTATTCCAATGTTTCCTCTTATGCGGTGCTTTCCGGTGAGATTGTAAATATCTCCGATGTCTACCATGCGGAACGGTTCAATTTCGAGGGAACGCGCCGGTTTGACTCCGAAACGGGTTATCGTTCCCAGTCCATGCTTGTTGTTCCCATGCGGAACCATGAAAATGATATTATCGGAATTCTTCAACTTTTAAATGCCCAGGATAAAGAAAAGAAAAAAACAATACCTTTTTCCCTGGAGTGTCAGGACCTGGCAGAGGCGTTGGCTTCCGATGCGGCAATAGCACTTACCAATAATCGCCTAATTGTAGATCTGGAGAATCTGTTTGAATCTTTTGTAAAAACAATATCCACGGCAATTGATGAGAAATCCCCTTACACCGGTGACCATGGACGTCGCGTGGTGGAGTTGTCCATGCTCATCGCCGAAAAGATTAATGAGGTCCAAGGAGGTCCGTTTAAAGATGTTTATTTTGATAAGGATCAGATAAATGAACTCAGAATTTCAGCATGGCTTCACGACGTTGGTAAGGTGGCGGTTCCGGAATATGTTATGGATAAACCTACAAAGCTAAGGACAGTATATGATCGGATTGAATTGTTAAAAACTCGTTTTGAGATAATAAAGAGAGATTTAGAGATCAATCTGCTTCGGAAAGGCCAGGGCAAGAAGGATATTTCCAATACAGTGACATCCTTTGAGGATTATGAAAATGAATTAGAGAGGTTGAAAGAAGATTATCATTTTCTCAGTGCCATAAACAAAGGTGCCGAGTCTATGTCGGACGAGGATGTTCAACGAGTGCAGGGTATTGCCGGGAGAAAATGGATAATGGATGGCGAGAGACAAACCTTACTGAACGATGATGAGGTTCAAAGCCTTATTACCCGTAAGGGAACACTGACGGATGCTGAGAGAGATGTAATGAATAGTCATGCCGCAATCACTTTTAGAATGCTCTCACAGATGCCGTTCCCCAAAAAGTTGAAAAATGTGCCTGCTTATGCAAGCTCTCATCATGAGCGTCTTAATGGTACAGGCTATCCTCTCGGATTAAAGGGGGACGAAATTCCTCTTCAGGCCAGGATTTTAGCATTGGCTGATGTTTTTGAGGCTTTAACTGCCAGAGACAGGCCTTACCGAGAAGGAAATACAGAGGCTCAGGCAATCAAAATTCTCGGATTTATGGTAAAGGACAATCACCTCGATGCAGACATCTTTGATCTTTTTGTAAAAGAAAATCTTTGGAAATCTTGGAAACCTTCCTGCTAAGTTTTATCAAGGGAAGAGAGAAGACAGAAAACCGACGAAAATAGATATTAGTATAAGCAAGAGGGTTATGTCACAGATAGGGCTAATATTTACCGAGGAATGTTCTTAAATCTTAATAATTGATGAGATCAATTCATCTGATATTCCCTCTTTCACCTACCTATACGTAACATAATCTATTTTCTCTATTGATATTAATATGTTGAGTTACGTTTAAAGTTTCATAGTTTCGTTCTTTCGTCAAGGATTATCTGGGTTGCCAGC
>JAFDBG010000032.1 GCA_019313385.1 Deltaproteobacteria bacterium | reverse complement strand
AACAAGGTTGTGCCCGCGCATATACCGATAGTTGGTGACTGCCGGCCCGCCATTCAGTGGTTTAATCAACAGATGAGGCAGGACGGCAGCGCAGTCTCAGACAAAGAGAGAAAAGAATGGCTTGATCAAATAGGCAAGTGGAAATCTGAAGCGCCTCTGAGCTATGGCCGGAGCGAGTCAATAAAACCCCAGAGCGTAATAGAAAAATTGCATCAGCTTACCAATGGCAATGCTATCGTAGCCACGGAAGTTGGCCAGAATCAGATTTGGGCGGCCCATTATTATCACATCGATCGTCCGAATAACTTTCTTACATCGGGTGGACTGGGTACCATGGGTTATGGTTTTCCCGCTGCTATCGGCGCCCAGATGGCATTTCCTGACAGGACGGTTATCGATATCGCCGGAGACGGAAGCATACAGATGAATATACAGGAGCTGGCGACGGCCGTTAACTATAAACTTCCTGTTAAAATCGTGATTCTTAATAACGGATATCTTGGGATGATCCGTCAGTGGCAGGAACTTTTTTACGACAAGAGGTATTCCAACTCAAAGCTCAGCCAGACACCCGATTTTGTAAAAGTGGCGGAGGCATACGGCGCTGTGGGTCTGAGGGCTGAGAAACCCGAGGAAGTGGAACCCACCCTCAGAAAAGGACTGGAAACACCGGGTCCCGTGATAATGGATTTTGTGGTAGATTCCGAAGAGGGGGTTTTCCCCATGGTTAAGCCGGGTTTTCCCCTGACGGATATAAACCTTAAGTAAGAAGTACAAATCGACTAAGGAGAAAAATATATGGATATAAAAAATCATACAATTTCAATTTTAGTGGACAACAAGCCTGATGTACTCGCCAGGATCGCGGGGATATTCAGCGGGCGTGGATATAATATTGAAAATATCAGCGCTAATGTAACGATGAATCCCAAGATCACAAAGATAACCATCGTAACGATGGGGAATACTGCAACCGTTACTCAGATCCAGAAACAACTCAAGAAGCTGGTGGATGTTATCAAGGTTTCGCGTCCGAGGGAAAGCAAGTACGCGCAGAGGGAAATGGCACTGGTTCGGATGAGCGTTAATGAAGAAAACAAGGCCGCAATCGCTCGGGCTGTCGAAGATTCTGGGTGCAGAGTGGTTGTCAAAAGGTCTGATTGTTGTGTTGTTGAGATAACAGGAGATAAGGAAGAAACTGATCTGGCCTTGACCAGACTTGATGCTATTGGTATAGGTGATGTCAGCAGATCGGGAATAGTAACTTTATAACAAAAAAAGGAGCATGAAAATGTCAGAATTGGAAATCGGTGGAGTTGTTGAAGAGGTTATTACGTCTGAAGAATTTTCCCTGGAAAAGGCCAGGGAGGTGTTGAAAGACGAAATAGTGGCTGTTCTCGGTTACGGTGTTCAGGGCCCCGGACAGGCCCTTAATATGAGAGATAATGGAATAAGAGTGATTGTCGGTCAGCGGGAAGGCGGCAGTTCATGGGACAAAGCAGTGGCGGATGGTTTTGTGCCCGGCGAAACCCTCTTTCCCTTGAAAGAAGCAGCCGAGCGGGGAACAATTATTCAGTATCTCCTGTCTGACGCTGGGCAGAAAGAAATGTGGCCTGAGATAAAGTCCTGCCTGTCTGAAGGTGACGCGCTTTACTTTTCTCATGGTTTTTCCATCACCTACAAAGATCGCACAGGTGTTGTCCCACCGGATAATATAGACGTAATCCTGGCCGCACCCAAAGGGTCAGGACTCACCGTGCGCACCAACTTCCTGGCCGGCAGCGGGATAAACTCTAGCATCGCCGTCTTTCAGGATTATACTGGAAAAGCCAAGGACCGGGCTATTGCCCTTGGCATCGCCATAGGTTCAGGATACCTGTTCCCGACCACCTTTGAGAAAGAGGTCTTCAGTGATCTTACCGGCGAACGAGGCGTTCTCATGGGATGTCTGGCCGGCGTCATGGAGGCACAATATAACTGTCTCAGAGGACACGGCCACAGTCCAAGTGAAGCGTTTAACGAGACGGTGGAAGAACTTACGCAGAGCCTCATCCGCCTGGTTGCAGAAAACGGTATGGACTGGATGTACGCGAATTGCAGTACAACAGCACAAAGGGGAGCCCTTGACTGGAAGGACAGATTCCGCGACGCGGTGGTTCCTGTTTTTGATGAGTTATACAAAGGCGTTGCCTCCGGCGAGGAAGCGCAGATCACCCTGGATTCAAACGGCGCACCTGATTACAGAGTGAAACTGGACAAAGAGCTGGAAGAAATGAAGAATATGGAGATGTGGCGGGCCGGTTCCGTGCTTCGATCACTGAGGCCGGAGAGGAGAAAGAAGTGAGAAGTGATCTGATGAAAAAAGGGCTGGAGCGAGCGCCTCATCGCTCCCTGTTCAAGGCCATGGGATATACCGATGAAGAAATTGCCAGGCCAATGATAGGGGTGGTAAATTCCGCTAACGAAATTATCCCCGGGCATATACATCTCAACACGATTGCGGAGGCTGTCAAAGCGGGCATACGAATGGCCGGTGGCACACCGGTAACATTTCCGACTATCGGGGTATGCGACGGCATAGCAATGGGGCACATCGGGATGAAATACTCCCTCGCAAGCAGGGAGCTGATAGCCGATTCCATTGAAGTCATGGCCACGGCACATCCTTTTGACGGCCTTGTCATGGTAACCAACTGTGACAAGATTGTCCCAGGGATGCTTATGGCAGCCCTTCGCCTTAATATCCCGTCAATTGTCGTCAGTGGAGGGCCAATGATGGCCGGAAGATTCAACGGGAAGCCCGTGGATCTGATAAGCGTTTTTGAAGGCGTAGGCGAGGTAAAGTCCAACAAAATGGATGAGAAGTCTCTGAAAGCACTGGAGGATTGCGCGTGTCCCGGATGCGGTTCGTGTGCCGGCATGTTTACCGCCAATTCCATGAACTGCGTAACCGAAGCCCTGGGGCTTGGCCTGCCCGGAAACGGGACGATACCGTCCACCTCTGCCGCGCGTGTGCGTCTTGCCAAACAGGCGGGAATGCGGGTAATGGATCTTGTGGAGAAAAATATCCGGCCGAGAGATATCGTTACGCTTCAAGCCCTCAAGAATGCCATAGCTGTCGATATGGCGCTTGGCTGCTCCACCAATACAGTCCTGCATATTCCGGCGGTCGCGCATGAAGCCGGGATTACGCTGGATCTTGACCTGTTTAACGATATCAGCGGGAAGACACCCAATATATGCCATCTGAGCCCTGCCGGGCATCATCACCTCGAAGACCTTGACGAGGCGGGTGGCATACAGGGCGTCATGAAGGAGATAAGCAAACTGGGCGTTATCGATCTCGAAGCCCTGACAGCTACCGGGAGGACCGTAGGGGACAACATCTCGACCGCCGCGGTCAGAAACCGGGAGGTGGTACGTGCCGTCGAAGATCCCTACAGCCCGCAGGGTGGCATCGCGATTCTGAAGGGAAATCTTGCCCCCGACGGTGCAGTGGTCAAACAGTCGGCAGTATCCCCTGAGATGATGACAAATGAGGGAACCGCCCGTGTGTTTGACTCCGAGGAAGAAGCCATGGGCGCGATCATGGAAGGCGAAATAAACCCCGGAGATGTTGTGGTTATACGCTATGAGGGTCCCAGAGGAGGACCCGGGATGCGTGAGATGCTTTCCCCCACATCCGCCATCGCTGGCATGGGTCTCGATACATCGGTGGCCCTCCTGACGGATGGAAGATTCAGCGGCGGCACGAGAGGAGCTGCCATAGGGCATATATCCCCTGAAGCCGCCGACGGAGGACCTATCGGTCTTGTCAGAGAGGGTGACAGAATAGCCATCGATATCCCGAATAAAACCATCGAATTAAAGATAAGTGACGAGGAAATGGGTGCAAGGAGAAAGACACATGTTCCCCGTCCACCCGCGATAAGGCATGGCTATCTTGGAAGATACGCGAAGATGGTTACATCGGCCAGCACGGGAGCAATCTTCAAAGAGTAAAATCCTGTCAGATAACAAAAATGTTCAAAAAAACCTTCCTTCCTGGAAGGTTTTTTTGTTCTCCCTCTCCCCTCATGGGTACATTATTGAATCAATATATTGTATTCAATCTTGACATTAAACACCACATGTTGTACAAATTGATAAATTGTTCTTTACCGTGGCATGGCGTGGTGTACCGAAGGCGGGTCGCGCGTTGTGTACGACTAACCATCTCATAATCGGATAATTGGAAACGCCCGGCATCTTGGCTGAAAAAGGAACTTCATATGAATAGAAGAGACTTCTTGTGTAAAAGTGCCTACTTAGTTACAGGAAGTTTGCTTGGTGTTAACAGTTTTTCAAAAGCGTTTGCCTTTACTAGGCAGGGGGAAAGCCCTTTTCTCCGGCCGAGGATAGCCTTGATTATCGATGATATCGGGAACAGTCTTACTCTCGCGAGACAGTTCCTTGGTCTGGATATTCCTATCACCTTTTCCATCCTGCCCCGGGTCGCCTATTCACGGGATCTGAGTCTTGAAATTAGTGATCATGGGCATGATGTGATGCTGCATCAGCCCATGCAGCCGTACAACTCCCATCTTGATCCGGGTCCGGGAGCCCTCTACGAAGGGGATGGCCCCTCCAGGATAAGCGAAATTATTGAAGAAAACATATCCGGGGTACCCCTCGCAATCGGTGTGAATAACCATATGGGTTCACGGTTCACCGAGTGCCAGAGGGAGATACAGCAGACACTAAGGGTCATCAAGAATAACGACCTCTTTTTCATTGACAGCAGAACATCCAATAATTCCAAAGCTTTCAGAACTGCCCAAAGACTGCACCTGACAACCGACCGCAGAAACGTGTTCCTTGATACCACCCGTGATGAATCGGCCATCCTCTTCCGGCTTCATCAGTTGAAACAATGTGCACGAAAATATGGGCACGCTATCGGGATCGGCCATCCCTTTCCAGAGACCGCGCGAGCCATCAAACATTCTTTAAGGGATTTGGAGGTTTCCAACATCTCTTTTGTCCATATATCCAAGATCATGCACGTCTAACCCCCTCTGATAATCAAACACCTCTCTGATTTACCCGATACACCGGGGCGTCTTCATCTTGATGTTTCGAGGCCACTTCCAAGTTCACTTGTGTTACGGCCTGTGTCTTTGTTATTAGAGAACTTACGACCCACGATTACTCAAAACTTTGTCATTTCGAGGAATATATGAAAACAGCATACATGTATCTTGCGGTAGCGATTGTTGCCGAAGTCGTAGCAACAAGCGCGTTAAAGGCATCCGAGGAATTCACAAGGTGGATACCAGGCATAATTGTTGTCATCGGTTATGGAATATCATTCTATTATATGACTTTGGCATTGCGGTATATCCCGTTAGGAATCACTTACGCTGTATGGGCAGGATTGGGAATAGTGTTAGTTACTGTTGCCGGAGTGGTACTCTATAAACAAATGCTGGACATGCCGGCAATTATCGGTATAGGCCTTATTATCGCGGGTCTTATTGTAATTAGTTTGTTTTCAAAAACGATCAGCCACTAAATCTAACAGCCCCTCACTTTCTAAAATGAGGGGCTGTTTTGTTATGCTTACGTTTTCAATTGCCCTTTTGCATCAGGCGGAAAAGGTGAGCTTTAATCTTTTCCAATGTCTTCAATACACTTCTTCAAGGCCTTTTCACGGACCATCCCCAGCATTACTTCTTCGATCGCTCTGTCGGTTTTCATATGTCGTCTCAGTGGTCGCAGGTGTTGCCTCCCAGTTCAAGGGTGCTGTTCATGTACGATATAACGATCTTCTCGGGGTCATCGGCGGGTGCGCCGATCGAGACGGTGATCCCTTGCTCGGCAAAGAGATCCTGGGCGTGTGCCCCCATGCCGCCCGCTATGATGATATTCACACCCTTTTCGCCAAGCCACCGGGGAAGAAGGCCAGGCTCATGCGGGGGAGAGGGGGCCTTTTCCTGCCCGATAATTTTTTTGACTTCGAGGTCAACATCAAATATTGCGAATTCTTCGCAGTGGCCGAAGTGTGCGGAAAGATGTCCTTCCACGATCGGTATGGCTATCTTATGCATGCCTTTTTTCTCCTCTTTTTTGGATGAAACAGTTTCGGCTTCAGGTTCGGCCTTGCCGCTCATTGCCAGAAGGGGCTCGACCACGCCCCTGAATGCCTTCGCGGCATCTGTGTCCCCATTATGGTAGACAAAGGGCTTACCGCTGTCGGAGGCCTCGACAATCTGCGGCTCGATGGGGATGCTGCCCAGGAAGGGGACGCCCATCTCATCGGCCATCGTCTTTCCTCCCCCTGCCTTGAATACGTTAATTACCGTTTTACAGCTAGGACATACAAATCCACTCATATTTTCTACAACCCCCAGGACCGGGACACTCAGTTGCCCGCAGAAATTGATGCACTTTCGCACATCGTTGAGAGACAGGTTCTGCGGGGTGGTCACAATGACGGCGCCGTCCATACCGGGAATAAGCTGAGCCACTGAAAGGGGCTCATCTCCTGTTCCAGGAGGAAAATCTATAATCAGGTAATCCAGATTTCCCCAGTTAACGTCAGTCAGGAGCTGTTTAATAACCTTCATCTTCATCGGGCCCCTCCAGATAACCGCGTCATCCTTATTCTGGAGGAGGAAACCTATGGACATAACCTTGAGCCCTTCGCTGAACTCTATAGGCATAATGGTCTCGCCGTCAGTTCCTGGATGCTTGCCCTCAAGGTTGAGGAGTGTCGGGATACTCGGGCCGTGGAAATCGGTATCCAGGAGTCCGACCTGTTTCCCATTCATCGCCAGCGACACCGCGATATTGGCTGCCACCGTGCTCTTTCCCACGCCTCCCTTGCCGGAGAGCACCATGATCTTGTGCTTTACCTTACCCATACAATCATCAATCTCTGTGCTTTCTGTATATGCCTTTAAGCTGTCATCCATCTTGTTTTTTTCTTCACTCATTTTCTTTGTTCTCCCCTTCGATTATTGATTTTCCTGGTTCAGCGTCCGCAGTAGAGCCTTTTCCCATGACGCCTCTCCATGCTTATCAGTTTTTTATCTACAAGTTCCTGCACATATTTGACTGTTTCATTCAGATGAATCCCCAGTCCCGCGGATATGTCATCTATGGAGCAGGGACGCAATCTTACCAATTCAAGGACATCCTCTCTGGTGGAAGAAAATTCATTGAGGTTGTGCACCCCGGTATAGTCAGCTATAACCTCGCAATTCCGGCCGAAAAAGGCCGAAATTTCCTCCATTTTTTCCCTGTTTACCAGACCCGCGAATTCCTCGGCCGGTGTCCTTACTGTCGTGTTAAGCTGGATACGCTCCGGCTTAATGTAATCCACCAGACTCTTTATCTTTGAAATCTCGTCTTCCGTGTCGGTCACACCACCTGTTATAAAAACCTCTAGCCATACAGGTCCCTTAAATTCTTCCCGGAGCGAGTGCAACCCCTCTACCATTTCTTTAAAAAAAATTCCACTCTGAGGGCGGTTTACACGCAAAAAAGTCTCTTCACTGCCGGCATCCAGTGACGGAATGACAAGATCCGCCCCGGAGACAGCATCGCGCACCTCATCCATCCAGAACAGAGACCCGTTCGTGAGAACTGCCACGGGGATATCCGAAAATTCCTTAATGCCCGAGATAATATCTCCTATACTGCTGTAAAGTGTGGGCTCCCCTGATCCCGACAGGGTAATATAATCCGGGCGCGAAACCCTTGTCAGTTTTTCCTCTATCTCTCTCAGCACGGCGCCGACCGGAAAGTATTCCTGTCTGTCTATTGTCTTTGTGGTTGTCTTCCCGAGTTGACAATAGATACAATCATAGGTGCATGTCTTGAAGGGAACAAAATCAATCCCCAGAGACCTGCCCAGGCGCCTCGATGGCACGGGACCAAATGTAAATATCTTTTTCCCCTTTGCCTTTATAGTTTCCAAACCTGATTCTGATTTTTTATGAAGCCATCATATGTGCGTGCTGCGATTTTAGAACTATGTCTCCGACCCTGCATCCGACCTTATTGGCAATAACGGGGCACTTTGTCTGGAGCAGGAAGAATATATTTTTGTCCTCTTCGCTCAGCGACTCATAATTCCCCTGGCCCTTTGAAAGGATCATATCCACCCCGTTATAATAATCGAGAAATTCCCTGGAACATGCCTCCGGAACTACGCCGGGGAAGGCAACTCCCGTATCGATTACCCTTACTATATCGGTCATGCCGACAAATTCTGCGTCTGCCATGGTGATATCATTGATTACGGGTCCGCCCCTTACAGCATAGGTTATATCAAGTTCTGTCTCTCTCAGGAGGAGCCTTATAAGTATCTTATCCAGCACGATCTCTCCGGCATTGTCGCCCAGATAGAGGAGCGTGCCGGCACTTTTGAGGGACTCTTCAAATGACGTTTCATCAAAGTGTGTCGTATCCTTCTTTGTGAAATCACGGAATATATCCTGCATGCTGTTCCATTTTCGCTCGGGTCCCATGTCGATAAGATTTCCCACGGCGGCGAGTTTTAATGCGTCCGACAGGGACGAGGATGACCCGTCAATAAGACCGGTAAGATTCTCTTCCATGTCAAGCACCTGCTCATTGTGGAGACGTTTTATATCCCTGTATGGGTCATCTTTGCCGGTCGCTTTTCTGATAGTGCTGTGAATCATGCTGCCGATCTGTGGAGGCATCTCTTCCCTGGAGATCTCAAGCAGCTTGGCCATCACACAGTTCAAAACATCTCTCTGGGTCTCTTCGTCAGCGCCTGAAATTCTGCTTGCCTCCAGCGCCTGCCTCAGAAAGCAGGGGAAACAGTCCAGAAATATCTTCAATTTATAATTCCTTTCTAACCAAGCGCGTAAAGCACGTTCTGCCAGACGGCCTTTATATCGCCGGAAACAGCACCGCCGGTATATTCAACAACACTGGTTTTCATTATCTGAGCCTCTGTAATGGCATTATCGTATCGGATTCTTCCCGCTGGTTTAACCCCGTGTTCTTTTGCTTCTCCTTCAATCTGTTCCGTGAGGTCGGGGTTTAGATCCCACTTATTGACGCACACAATCGTGGGAATTCGAAAATGCGAGGTGAGCTGGGCTACCCGCAGTAAGTCGTGCTGACCTGAAAGCGTAGGTTCGGTTACAACCAGCACGAGGTCAGCGCCCGTTATGGATGCAATAACGGGGCACCCGATTCCCGGTGAACCGTCAATGATTATATAGTCGATATCATCTCTCCCTGCGATATCGCGGGCTTTTTGACGAATCTGCGTTACCAGTTTTCCAGAATTTCCCTCGGCCATGCCGAGCCTTGCGTGTATCATAGGGCCATAGTTTGTAGACGATGTATACCATTCACCATTCACGGCCGGTTCAAAGGAAATCGCATCAGCCGGGCATACGCGCACACAAACGCCGCAACCCTCGCAGAATATGGGGTTTATCCAAGGTGTGTCTGCTGTTTTCCCATTGCCCAAAACCGGATAATGTATCGCGTCGAAGCGACATTCTTCTATGCATCGATTGCAGGCTATACACTTATCTTCCAATACTTTTGATTTCTTGCCGCCGCTGAAATCTTCCCGGTGTTCTATCCTGGGGTTGAGAACAAGATGCAGATCGGCCGCATCCACATCACAATCCGCCAGAACTTTCTTTCCCGCCAGGGCAGCGAAGGCTGCCACAATGCTTGTTTTTCCGGTACCGCCTTTTCCGCTTATTACAACAATTTCTTTCATAATATTAACTTTCCGTCGCTGTTTTTTCCTGTTGTTCTGCTTGCATCATATTCTGATGGAGATCTATAATCTTCTCCCAGCATGTTTCGAATGTTTTTTGATATTCCGGCAGTGCGTGAATAACCATCTCCCCACGCGAATAGGCTTCGGCGATTCTACGATCATTCGGTATTTCCAGGACAATCTCTATTTTTTCTCTCCTGCAGTATTCTTTAACGTCTTCATTGCCCACATCGGAACGGTTGATAGCCACGGCAAATGGCAGTTTCAGTTCTCTGGCCATTCCAACGGCAAGTTCCAAATCGTTCAATCCGAACGGGGTAGGTTCCGTAACCAGAAGGACAAAATCCGCGTCCTTCACTGCCGCAATAACCGGGCAGGATGTTCCAGGAGGAGAATCGAGGATCACAATCTCCTTATCTCCGGCGGCTTTCTTGACTTCGTCGATAACCGCAGGAGACATGAGCTCTCCGATATTGAGAAATCCATGGGTGAAACTGATTCCACTGGCTTTTCCCTCTTCGATAATGCCTACCTCTCTGGGCACCTCTATGAATGCATTTTCAGGACAAAACAGTTTGCATGCACCACATCCATGGCAGAGTTCGGGGAATATAAGCACCTTGCCCTTTATTACGGCAATAGCACTGTATTCACAAACCTCTGCACAGACACCACATCCCGTGCATTTTTCTTCAATGACCTTTGGAATCAATACCGTGACAGGTGCTGTTGATTCAATCTTCGGCTTCAGAAAGATATGACAGTTTGGTTCTTCAACATCACAGTCCAGCAACTGAACTTCCATACCCTTATCGTCGAGTGTCAGAGCAAGGTTTGTTGCTATCGTTGTCTTTCCAGTGCCACCTTTTCCGCTTGCTATTGCCAGCTTCACGATCTCCTATTCCTTCCCGCTCCCATTCCACGGCCGCCACCACCGCCCATGCCCTGGCCGCCGCCCATACCAAAATGGCTTGCCACATTGGCCTGGCCCGATACAACTAAGGCACCTGCCTTGAATTTTTCAACTGCCTGGCGGGCAATTCCGGTAACACCAACAATCAGCTTAACACCCGCAGACCCAAACACCCGTGACGCATTTGGCCCACAGTTTCCCGTGAGAACATATTTGACATCATTATCCGCCATTAACTGCGCTGATTGTATTCCAGCGCCGCCTCCCGCCGCGACATTGGGATTCTGTATGGCCTCAAATTCCATTGTCTCCGTATCTATAAACAAATAATATGGAGTCCGTCCAAAACGGGCTTCTACCTGATCATCCAGCGATGGACCTGTTGCTGTTATTGCTATTTTCATTCTTAACCCCTTTTCTGAAAAAAGGATTGCCCAGCTATGAAAGCTTCCGAGTAAACTCGAAGCACGAAGTAAGATAAGCATTCACTTCTCAAAGCACAACCCTGACAAATAAAAAAGCACCGGCAATGAATGCAAAACAGTACATTCAGTATACCACGCTTCTTTTTTTATTCTTCTTTATTTCCTTCTAACTCTGCTATGCGCTTTTTAATACCTTCCAGCGAATTCTCTAAATATTCTGTCTGGCCCTTCAACACGTCAAGTTCCTGCTGTTTTGTCGCAGTTCCTCCGTATGGTGCATTATAAGGAACTGCCCCCACATAAGCCTGGTAACCATAAGGACCCGTTCCTCCATAGTGTGGATAATCGTAAGCAGATCGTTGCCAACCGGTCAAACCGGTTGCGTAAAAACAGTTACGCCTCCCTCTTCCTCCACCACGGCCTGCTCCAAATCCCCTTCCAAAAGCGAATCCTGGATAACCCGTCGCAGGATAACCGGCGCAGTAACCGGTCCCTCTACCTGTCATTGATCCCATTCCTGCGGGACCTGTTCCGTCTCCACCTGGCATGACATATACCTCCTATATTTAGTTTTTAAGCGTTCAGCTTTCAGCCGTCGGTTTTGGGATGAACGCCTGTAATTGATAAATTTAGCGATTACGACCCTGGCCCATTCCACGACCTTGTCCCGTTCCACGGCCCTTTCCTGATCGGCCAAATCCCAGACCCCTTCCCAACCTGCGAAAGAATCCAACATTCTCCTCAGGCACAGGCATTTCTTCTGTTCCTGTTCCTGTTCCTGTTCCCGTTCCTCTAGGTCCAAGGCCACGGCCTGTTTTTGGTCCCTGTCCCTGCGGTCCTGTTCTGTCTCCCCTTGGCATATAAGTCACCTCTCTTCACGCATATTCAATACTATCTACATGTAAATCAAAAAGCACAAACTCAGACCCAGTGCCCCTCAATCGTCGATTCACTTGTCTCCTGAAGTTTTCCTTCTTTCCATTCAGAGAGAGCCTGCTGAACCGTCATATCCTTCTTGATAATAAATATCCTGATAGATGCGGCGCTCAATGTCCTGAAGGCATTGGGCCCCACGTTTCCGGTCAGGACGGCTTCAGCCCCCATGTTTGCCACATTCTGGGCAGCCTGAATCCCCGCGCCCTGCGCCGCGTTTACGTTCTGCTCATTAGAATGAGCTTCAAACGCGCCCGTTTCCGTATCCACCAGAACAAACCATTTCGCCCTTCCAAAACTCCGGTCCGTCTTGCTCGAAAGTTCTTTTCCATACGATGTGATTGCGATCTTCATATATTCCATCCCTTCCTGTTGTTATTCCAGCCGGGACCACCACCGCGTCTCCTCCGCCCCATGCCTTTTCCAAAACCCGGTCCCTGCCGGCAACCGGGCAGCGTAAAGTCCGGCTCAATCAGACGCCCTGAGAAATAGGCGCTAAGCACATCATCCACCCTTCCTCTGAGAAAAGGGGTAATTTCTATCCCCGACGCCAGAATCATCTGCTCCATGGGCCTTGAAATCGCTCCGCAGAGCAACACCTGTATGCCGAGTTCCCTCAGCCTTGCCACCTTTTCCACCATTGCGTTTCCGGCTAAACTGACCATAGACCGGTTGTTTATAATACCGGATTCAGAGTCAATGACCAAGAGGCAGTCGGAAAAATCCAGGACCGTTGAAATACAATTATCCCACACAGGCATGGCAAGTTTCATACTCTCAAGCTCCCTTTACAGTACAAGTGTACTTACAAATACCGTGCCATAAAGCTGTCTTCTTACATAAAAGAAAAAGTGCAATCGTTACAAATGATTACAAGGAAGAAATGTGCTGGGGGGATTGATGGGAGCGCATAATTGCGACTACAGGCATAGAGTTAAGTAGCATTAATGCGACTTATGGATGCATGGGAAATTGGCTTCCCTTTTTCATTAAATTTCGCGTAGCGTACTCACGCCTTTGGTATATCTAGTCCCAGGGATTTTATCTTTCGAAAAAGGGTGCTTTTGTGGATGCCGAGTTCTCTCGCTGTCTTCAGGCGGTTCCAGTTGTTTTTCCTCAGCGCGTTTGTCAGGAAAACGCCCTCCATATCTTTGAGGTTTGTTATCCCCATGCTTTCCGGATGACTGAGGACACCGGGTCCGCAGACCGGTTCGGGGAGGTGGGAAGGCATAATCATCTTTGACTTGCACAGGATAAAGGAACGCTCGATAATATTTTCCAGTTCCCTTATGTTGCCGGGATAATCGTATGACATCAGACAGGCAAGAGCCTGGTCGGTGATTCCTTCGATAGCCTTGTTCTGCACAGAGCAGAAGGTCTTGATAAAGTGGTCGGTCAGGAGGGGGATGTCCTCTTTTCTCTCGCGCAGGGGTGGAAGTTCCAGCCTGATCACGTTGATCCGGTAGTAGAGGTCCTCTCTGAATTTCCCCCTTTTTACCATCTCGAAGAGGTTCTTGTTGGTGGCGGTTATTATACGGACATCCGCCCGTTCGCTCTTCACCGCGCCAAGTGGCTCATAGGTCTTTTCCTGTAGTACGCGCAGCAACCTTACCTGCAGGGCCGGCGAGATGTCCCCTATCTCATCCAGGAATATCGTGCTCCCCTCGGCGAGCCTGAACCGTCCCGGTTTGTCCCGCTTCGCGTCCGTGAACGCCCCCGCCTTGTAGCCGAACAGCTCCGATTCGAGGAGCGTGTCAGGCATGGCGCCGCAGTTTACCACGACAGGCGGCCTGTTTTTCCTCGGACTCAGGTTATGTATCGCCCTCGCGAAGAGCTCTTTCCCCGTTCCACTTTCCCCTTCAATCAGGACGGTACTCAGACTGTCTGCCACATCCGGCAGTATATCGAACAGTTCATACATCCTATGATTTTTTGATATGATGTCTTCGAAGGTATATTTTTCTTCAATCTTCTTGCGCAGCTTTTCAACGAGGCTGATATCTCTGAAGGTCTCCACAGCACCGATTATCTTTCCATACTCATCTTTCAGCAGTGCGGTGGATATGCTGATTGGTGTCTGCTCCCCTGCGGCGTTTATGATATTGACCACCTTGTTCTGTGTAGACTCACCCGTTTCCAGTGTCTGCCTGAGTGCGCAGTTTCCTTCGCATATATCGGCCTTCAGGACATCTTTGCACAGTTGACCTATGGCATCGGCGCGCGGCACGCCAGTTATCCCTTCGGCAGCCCTGTTGAACGACGTGATGCGCCACTCATGATCCACAGTGAAGACGCCGTCGGTTATTGAGTCAAGTATGATATCCCGCCCTTTGATATCGTTCATGGATAAGAGTGCCCTTTACCTTTAAATTGGAATTTATTAACAACTCACCTTTCGTGAAACCCTGTTTTGTTGTCCCGATTTCATCGAGATTGGGAACCATAAAGCTATTTTGACGGGATTTTCTCTAGAATCTCCCTTCTCAGTTCATTCGGGGCAGCAATTCTGTGAAATGCGTCCCTCGTTCCATCGGCACCGAGGATGATAACGGGCCAAAGTCGAATCGTTTCCCCATTATACCCTGCTCGACCTTGACGTCAACAATCTTCGAGGGTGAGCTGGCACAGGATCTTTTCTTCTGTTGTAGATCTCTCGAATAGTTTCATGATGTTTTTATCCCCTGGACTCATAACCAAATGACACCAATGTCGAAAAAACGCCGGCACTTCTACGCTTCATTTCACCCTTCCCGAACCGAACAGTAAGAGGGTTTATGTGGTTACGCGCTTTGCAGTACCTTGATGGTCAGCCCGTCAGTCATATCTTTTGTTTTCTCTTTATAGGCCAGCATGTGCGGAGTCTTGAGATGGCTTTCGAGCACTTTCGGGTCGCTCCACTTCTCAATTATAGTGATTACATTCCCGTCCATCTTCTGCACTGGCAATCCTGTGTCGAAATCGACGGTGGGACAGTACTCTATGCAACCCTCTTCCTTTAAGACATTCGGGGCATTTGCCTTAAATATCTCTAAAAACGCGTCCTTATTCCCAGGTCTTATCCTTATAGATGCTACAACGGTTATCATATTTTTTCTCCTTTATCCGTGGAGCAATACCCCTTATTTGCATCATTCTTGTATAGCGATTTTAGAACCAATTAACGCGTGCCGGGTTCCTGGAGACGAGCCTCTGATACTTGACGTCCGGATAGCCCACAACAAAGGAGACTGGAACGATATGTTTTTCCGGAATATCAAGGATCTTCTTGAATTCCTTTGACTCGTTTACAGCGAAGACGAAGAATCCACAAAAGCAGGTCCCCAGTTCCAGGGTCTCCGCCATAAGGGCCATCTGCATGGCAGCCAACCCCGCATCGACCATGGCTGATGTGCTCTTCGCCGGGTCTACGTGAAGCGCGACAAGGGCGGGAGCGTGGTAGAAGAGTTTGTCGATCCCTTTTCCCATGAGACCTTTCATTGCCTTCCAGAGACTTGCGTAGAGCTTCCTCTCCTGATATGCCTGCGGAACGGGTTCTCCGGTTTGACTGTTTTGCTCAAAAGCTCTTTCTATATCCTCCGCCTTGCGGTAGAGCAGATCGAGATTCATGTCCCGGACTTCCGACAGTTTATCAGGCGTATGGACTACGGTATAATGCAACCCCTGAAGGTTTCCACCTGTCGGAGCAAAACGGCCAGCCTGTATGATCTTTTCCAGTTTCTCCCGTTCAACGGACCTTTTTTCAAACTGTCTGATACTCCTGCGGGCGCGGAAGAACGAAAGCAGTTCATCTGCTTTCGGATAGTTTTCCCTCTCAGGAACCGGTTCAAACTCTGACGCGTCAAGCCTCGGCAACTCCGGGGCGTCAACAGGGCAGACTGCCTTGCAGTGTCCGCAAAGGATACAGTATTTGGGGTTTGTTACGTGCACCGCTTCTTTCCCCTCTTGCAATATGCCCCTCAGACACTCAGGGATACACAGACCACAAAGAGTGCATTTCTTTTCATCTATACGAATTTTTTCCATGACAACCTTTCTTTGTACATGTAATAAAGATGGTGTCGTAAAAAGCCCCAAAACCGTCATACCGGGCTTGATCCGGTATCCAGAAGCTGTTTAATTTACTGGATTCCGGCTTTCGCCGGAATGACGAAAAATGGCGTTTTCTGACTTTTTACGAATGCGTCAATAAAGGATCATACTACATTGCGTGACACAGTCTATATATACAAGTAAGCTTTGCATTGCAAATACATACAAAGGCTATCCTTACTGAACTCGTAAACAGTCGAAACACTCCCTCTCCCTCGATGCTTGCCTGCGCGTGTCCGCACGCAGACAGGAAAAGGAATGAACGGACCGACATTCTCAGAAATGTATCCTTGACAACTCCAGGATTGTGGCGAAAATTTATTGACAAAAAAAGCCGATCCTACTATATAGCTCTCTCAACCATCCTTTAGACTGTAGGTCATGTGTAAAGGTGGGTGGAGGTATGGAAATATAATCTGACAACTCTTTACTGGGGGATCGTTCAACGGTAGGACAGCGGACTCTGACTCCGTCAATCAAGGTTCAAATCCTTGTCTCCCAGCCATATAATATAAGGGGGTTACAGCTTTCGTGTTGTAACCCCTTTTCCCATTTGATAGCTTCAGACCATTTTGGCTTAACCTGTCTTTGCCAATTACTTTATCCTTTCTAAACGTCCGGTTCTTCCGTGCCGTGCAGATACCGCTGTATCTCGGCAAGAAATTTCTCCCCGTAGCGTTCGAGCTTATGGGTCCCGACGCCATGGACATTCAGAAATGCCTCGTCATCCGTGGGCAGCGCAGCGGCCATCCCGACCAAGGATATATCGCTGAAGATGACAAACGGCGGCACCCCGGCGGCATCGGCCAGCGTTTTCCGCAGGGACCGGAGCCTCCCGAAGAGTTTCTCATCGTAATCCGTATCGCCGTTCTTGCGACGAGTCGATTTTGTTGCGCCATTCGGCTTTACCCGCGGCGCTGCCATAGCAAGGGTCTCCTCCCCCCGCAGGACCGGCCAGGCCGCATCGGTCAGGGTGAGGACTGAATAATTGCCCACATCCTGCTGGAGAAAGCCCCTGTAGACAAGATGGTGGAGAAGTCCGCCCCAGTACTCCTGGCTCTTGTCGGCACCGATCCCGTAAGTGGAAAGGTGGTCGTGGCGAAGTTGCATGATCCGCTCCTTTTTGGAGCCTCGCAGCACATCTATCACATGGCCTATGCCGAAACGCTGACCCACCCGGTAGACACAGGACAGGGCCTTCCGGGCATCTTCCGTCACATCGATCATCTCCGGCGGGTGAAGGCAGGCATCACAGTTGCCGCAATCCTCCTCCATCCGTTCATCGAAATAGCCAAGGAGAATCCGGCGTCGGCAGCTCGAGGCCTCGGCGAATGCAACCATGGCATTGAGCTTATGAAGCTCGATCCGCTTCCGCTCCTGATTGTTCGTATGTTCGATCAGGCTTCTCGCAATGGCGATATCGCCGTACCCGAAGAGAAGAAGGGCCTCCGCCGCCAGTCCGTCACGACCGGCACGACCCGTTTCCTGGTAGTAGCTTTCGATATTTTTCGGGAGATCGTAATGGACAACGAACCGGATGTTGGATTTATCGATCCCCATGCCGAAGGCCACGGTCGCCACCATAATCAGGACATCATCCCGCAGGAAATCCTCCTGCACCTTCTGCCTCTCTTTCGCCGACAGGCCTGCATGATAGGGAGCCGCGTTGAACCCGGCCGACTTCAGTTTCGCGGCGATGCTGTCCACACGTTTGCGGCTCAGACAGTAGACAATACCGGCCTCGCCCCTGCGGTTTTTCAGAAAACCCGTGAGCTGCGAAAGAGGCTTGATCTTATCGAGAACAGTGTAGCGGATATTGGGGCGGTCAAAGCTCGAAACATAACACCGGGCCTGCCTTAGGTCGAGCCGGTCAAGGATGTCCAGGCGGGTGTGAGACTCTGCCGTAGCCGTCAGGGCAATCATCGGTATCGTGGGGAATCTCTTGCGCAGGCGGCCAAGCTGGCTGTATTCGGGCCGGAAATCATGGCCCCACTGGGAAATACAGTGGGCCTCGTCAATCGCGAAAAGGGAGATGGGGATATCCTTAAGGCGCTGGATGAAATCCTCGCCGATCAATCTTTCCGGGGCGATATAGAGGAGATCCAGTTTTCCGCCATGAAGCATCGCCAGAACCCGGCGGGCCTCGGTGCTCTTCAGGGAGGAATTGTAAAAGGCCGCATTCACTCCGCATGTCTGGAGCGCATCGACCTGGTCCTTCATCAGAGAGATGAGGGGGGAAACGACAATCCCGACGCCCGGGCGATGAAGGGCTGGAATCTGATAACACAGAGATTTTCCGCCTCCAGTTGGCATGAGGACAAAGGCATCCTCGCCTTGGATGAGGCCTTCGATAATCTCCTGCTGCTGTGGCCGATAGGTTTCGTACCCGAAGATATTTTTAAGACTTTTAAGTGGGCTACCGGCCATGGATACACATTCCAATTTTGTTTCTTTATAAGCGAAGATACAGCCGTCACGGCTTACCTTACCTTACCTTACCTTTCCGTTCCTCGAAGCCCCAGTACGGGGGATAGACCCAAGAAAAAGCCGAGGCGCATTTTCTTTAGGGCACCCGGACTCTTAACTTTTTTTCACATCTGTGTCTACAAATTCCTAATCCTAAACGAACATGTGCTCTCGAGCAGGGAAAGATGTCGAGGAGAACAAAAGATCCGTCGACAACCCCAAAGACCTCTCAGACAAAGAATATGGAGGTGGGCAAGGGCATGGCAGGAAGCAATAAGGTTATTCAATAATTATCTCCACTCAAACAACAAACAGCGGACCATTAACAGTTACTATTCTCTGCTTATCAGATTCGTAAGAATTTACGCTGAAAGGAGTAACTTGGTGATAAAGTGAAAATCTTTGCTTTTTCCAGTGTGCTCTAATTACGGAAGATCACTACGGTCACGCATAACAAACTGCTAAAAAGAACTTCATTTTGTCGCTTTTTAGAAACATGGGTTTAACCTTGGGTTGGTCTTTTGTAGCGTTGAATGCGTTCAAAGATACCCCGCTACTTGCGGTAGTGTAGTTTATTCTTTCCCACTATTTTAATTGGAATCTGGTTCTCCACCTTACCCTCAATCTTTATTGAGACATCTTTTTTTGTGAATTCAAGATGATACCATATATCTCTAAAAAATATTTTAAAAGATAGTTTGTTCCAGTGTTCAGGCATATGTGGATTTAGCTCAAGAGCCTCACCTGAAACTTCTATCCCGGCAAAACACCTGCTGATCATGCCGATTGTTCCTGCCATCATGCCACAATGTATTCCCTGGCCCGTGCTTCCCTCTTGTGTATCAAAGATGTCCGCTTTTATGGCTTCTATAAATCGATCCCACACCATCTTGTTTCCGGCATCCTTTATATTACTCGAGATTATTCCATGTATGGGATTGCTGAGTGTTGACCCATGAGAGGTTCTCTTCTCATAATATTTGTAGTTATGCATCAGGAGTTCATTGTAATTACCTGCGTCAAACCCAAGCTTTTCAATAATGCGACATACTTCCTCTACTCCGATGAGGTAGAATAGCATCAGCGTATCGGCCTGTTTGGCCACTTTATAGGCATTCGGAGAATCGCCTTCGGCCTTCAGGATGCGATCCATGCGTTGAATGTTACCATATTTCGTACGATAATCATCCCAGTTGAATTCCTTGAGGTCCATATATCCGTCAAATTGACTGATGATATTTCCCTTTGATAATATAACATTCATTTTCTCTGTGATTCTTTTCCATTTTTCTGTTTCCGAGATCTTGAATGCAAGCTTTTCCCTGAGCGTTCTCAATACTTTCTCTGGAAGCCCGTCGATCAGATCAATGGCCTTTTCAAGCAGCCAGACAGTCATTATATTCGTATAGGCATTGTCCTTTAGACCGTCTACCTCAGAACCGGGACGTTTCTCATGATATTCATCCGGCCCCATGACACCCTTGATGTGATATCTTTTTGTGTTTTCGTCATACCTTGCAATGCTGGCCCAGAAACGCGCAATCTCCAGCATGATTTCAGCGCCATAATTTTCCAGAAACTCTTTATCTTCCGTGTCTGAGAAGTATCTCCAGATATTATAAAATATGGCAATGGATACATGTCTCTGAAGTCTGCTCAGATCCGGCCCCCATGTGCCGTCTTGAGGGTTATAATGAATAATTTGTGTTTCCTCGCTACCGTCGTCAGCTGTCTGCCAGGGGTACATAGCGCCGTCAAGACGCTTGTATCTATACATAAGAAGGGCTCTCGTTATTTCAGGCGCGTGAAGATTGAAAAAGGGTAAAATATAGAGTTCATCCCAGAAAATGTGTCCCCTGTATGCCTCGCCATGAAGACCACGGGCCGGCATCCCAGCGTCGATCTGTGTATTGTGTGGCGATGCGGTTACAAGCAGATGATAGATATGCAGGCGGATAGCCTTTTGCGAAAAACTGTCGCCCTCAATCCTGATATCAAATTTATCCCACAGAGACTCCCATGCCTTTATATGGGGTCTATAGATGCTGTCAAAGTCTTTGTATTGAAAGAGTGTGTCGAATGCCGTCTTTTTGATATCTGTAATATTTCTGTCCAGGGATGTATAAACAGTAACAAGCTTTTCCACCGTATAGGTAAAATTTTCCCGAGCGGGAAATCCCATCTCTTCGCTTATTTTGGCCTTTCTCTGAAGGGTTTTTTTCTTAACTGAAAGCAGCTCGCCGTTTTCAGAAACAGTGACTCTGGCATTCATTATGATTTGGCGCTTCGAATGGCTTGTTTGAACGTGAAGAAATATTCCATCTTCAGTCTTTCCCTGAGCAATCTCACACAAGTGTTTTGAATTGAGCTGGCGGTAACGGGGAACACCATCATTTATGACAGTCCCGTCGAGAGTAGAACGCACAGTAATTCTCTCAGAGTAGTTCACGGGGGTGATGTTATACCTGATCGCGAGAAGGTGCGGGTTTGCCATGCTCGCGATCCTTTCGCTATGGATACGGGTAATCCTGCCAAGCGCGTCTTTGCAGACGATGAAACGCTCCAGGGCACCCCTTTTCATGTCAAGGGTTTGCCTGTAGCTAAGCAGCTCCATCTTAAGGGGGCTTATGTAATTTCCATATCCAATTTTGAATTCGATGAGAAGCCAGTTAGGACAGTTTACAAAATCATTGTTGTAAATGATCTTATTTTGTATCTTTGTCCCCAGTTTATTATACATACCGGCAATATAAGTCCCGGGGTAGTGAACATCCGACGCGTGTTCTCCTTCAAAACATCCCCTGGTACCCAAGTATCCATTTCCAACGGTGCAAAGGGATTCCCTCAGATTTTCTTCTTGTAAATCAAAACCATCATATTCAAGATGCCAGCCATTTCTTTTGATACTTTTTTTAAACCAGTCTTCTATTTCTCTATCACTGATTTCAGCAAGATCATATAGAACAACATCCGCGCCATTTTGCTTAAGAATTTCTCCATTTTGCTTCCTGGCTATTCCAAGGGTCAACCCAAAATTGCCGCTTTTGCCAGCTTGAACACCCGAAACAGCATCCTCAACAACCATGCAATCACTGGGCATGAGTCCCATTCGCCTGGCGGATGTGATAAATATGTCGGGGTTTGGTTTTCCCTTCAAATTGAGCTCTTGTGACACCTGTCCGTCAACCCTTGTTTCAAAAAGGTCTTCTATCCCTGTAACCTGCAATATACGTCGGCAGTTACAGCTCGAAGACGCCACGCCTACCTTGATTCCCTTTTTTCTGAGATTCTTAATAAATCTAACCGAAGTTTTATAGATACGAGGTTTTTCTTTGCGCAACATCTCTTGGAATTTCAAATTCTTTCTGCTTCCCAATCCACAGATGGTTTCTTTTTCGGGAGGATCGTTTATGTCTCCATAGGAAAGCTCGATATCCCTGGATTTCAGAAAGGATATGATGCCTTCCATCCGAGGCTTGCCATCGACGTACTGGATATAATCTTTTGCCCGGTCAAACGGCACAAAAGGCCTGCTTTCTTTTTCCGCCAATCGCTTGAGGAATTCGTTAAACATATCCTCCCAAGCTAACGTATGCATATGGGCGGTATTGGTCACAACCCCATCAAGATCAAAAATGGCACCCTTAAACTTTCTCGAAGTCATTTTTTTGCCTCGGTACTTTCGATAAAAAATTCAAAATCGTTATCAGCATGTCCGGTTCTGCCAAGATTATAGAATTCGGACAAACATCTCTTACCTTTCCGGCAAGTGTTCGGTCTTTTGTTACGAACATAGCCCATGTATTATCTGTTTTTTCCTTTGCGGCTTCCAGCATCGGAATATCTGAATACGTATCACCACAAATGAGATTGGGGCCATCTGTCATGCCGAGCCTCAATTCCTCATCGAGGAATTTTACCGCATCGCCTTTATCAAAGTCCTTGAACCCGGATCGTGAATCGCCAACTGTAAGGATTATTTCGATATCCAGACCGGTGTCCTCTATTCTGAAATCTTTATTCTGAGGATCTAAATCAGACACAATGCTTATAATTTTTTTCAAAAAATTGTCCGATTCATCTTCCGGTATGGACCCGCTGATATCCTGCCTGGCTATGGTCGTCTGGCCAAATTTATGCTGGAATCCGGAACCGATCAATGAAAATTTCTCAAAAACCGGAGCCTTAACAAGTGACAAAAGCCTTTTATTTAAATTATCTAATTGCCCCTGTCTCTGTTTATCTATCGGGTACGTTTGTCTCACTCCATGGAGATCGACAAATTCCCTACCCTTTGAAGCCGCATAGATAACACTCTTCTCCGGATTGATGCTGACATCCATGATCCCGAAGTTCTTAAGCGGAGCAGAGGTTACGATTACAGGGCTGACGGTTCGTTTTATCGCAAATCGGACTAAAAAAAGAGAATTATAAACGGATTGAACAGAGGAACGGAATCTGCCGCAGTAGTTATTTATTGTCCCGTCCCTGTCGGTAATGAAGCAATTAAAATTCAGACCTTCGAGCAGTTTTACACTTCTGTTCACCTGCTCACGGAATCCGGGATGAAGATCTCCAAGATATTCGATAAATTTCTCCTCGCCATTTTCAAGATAGAAGACATCTTTTTCCAGCTCGGTTATCTCGTAAACAAGATCAACGGGCATCTTTTTTGAGTCATCTAAAAAGAGTACCCTTTTGCCTCTCTCCATGGGAATGTTGACAAGAGAGGCAAGGACGTTCTTAAGTGATTCTATCCAGTACTGTTCAATCTGCTTGTTATTAAAGATGTTTTTTACGATCCGCACGCGCAAATTACGGGTCTCGTCTATCAGAGCATAAAATTCTTTTAACGTGCGTGTCTGCTGATCATTAATAGCTTTTTTATTCATTATCTTGGACATCCTTCAGATAACCGGCACAACATATCTCGCCTAACATTGACAAAATAAGAATAATAACCTAGTGTTGGTATTATGTGAATTAGATTTCGTCAATTCCAAAAGCTCATGAGATAACATATATGTGACTGATATGTTATTGTCAACCAGGAGGATTATCAAAAACCGAAGGTTAATGAATCATCTACAGACTTAAGGCATTATGCAGGGGAAACAATTATGAGTCCCAAAAGCGTTGTCGTTGTTTCAAACCGTTTACCGATTACCATAGAAAAAATGGAAGAAGAACAGTGGGTTAACCATTCTTCTTCGGGAGGCCTCGTTACTGCCATGGGGCCGGTTTTACGTAACCGCGGGGGAAAGTGGATAGGATGGCTTGGCGTGCAAGAAATGCCAGATGATACTTCCCTGAATAACCTTCTTTCAAGATCGGCTGAAGAACTGGGATATGCCCTTATCCCCGTCAATATTACCGGGGAAGAGATCGAAAAATACTATCATGGGTTCTCCAACGAAATTCTATGGCCTCTGTTTCACGATTTATTATCAAATTGTAATTTTGACCCTCAGTATGCGAATGCCTATCGAAAAGTTAATCGCAAATTTGCACAGGCTATTGCCAAAGGCACCCATGAGAAAGATTATATATGGGTTCATGATTATCTTCTTTCCCTGGTGGCGCGTGAATTGAGAAAAATCGGAGCGCAAAGACAAACCGGTTTTTTCCTTCATACCCCCTTTCCCCCATTAGATATTTTTATGAAACTTCCATGGCGCTTCGAAATACTTGAGGCAGCCCTCGAATATGATTTGCTAGGGTTTCAAACAGAACGTGATACGAAAAATTTCCTCGGATGTGTGCGTTATCTACTGAAACTCAAGGCTACTGGAAGAAAAAACATTAAAACAATCGTTACTAAAAAAGGTGAGGTTCATATCGGAACTTTTCCAATCAGTATTGATTTCAAGGAGTTTGCAAAAAGTGCTGCTGCTGAAGACGTAACACAAGAGGTAAAAATCATACGTCAAAATCATGAAAACAGACATTTGATCCTTGGAGTAGACCGTCTTGATTATACCAAGGGAATTCCTCATCGTCTGCGTGCTTTTGCGGAAGCCTTGGCGTGCTACCCCGAGATGAGGGGAGAAATAGAATTAATACAGATCGTAGTGCCAAGCCGCGTAGATGTGAGCAGCTACCAGGACCTCAAGCAGGAGATTGAAGCGCTCGTTGGTGAAATCAATGGTCGATACACAACAGGAGGGTGGACGCCGGTTCACTATATGTTTCGTTCTGTAAGTCGTACAGAATTACTTGCGTACTATCGAGCATGCGAGACAGCTCTTATCACACCATTGAAAGACGGCATGAATCTTGTTGCAAAGGAATACTGTGCGTGTAACATTGATGAAAATGGCGTCGTGATCCTGAGCGAATTCGCAGGGGCGGCCGCTGAGCTTCACCATGGTGCGCTCCTCGTAAATCCTTATGATATAGAAAAGGTTTCTCGCTCTATTCATCAGGCGTTTTCAATGGAATTAGACGAGAGACGCAAAAGAATGAAAAAACTGAGAGAATCTATTTGCAGAAATGACATTTTTCACTGGGTCAATTCGTTTCTTGGGGCGAGTGTGAAGAATCCTAACAACGGTCCTGAAGTGGACTTTTTTGTGCCAAGCCCTTAATAAGGGCCACTCTTTTTCTTAAAACACCAATATTGTCGCGGCAAAAAGGAGACCCCTCCATTGAAAGATTATAAAAAATTACGTATAGAATAACCTGACAGGAATAACTGGGAATATACAGGGGCACTTCCCATATCTCCCTATTTCTTGCCGGCAATCTTTCCCCATGTGTCCCGGAGCGGTACGACACGATTAAATACCGGCCTGTCTGGCTGAGAATCCCTTGAATCGACGCAGAAATAACCAAGCCTTTCGAACTGATATCCGTTTCCCGCCTCCGCGTCTTTCAGCCCAGACTCCACATAGCAAGAGGTCAGAGTTTCCAGTGAGTTCGGGTTCAGGTATTTTGTAAACTCTTCGTCTTCACCGGCAGGATTGGATACCTGAAAAAGCCGGTCATAGAGACGTACCTCGGCAGGCACGCAGTGTTCCGCCGATACCCAGTGGATGACCCCTTTTACCTTGCGCCCGTCCGCCGGCGGCGCGTTTCGCGTCTGAGGATCATAGATGCAGTGCAGTTCAACCACTTCGCCTTTTTCGTCCTTCACCATGCTTTCATACTTTATAACATAGGCGTTTCTGAGTCGCACTTCGCGACCGGGCGCGAGACGCTTGTACTTGCCCGGCGGGTCTTCGTGAAAATCGTCACGCTCGATGTAGAGGACACGGGAGAAGGGGACTGTGCGCGTTCCCATATCCGGATTCTGGGGATGGTTGGCACATTCAAACTCTTCCGTCTGCCCTTCGGGATAGTTGTCGATGACGATCCGGAGGGGGTGCAGGACTCCCATGACCCGTGGCGCATGCTCATTCAGATCCTCACGGACACAATGCTCCAGCAGGGCCATGTCTATGAGGTTGTCATTTTTGGCCACGCCGATCTGAGCGCAGAAGTTCCTGATAGCCTGAGGTGTATAGCCCCGCCGTCTCATCCCCGCTATCGTGGGCATGCGAGGATCATCCCAGCCCGCGACCTGACCGTTTTCTACCAGTTCGATGAGCACCCGTTTACTGATAACCGTATAACTCAGGTTCAGGCGGGCAAATTCCGTCTGGTGCGGGCGATTGTTCTCTATCAACTCTTCAACGATCCAATCATACAGGGGACGATTATTTTCAAACTCCAGAGTACAGATCGAATAGGTTATCCCCTCGATGGCGTCGGAAAGACAGTGGGCAAAGTCATACATGGGATAGATAACCCACGCATTCCCCGTCCGGTAGTGGGCTTCCCTTTTGATACGGTAGATGACGGGGTCCCGCATGATGATGTTCGGAGCGTTCATGTCGATTCTGGCACGCAGGACATGGGACCCATCCTCGAATTCACCCGCCCGCATCTGTTCAAACAGATCCAGGTTTTCATCCATAGAGCGGTTTCGATAGGGACTCTCTGTGCCCGGTTCGGTGAATGATCCACGGTATTCGCGTATCTCGTCGGCGTTCAGGTCGCAGACATAGGCCTTGCCTTTTTTGATAAGCTGGACGGCAAACTGGTAAAGCTGCTCGAAGTAGTCGGAGGCGAAGAACATGCGGTCTCCCCAGTCAAACCCCAGCCAGTGGATATTGTCGATAATCGATTCCACATATTCGAGAGATTCGCCGCTCGGGTCCGTATCGTCGAACCGCAGATTGCAGGTGCCTCCATACTGTGAGGCGAGACCGAAATTGAGGCAGATCGACTTTGCGTGTCCGATATGGATATAGCCGTTCGGTTCGGGCGGGAAACGCGTGGCTACGAGCCCTGCGGTCTGGTTCGTCTTTAAATCTTCATCGATGATGTCACGGATAAAATCGGTTGGGGAAGGGTTGTTGGTTTCTGTCATATCTTCAGACTCCTTGCGTGCCGTGCTTGTGCATGTTTCGGCCGGAATTAATGTATAAGAAAATCTTTTTGAACGGAATTAATATAAGGAAAGCGTTTGTGTGTCAATAAAATACAAACACAGGGGGTTGTAAGAAAAAATCTGCAAAGGTTGCGAATTGCTACTTTTACAGGAGGAGCCCTGCAGATTCTAACTGGAGGATATAGATATAATACATTTCAAAAATAAAAGGGCGTCCATGTTATTTTATGGGCACCCCTTGATTATTCTGGCTCCCCAGCGCGGACTCGAACCACGGACAAGATGGTTAACAGCCATCTGCTCTACCAACTGAGCTACTGGGGAATATCTATATTCTAAAAACCGAAGCGGGCTTTTATCAGAGTTTAAGGCCTTTTACAACACTGAATTGTGAAAAACCCTATCTGCAATCAACACAGGTAGCCAGTTCGCTGAAGGGCACACCAGTGGTCTTGCTGATGTATTTGAGCTGATCTTCCGGTGCGAAGAACCGTCCGCACACCGGGCAGGGGACCATCTTGAAGACCTTATCCCAGATGATCCTCCGGTCGCCGTCTGTCTCCATCTGCACATAACCGGTGGGGCATACATAGGCACACGATCCGCATCCTATGCATAAATTCGGGTCGAAGATGATCTTCGGTTCGTCGTTATCCCGGCCGCGGCCTCTGTCCTGAAAGGTCAGCGCGCTCACGCCCACAACCTCCTGGCATGTCCTGACGCAAAGTCCGCAGAGTATGCAGTCGTGACCTTCGACCTCATAGGGAGAGACATCCACGCCCAACCTCTGCGCGATTTCTTTGACCACCTGGGTCTCGGGGTATTTATAATAGAGAAGCTCGGCGGCTGCTTTTCTGCTCTCTTTTGCCTTGTCCGAGCTGGTCGCGATCTCCATGCCGCTTTCAACGGGGGTATTACACGACGTCGCAAGCTGCCACTTTCCGTTAGTCTTGACTTCCACGCTGCACAGGCGACAGGCCCCGAAGGGGGTAAGCTCCTTGTGATTGCACAGTGTGGGGATATCTATCTTCAATGCCTGGACGTTTTCCAGTATGGTTGAACCTTCTTCCGCCTTGAGCTTTTTCCCGTCTATTACGATATTAAGCATTCTTATCACCTTACTCGCTCTATTTTATACAGCCTTATTCCCAGACCACAACCCGGTAACATCGAAGGCAGCGCCGCGCCTCTTGCGTGGCTTGGGCAGCGATGAATCCGCCTTCTACCTCTTCAAATCCGCCTGACCTCTTCTTTGGATCGAGGAGGGCAACATCGGCTGCGGCATTGTTAACCACAAGGCCCTGCCCCCTCTGTTTCGCAAGATCGACGCCCGCGAACGATACCTGCTCCGCCGGAGCATTCCCATTAAGGTAGGCCGCTATCCCTTCCGCGGCGCGGTTCCCCATGTTGAGGGCCTCGATCAGTGTTGCCGGTCCTGAGACACAATCTCCGCCGGCAAAGACCCCTGCCATCTGCGTTGTCAGGGTTACCGGGTCCGCTTCTACGGTCCCCCAGGCAGTCGTACCAACCTTTGTATCCATTGTGGGAAGCTCAGGGCTCTGACCGATAGCTGCTATGATCATGTCCGTCTTGACGGTGAACTCGGAGCCCTTCACCGGGACGGGCCGTCTCCGGCCGCTTTCATCGGGTTTGCCCAGTTTCATCTTGATACACTCCGCGCCAGTGACCTTTCCGTTCTTCGCGATAATCTTTACGGGAACGGACAGGAACCGGATGGAGATGCCCTCTTCCAGGGCGCCTTCTGTCTCCTCGTCGCTTGCGGGCATCTCGGCCTGTGACCGCCGGTAGATGATCTCAACATTCTTGAAGCCAATCCTCACACAGCTACGGGCGCAGTCCAGGGCGACATTTCCACCGCCGACGATCATGACCTTGCCGGCGGGCTCTATCTTTATACCGAGGTTCATATCCCTGAGAAATTTGACCCCGTCGACGAAGCCTTCGTATCCTTCCGCTTCACCCTCAACGCCGATCCGGTTTCCCTGGTGGGCACCGACGGCGACGAACAGCGCGCTGTATCCCTGTTTTTTAAGGTCTTTTATGCTGAGCTTTTCTATCTTCGTGTTCAGTTTGATCTCAACGCCCATCCTTTTGATCAGGTCGATCTCGTGGGTGAGGACATCAGCGGGGAGCCGATAGTCGGGGATTCCGACGGCGGCCATTCCTCCGGCGTGCGGAAGCGATTCAAATATGGTGACTCCGTATCCCTTCAGACGGAGCTGGCACGCGGCGGCAAGTCCTGCCGGGCCCGCGCCTATGATCGCGACCTTCTCTTCCTTTTCCTTCGCGGGGGCACCGAATGGTTTTGCGCCGTTCGCCAGGTCAAAGTCCGCGGCCGCTCTCTTGAGCAGGCGGATTGAGAGAGATTCATCTATGTCCTTGCGCACACAAGCGTCCTCACAGGGATGCGTACAGGTACGTCCGATAACGCCGGGGAGAACACAGTCCTGACGGATCAGGCCGAGCGATTCCTCGAAGCGGTTGTTTTTGATCAGTTCGATGTAGCCGGGGATATCGAGTCCCGCGGGGCAGGCATCCATGCACGGAGCCGTTACCGTGGACTGGTACTCCTTGCCGTTCAGCTTCTTCTCACCCGTGATCAGGGCGACAAAGTCGGCCTTGTAGTATTTGATCGCGTCAAGCACGGGGTAGAGGGCCGACTGGCCGAAACTGCACTTACTGTTCGCCGATACCTGTTTGACGATAACCTGCATCTCGGAAAGATCTGTCTTGCTTCCCTTCCCATCGGCCATCCGTCCCATGATATCCAAGAGCCTGTCGATTCCGATCATGCAGACGGAACATTCGCCGCACGAAATCTTGCGCGCCTCTTTCAGATAGTTGAAAGTAAGGGAGGGTATGTCAGCCTTGGAGTCACTTGCCACGAGGCCGCCCCATCCCATCATGGCCGCTACCTTGCCGCCGGGGGCGGGAAAATTGGCGGCAACGTCCTTTTCCGCCTTTCCGTTCCGGTTATCAACGACCTTGCCGTTCCAACTGCTAAATGCAACTTTATTCATTCTCAAGCACCTTATCCTGTTTAGTGTAACACTCAAGAGCACCGGGCGCTTCGCCCAGCGTCTTTACCCTGCTCTCTTTATCCTTCCAGTTCGGCCCAGGAATGCAGATTCTCAGCCTTGTCGAGCAGCTTATTATTTTCTAGGATTATCCTGTCCTGTATCTTCTCTATAGAATCGGTTGTCAGATGGCGAAACCGGCCCTGTAGCTTCAGGTAATCTTCAACAGGTCTCAGCTCCTCTGGGTTGAGGGATGACATCGTGTACTTGCCGTTCTCTATCTCGTACAGCGGGAAGACACCCGTTTCGACGGCCAGCCGTCCTGCCTTGATGCAGTCCTCAGTCTGAACCCTCCATCCCGTCGGGCACACCGACAGGCAGTGGATGTAACTCGGTCCTTCAACTTCCCGTGCCTTCTTGACCTTGTTCATGAAGTCAAGGGGATAACTGTGACAGGCCGTGGCGACATAGGGCACGTTGTGGGACGCGATGATCTCGGCGATATTCTTCTTCCACTCGTCCTTTCCCTGACTGGCGGCGCCTGCGGGGTTTGTGGTTGTCGAAGCGCCGAATGGCGTGGCGCCGGATCTCTGAATACCGGTATTCATGTATGCCTCGTTATCGAAACAGACATAGAGGACATCATGACCCCGTTCCATGGTGCCGGAAAGGGCCTGGAAACCGATATCAAAGGTTCCTCCGTCTCCGCCGATGCAAACCGTCTTTATCCTTCGATCCGCTATCTTCCCCTTCCGCCGCAGGACCTTGAGCGCGGCTTCAACACCCGCTCCAACTGAGGCGGCATTGGGAAATGCAACGTGGATCCACGGAAGACTCCATGCCGTCGTGGGATACATAACCGATATAACTTCCATGCATCCCGTTGCGTTCACGATCACGGTATCTTCGCCAAGGGCCTTGCACATCAGTCGGATAGCGAGGGCTTCCCCGCATCCTGAACAGGCACGGTGCCCGGCATTGAAGTATTCTTCCTTATCCACCAGCCGTGGAGCATATAAATCAAAGTTCTCTACAATATTCATGATCCCCTCACTCCGTATATTTCGTACGCTTTTGCGGGTTTCTTCTTCTGCGCGCCGATCGCCTGTTCCGCAATCTTGACGAAATCAGCAACAACGACATCGCGACCGCCAAGCCCGATAATATAATTCGTTATCAGGGGGCGCTCCTTCTGATCGTACAGGGCCGATTTGACCTCCAAGCAGACGGGGCCACAAGGACCACCAAACGATACCGCCCGGTCAATAACCACCAGCGACTTGAGGCCACTAACCGCCTTGAGCAACTCTTCAACAGGGAAGGGCCGCCAGAGCTTCATCTTCAGCAGACCTGCTTTCACCCCCTTCTCGCGCAATGCGTCGATGGCAACCTCTGCCGTGTCTCCCATGGACCCCAGGGTCAGCATGGCGACCTCGGCACCTTCCATCCGGTACTCGCCTATCGGCTCATATTTCCGGCCGAACTGTTCCTCCCATTCCTTCCATATCTCCAGTATGATCTTCTTGGAGTTTATCAGAACCTGGTCCTTGGCCATCATGGCTTCGTTGAATATCTCCGGCATCGCCAAGGATCCCATGGAGACGATATTGTCCGGGTGGACCGCGGCATACGGCTTATATGCGGGAAGGAATTTGTCCACTTCCTTCTGACTGGGCATCATCATGGGCTCAACCACGTGCGTCAATTGAAAACCGTCCAGGTTGACATTGACCGGCAGCATGACGTCACGGTGTTCGGCAATCTTGAACGCCTGTATCATCATGTCTATCGTTTCCTGCCCGTCTGCCGCAAACATGGAAATCCAGCCGGAATCCCTCTGAGACATGATATCGCTATGGTCGTTCCATATGTTAATAGGACCGGACAGTGCCCGGTTACCGATTGCCATCACGATGGGAAGACGCATTGACGGTACGATCGGAACAACCTCCGCCATATACAAAAGGCCCTGTGAACTCGTTGCCGTAAAGGCACGCGCGCCGGCACCGGATGCCCCGCAACAGGCGCTCAGGGCGGAATGCTCGGATTCCACACAGATAAAGTCGGCATCAAGTCTTCCTTCCGCGACGATATCCGACAGATGTTCCGGTATATGGGTATTCGGTGTGATAGGATAGGCGGCCACAACATCGGGTTTGCACAGGGCAACCGCTTCAGCCGCAGCAAGCGCTATCTCCATACCAATTCTTTCAGACATAACCTATCCCTCCTCCACCATCTTTATGGCTCCAGGCCAGCATTCATGGGCGCAGATTCCACACCCTTTGCAGTAATCAAGATCCGCCATGAAGTATCCATCGGCATCCTGGGAAATACACCCTTCCGGGCAGAAGATATAGCAGACGCCGCACTTAATGCATCTGCTGGTGTCATATATGGGTCTCGACGCCCGCCAGGTTCCCGTGTGGTAGTCCCGCGTGCTCCCCGGCCTGAACACCATGCATCCCGGGGTAAGTTCCTGCCACGTTTCCGGCCATTTTTTCTCTTTTTCCATAAGACTGTCAACCTCAAGGTATTTGTGAACTACTTGGCTATTTTGAGCTCCTTATAAGCCCGTTCCATCGCGTTTATGTTTTTCTGGGCTATCTTTCCAAATCGCTTTTTCAACGGCTCTTTCACCGATTCGATCTTTACCAGTCCGGTCGCCTTGATGGCCGCCCCGATCATGGTGGTATTGGTTATCGGGACACCCATCTCTTCCCGTGCTATCTTCGACGCGTCAACCGTGGCTACGGTCCCCTTGAACCCTGTTTCCGTCTTCACCTCTTCCGGTGATTTGGCGGTATTGACAATCAGGGTACCTTCGGGATTCAACCCCTCGGCGACGTTCACCAGAACCATCAGGCTCGCGTCAAGGACGATGACGACATCGGGGTTATAAATGCCCGACCTGACCCGTATCTTCTTGTCATCGATACGATTAAACGCCGCTACCGGCGCCCCTCTTCTCTCGGGGCCGAAGCTCGGAAAACCCTGAGCGTATTGCCCCTCTCCAATAGCGGCAAGCGCGAGCGTCTCGACCGACGTCACCGCTCCCTGACCGCCCCTTCCATGCCATCGTATCTCTATCATAAGGAAAATCTCCCTTGCGTGAATTCGGAAAACGGACACTATATTTAATAAAATCTTTTATGTCAATACCTCTTTTAAAAAAAATTTAACAGGGCTCTTGTGTTTCGCCTCTTCGCACAGAGTCTTCCCTCCCGCGTCGTCTATGGCAACCAGATGGAGATCATCTACCCGGTTAATTACTCCGTCCGCCCCCCATACATGGCCATTTGGATAAGTTGCACGGGGTGGATCGTCTTAACATTATTTTTGTCGAGATGGGCGCCGATAGTGATATTACATCCGGGATAACCCGTAGCCACCATCCCCGCACCCGTCTGAAGAATATTTTCTACCTTGCGATTTGTTATAAGAGCGGAAGATTTCCAGCCTTCATTCTGCTTTCTATCCATGGCCCGCCGAATATCTTCCGCACCCATATTTGCCAAACCACGCGGACGTGGACATCATCCACCCGTTAGCAAGGACCTGATAAAAAAACACGATCCTGAGCATGCGTTTCGAGCCATTTTCAATCACCTCCGCTTTGTCCTGGATTTTGTCAAGGACAAGAGGAGCATTGCATAGCATCTCTACCGACCAGTACCTTTACGGGACCATGCCGTGGCAACCCACGGCGTCTTCGTAGAGATCCCCGCCTCTTGTGTCGTTTATAACAATTAGTGGAAAGTCTTCTATCTCCAGGCGCATGATTGATTCGGGTCCGAGATCCTCGTAGGCGATAATGTCGGCCTTCTTTACACAACCGGACATCAGGGCGGCAATTCCCCCCATGGCCCCGAAATACACGGTCTTATATTTCATAATGGCAGCCCTGACCTCGGCAGATCGTTTTCCCTTTCCTATCATTCCGATGAGTCCTGACCGCATCAGAACTGGAGCATATTCATCCATCCTGTAGCTTGTCGTCGGCCCTATGGACCCTATAATCCGGCCGGGCCCCGGAGGTGTGGGGGCAGCGTAGAAGATCGTTTCTCCGTCGAGTTTCACGGGGAGATCGCTTCCTTCGGCTATCAGTTTGCAGAGTCTCTTGTGCGCTGTATCCCTGCCGGTGATGATACTTCCGCTCAGGAGTACCCTGTCACCGGTACGCAGTTCTTCACAGATATCTCTCGTGACGGGTGTATGAATTTTTATCGGATTCTTCATTGATTTCAGATTACCGCTTCCTTGTGTCGCGCAACGTGGCACTGGATATTGACCGTCACCGGAAGGCTGGCGATATGACAGGGCATCATCTCCACATGCACGGCAAGCGCGGTAGTCTTTCCGCCGTATCCCTGGGGGCCGATGCCGAGATTGTTTATCTCCACGAGCGCTTCTCTTTCAAGTTCCGACAGCCTGGTGTCCAACAGGTTCGGCTCGCCCACGCGGCGCGAGAGTGCCCTCTTCGCGAGCAGCGCCGATTTTTCAATCGATCCCCCGATACCCACGCCGACAATTATTGGCGGGCAGGGATTGGGTCCGGCCGTTCTTACCATATCGATGATATGTTTTCTTATGCCTTCGAGACCTGACGACGGGAGCAGCATGACGGAGCTGCTCATATTCTCGCTTCCGCCCCCCTTCGGCATAGCGATAAAGCGTATCGTGTTCCCCAAAACAATCTCCGTATGAATGACCGCGGGCGTATTGTCGCCGGTATTTGCCCTCGTGATCGGGTCGCAGACGGATTTTCTCAGGAACCCATCGGTGTATGCCCTTCGAACACCCTCCTGAACGGCTTCGTTGAAATCGCCCCCTGTCACATGAACATCCTGCCCCACCTCCACGAATACAACCGCAAGACCCGTGTCCTGACAGAGGGGGAGCGAATCATCCTTCGCGACCTTCGCGTTCTCAAGGATCTTTTCAAGGGCATATTTCCCGAGCTCTGTATCTTCCGATTGTGCGGCCTTGCGTATGACGGACAGGACATCTTCCCCGAGCTCCGAGCTCGCCGTTAGGAAGAGACCTTTGACCGTATCGGTGATAATGTCAGTGGGTATTTCTCTGATGGTATTCATGAGGCGGTTTTATATCCCCCGGCGGAACTCGATGGCCTTTGTCATGGTCATCCTGTCCACATATTTGAGATCGCCCCCAATCGGAATACCGAAGGCTATCCTGGTTATCTTGACATTTTTCCCCTGCAACAGTTTTGTTACGAGAAGTGCCGTCGATTCTCCCTGAACGCTGGGGTTGGTAGCCAGGATAACCTCTCTGACATCGCTGCCGGATATTCTGTCCAGAAGTTCCTGAAGTCGCAGAGACTCCGGGCCGATGCCGTCAGCGGGCGACAGCACACCGTGGAGGACATGGTATGTGCCCCTGAAGCTTCCGCTCTCTTCTATGGCGACAAGGGAATCGGGATCTTCAACCACACATATGACATCTCTGTCTCGCGTAGTATCACCACATATTTCACAGATATCGCTTTCGGTGAGATTGAAGCAGATGGAGCAGAACCGGATCTTCCTCTTGACTTCCATGATGCTTTCGGCAAGCCTGGCAGCATCTCTCTCGGAAGAATACAGGAGAAAAGTAGCCAGCCGCGTGGCCGTTTTCTCACCTATTCCGGGAAATCTGGACAACTCTTTTATGAGACGCCGGATAGGAGGCGCGTAACCTGTCATGTTTTAAAAACCCTTCACTGAAGAAATTCAGATATTTATTGTCATTTGAGAAATAAAGCAGTCACTGTTTACGGTTCACAGTTACCTGTTCCCGGTTGAAAAAAACCGTGAACCGAAAACCGTCAACTGCCTTACTACCCCAGACCGGGAATATTGAGACCTCCGGTTATTTTCGACATCTCCTCCTGAGCCATTTCCTGCGCCTTGCGCACCCCTTCATTTATTGCCGCGACGACAAGATCCTGCAGCATTTCGATGTCTTCCGGATCAACCACATCTTTTTCGATCTTCAGCGACATCAGTTCATATTTTCCATTGACCACAGCAGTTACCATCCCTCCACCGGATGTTGCCTCCACCGTTCTGGCCTCCAGCTCTTCCTGCACGCGCATCATCTTCGCCTGCATCTGCTGGGCCTGTTTCATTATTTTTCCCATGTCTTGTGCCACTGTTATTGCCTCCTTGAACCATTTATCCTGACATCTATTATTTCAGCGCCTTCAAACACATCTACGATCTTTTGCACAAGGGGATGTCTCAGCGCCTCGTTCTTGATGTTGTTTCTTGTGCTAGCGGTTTTTGATGCCGTGTTGCCGGTATTGTGCGCGTCTCCTTCCAACAACTTAATATCTATCGTTACGCTTTTCCCGAGAAACTCCACCGCCATCTGTGTCAAGAGATTCATCTGCGGCGCGCTTTTGATGTCCTCCAAAAAAACGTAACCTCTCGGGAATCCTATCTGAAGACAATCGTCCTCATAGCTCACAAATTCTCCACTGCCTATTTTTGAGCTTAAGGGAGGGTTTTTTTCTTTTATAAAACTCTTCAAATCCTGCCACAGACCATCGCCACCCTTTACCTCATCCGCCTCGATCTGGTTGCTTTCAGTAACCACCGCCTCTTGATCAACCTGGGGTTGCCGGGCTGTGAGGATATCCTGCCTGCCTCCTCCGCCAAGCTTAACTTCGAGGCCTTCCATTCTTGAAATGATTTCATCAACGGGTATAAGAGGTTCAAGATACGCCATCCTGACCACGGCGTATTCCAGGTTTATGCGTGGTTCCATACTTCTGCGAATGTTATCTTCCTCCGCCATCAGTATATCCAGAATACGCTGCATTGTATCCCTTGATGCCCCCTGCGCCAGCTTTTTCAGATCCGTTGTTTCATGGTCGGGGATATCACCTAATACACCATTGCCATCCGTTATCTTTACCGTAAGCAGATTCATGAAATGCCCCAGGAGCATTTGATAAAAATGCTTTACGTCCACGCCGGAATAGTATGCCTCATCAATGATCTTAAGGCACGCGCCAGCGTTTCCCTTAAGAACAGCGCCGGAAAGCTCAAATATAAGGTGTCTGTCCGCAAGGTCGAGGATATCTTCCACATCGCCGTCTTTGATGTCCGTTCCGGCGTACGAGATGACCTGGTCGAAAATGCCCTGAGCGTCTCGCAGACTTCCCTCGCCTTCTCTGGCGATCCAGGACAGGCCAGCGTTGCCTATGCTGATGCCCTCCCCCTTCGCTATGTGTTCCAGGTTATCCGCTATCTGTCTGACGGATATTCGCTTAAAATCAAAATGCTGGCACCTGGAGAGGATAGTAGCCGGAACCTTATGTATCTCTGTCGTAGCAAAGACAAAAACAACGTGCAGGGGTGGCTCTTCCAGTGTCTTGAGGAGGGCGTTGAAGGCAGGCGTGGTCAGCATGTGGACCTCGTCGATGATATATATCTTGTAGCGCGAGGACACAGGGGAAAATTTGATGTTTTCCCGAAGCTCCCTTATCTCATCTATCCCCCTGTTGGATGCTCCGTCTATCTCGCGCACATCCAGAGATATGCCTTCTGTAATCTCTCTGCAGTTCGCACATTGATTGCACGGAACCTCTGTCGGCCCCTTTTCACAGTTGAGTGACTTGGCCAGTATACGTGCCACCGATGTCTTGCCTGTTCCCCTGGGGCCGCTGAAGATATAGGCGTGAGCTACGCGATCAAGTTTGACGGCATTTCTGAGTGTCTTGACAACGTGGTTCTGTCCCACAACGTCTTCAAATACCTGGGGTCTCCATTTTCTTGCAAGGACAAGATATTCCATGGGTGTGCCTGTGTGAGATTAAAAGCTGACAGCCGGGGAACCCATAGCAAACGTCGGAATTGCTGCCGCTGCTTCCTTCCGGATCTGACGGAGTTCACAATCCGCCGTTCCACGGGGCCCGGCTGTCATACTGTATGGCGGAGAGAGGGGGATTCGAACCCCCGGTACACCTTTGAGGGCATACACACGATTTCCAGTCGTGCTCCTTAAGCCGCTCGGACATCTCTCCGCAAGGAATTATATTATGGCGGAGAGGGTGGGATTCGAACCCACGTGAGAGCTTTTGGCCCCCAAATCGATTTCGAGTCGATCCCGTTACGACCACTTCGGTACCTCTCCGC
>JAFDBG010000092.1 GCA_019313385.1 Deltaproteobacteria bacterium | reverse complement strand
TTTTTCCCAAGTAGTTTCTTCGGTGTTTTGGATGTTTTTCCCCTGGTACCCGGTAGGAAAATTCTTGGTATATATATTCAACTCCACGGATGGTTTGTGTTTTAGCTTTTGGTTCTGTAGTGTGCATATGTCATTATATGCACACTACAGGAGAAAGTCAACAACAAAAGGCAATTATTTGCTTATATATTAATAATTTATATGAACCTTACAGGCATGTGCATATATTTATTGCCGAGAATGCAGGTTAATACCCAACCGCAGAGACAGGCTGCGGCATTAACATCAACCCAGGGCAGCTTCACACTTATAAATCCCTGTTACCTGTCCTAATAAACCAGACCACCTTAGATTAACGTAATCACAATCAATGATGTTGTTATAAAAGCAAGGGTTATCTTTTTATATATCTTCATGATCTCGTCTTTTCTTTCGTTTGCTAAAACCTTCCCGGGTAAACTCCTGATCCCCGACCCCTGAGCTACTTTACCATCCTGAATCTCAAGGCGATGACGGTTCCCTTTGGTTCGTTGTCTTCAACCCAGGTATAGCCGCCGTAGTTCCCCATGACCTTTTGAACGATGTGGAGGCCGAGACCGGTGTGGCCGCTGTCCTCATGCATGAATCCCTCTTCAAAGACCTTTTTCTTTATCTCATCTGGGATGCCCGATCCATTGTCGGCAATGCGTACTTCACACATCTCTCTCTTTTTGTCTGTGGTTATTGTGATTCTATCGGCCTTTCCGTGGGTGGCGGCATTTCTTACGATGTTGTCTATGACGGAGGCAATAGAATCATCCGCCATTATCCTGGCATTGCCTTTGATATCAAAGTCTATGGATGGATAGTTTTTGATAACTTCATCTATGGTGTCTCTCATCTCATACATCTTCAGCTCCCTGTGGCGGGAGATGAAGGATTCAAGTTCTCTCATCCGGTTGATCAGTTCAATGCTCTTTTTCGTACGTGAGAATATCTCTTTCAGAAATTCCTCTTCGGGGGACTTGTTGTAGAGATTGAGCGCGCTTTGTATAACCACCAGCTCATTTATCAGATCGTGGCGGAGTATCTGGTTGATGAGGGCAAAGTGCTCCTGGTGGGCTTTTGTCTCTTCCTCTGCCAGCTTGCGGTCGGCAGTTTCCCTTTCAAGATCCAGCATCTTCTTTTCAAGCTTATTCACCAGACGCTCGCGGTAGAGTTTAAAGCTGTTTAGCTCATCTTCTAAATCCGGCGCCCTGGAGTCTATTTTTCCCTTTTCTATATCTCTAATCACACCTCGTATGATCTTGATTAATTCGCCCGGGTCAATGGGCTTTCTGATAAACTTGTCCGCTCCTATTTTTAAGGCAAGCTCTTCTTCTTTTTCATCTGTGTATGTAGCCGTGTAAAAGATGAAGGGGATATTCTTCAGTTTCTCATCCACTTTGCATTTCCTGCAAAGCACAAACCCGTCCATTACCGGCATCAGGATATCAGCGATGATCATATCAAAGTCTTGAGCCCTGAGCTTTTCAAGGGCATCAGCTCCATTGGCTGCGGTGATTATCTCATAATCATATCCTTGCAGTATCTTTTCCAGCAGGTATCGGCCATCTTTGTTATCGTCAACAATGAGGATCTTCATTGGGATTCCCGTTCCTCCAATCAATACCTCTTTATCGCCCCTGCTAATGTCTCTGGCGGGATGGCTGGCTCTTCAATGTATTCCGGCTAATGTTCTGCATCCAGTTCCTTCAAAATGGTTTTGTGCGCGTATTTGAGGGCATCTTTGATGTAACGCTCATTCAGCCAGTTTATGGGAGAGGGGGTTTCAAATATCCTTTCCGGCAGCCTCAGAGTATCCACAGCAAATCCCTCTCTTATCTTGAACCGGTATTTTTCATTGTGAATTTCTCTGCCGATTCGCTGCAAATCATCCGTGGACAGGTCAAAACCCGCTATGCCAAGTAATCTGGTGACAAGTTCGGGTGAATAGATCCCCCGCGCGAAGAAGCAGACAACCAGGCTTGACAACACCTGTCGCCATCTCTCCTCTTCAAGAAGGATGTCTATGAGCTCCTCCGGTTTCATCTTCCGGTTGACAAGGGTTTTCTGATCGATGCCGTATCCACCGTTATCCAGGTGGCTGTGACGGGCGCCTATAAAAGCACCCAGATGGGTGCCGGGGCCCGTATGATATCCGGGCATCTCATTTCCACCGAAGGCCAGTGCGTAATTCTCACCCCCATATATGGAAGCCGCGTGCTCGACGCCGCGTGCGAGGGCCTTGTAGAAATCATTCGGCTGGCTCACAATATACCCGGCCACTTTCATGTATTCTTTCACATTTCCCCATTCGAGTTTGGTCCCCCCGGTTTCCTTTTCCGAGATAAGGCCCCTTTCCCGGGCTTCCGTGGCCCAGGCCAGGATAACCCCAAGGCTCATCGAGTCCATCCCCAACGCCTCCACTTTGTCCATCAGTTTCAGAAAATCGGAGGCACTGGATATGCCCAGCATGGAACCGAGAGAATATATGGATTCATAGTCATAGGATATCATGGAGGTCTTGTAAAAATATGCTTCGTCTTCGTAGGGTTCCCTGAGCGCGGCGATATGTATGCACCCAACCGGACAGTGGGAACACGCGAGCCGTCTTCCCAGATACTGCTCCGCGAAGGTTTCGCCCGATATTCCGGAGGCGCCTTCAAACCGTGCTTCTTTGAGATTACGCGTGGGGAGGCCGCCGAAATCATTAAGCGGCATTATGTTCTCGGCGGTTCCCAGGTCATGATACTTCTTCATTACGGGGGAATCCACGGCGGCCTTGTACACTTCATCGTATATCTTTTTGTATATCTTCTTGTCGGAAACCGGCAGAGAGGACTTTCCTGAGACCACAATGGCCTTGAGCTTTTTGCTTCCAAAGACCGCCCCCAGTCCCAACCTGCCAAAGTGCCGGAAAGTCTCCGATGTCACACACGCGTACGAAACGAGTTTTTCACCCGCCCTGCCGATACGCATGATCGCTCTCAGGCCGGCCCCTGTTTCATTTTCTCTGATGATACGCCCCGTGGCAAAATTCCCCATACCCCACAGTGAAGAGGCGTCGCGGAAATACACCTGATTGCTGGCAATAGAAAGATAGACCGGCATACTGCTCGCGCCCTTTATCACGATAGCACCATATCCGGCCATACGAATCGCGACGGCGCTTCTGCCCCCGCAGTGGCTCTCACCAAGATTTCCGGTCAGTGGAGACTTGAACATCGCGACGGTCTTCGAAGCAAGCGGAAACAGGGCCGTCAACGGACCTACAGCAAATATAATGGGGTTGTCCGGTCCGAGGGGATCGCAGTCCTCAGGGCATTCTTCGTGCAGAAGCGCTGTGGCCACACCCGCGCCCCCCATGTATTTTTCGAAGAGGTCGCGTCTCTTCTCAACCTTAAACATCCTCTTTGAAAGATCGATATAGAGTATATTCTCAAGGGGATCATTGTTCAGCATCTTCGGCCTCCCTCTTCTGTAGCCCTAACACTCCATGGGGACAAAAACCCGCGCAGTAACCGCAGTGAACACATATCATCGGCTTGTTTGTTTCGTCATCCCAGAAGACCGCCCCGATAATGCAGGCATCCCGGCAGTGGCCGCAGCCAATACACTTGTCCGCGTCAAAGTGTATTCCGCCTCCCTTTCTCGATGTAAGGGCCTGCGTCGGACACACCTTCGCGCAGGGAGGATCTTCACATGCCTTGCATACAATCACGGTGAATCCCCTTTCCATCCCCCCGATCGATCTCACGCCGATACAGGACGCGGAAAGCCCCGCCTCCCCATGTATTCTTGAACAGGCAAACATGCAACTCTGACAGCCGATACATTTTTCTGTTTCCAACACCGCAAGTCTCACAGCACTACCTCTCTCTCCTGCTTTTTCATATTATATCTGACTACCCACGTGGTCGGGCTGAAGGTAGATAGGCGAAAGGCTGTTAGTTTTTCTTAATCTAAAGATCCTCAACCTACAGTCTAAATAAGCTGAATAGTTACTATTACATCTCTATAAAACCCTAATAATTCTATTCTATTCTGTTTATGTCAGCGGAAAATGCCAATTAAAATAAGATTCTTCAGGAACAAGTTGAAAATGAATGGAAGGTTGCCATCTCTACAAAAATCTGCTATCTAGTTCTATATACTAATACAAACGCACATTCAACAATAATGTTCATATCATCCTTTCATGGCAGACTCTGCATTCAGGAGAGAAAGCAATGATAAATTTTTCGCAGAAATTCAGGAAGATAACAACACTGTTCCTTATCGACAAAGACCAGCAAAATCTTGGCCCCAAACTAAGGGCGGGCGTGCGGGGCAAAAAGGCGGTCCTGGTTATCCCGGCACTGGCAACAGAGTTTACCGACCCTGAAAACAGGCCCGTCTTTATCAATATCCTCAAGCAGATCAAAAGGGCTTCATACCTCAACAAGATCATCTTCGGACTCGACGCGGCTACCGACTCAGAGGTACTGGAGCTTACAGCCCTCCTTAAGGAATACAGGATACGCAATTACATCATACAGCATAACGAAGGCGAACGGTTCAAGGAACTCTACAAAAAGATCGACAACTTCAGCCTCGGCCTAAAGCAACCCGGAAAAGGCAGAAACATGTTCATGTCCTTTGGAGTAGCTCTGGCTATTGGGGCCGATTATGTCGGTGTTATAGACGCCGACATACGAACCTTTCATTACAGACAACTTGACCGGCTTTTGTACCCCGTCATTACCCTGAACTATCAGTTCTCCAAGGCATCCTATATCAGGATAGGGAATAATCGCATGTACGGGAGGGTAAAACGTCTTCTCCTCGATCCGTTCCTTCTGGCCCTGAAGCGAAAGTTCAGGGAATCAAAGGACGAAAAATTCATCAGTCTCGTCGACTATCTGCTGGCGTTTAACTATCAGCTGTCGGGGGAGGTAGCGTTTGAGACAAATCTTCTCAAACGCATGCATTTTGCAACAAACTGGGGAGTTGAACTCTTTACCCTTATAGAGGCCTACAGAAAGGCAAACAACATAGCGCAGGTACAGTTTTCTTCAGGCCCCTTCGAGCACAAGCACCAGTCCATCTCGGAAGATGATCCGGAATCGGGTCTATATAAGATGGCCACTGACATCGTGACCACGCTGCTTTCCACACTGGTCATTGAAGAAGGTTTTGAGATATCCGATTACTTTGTACGGGATACCGCCGCGACCTACCTGAACATGGCCGACGAGCTTATCAAAAAGTACTCTGAAAATGCGTCATTCTCAAACCTTGAGTATGATAGGGATGCCGAGGAGGCCATGGTGAAGGGGGTGTTCAGGGATTCCATACTGGACGCCGGGGAGTTCATCACATCATCGCCCCGCCTCATAAGTGATAGTCTGATGCACATTATAGTCAATAATCCGAGGTTCCAGAAATATACGGATGCCGGTCTTATCGACGATCTGATCACCTGTGAAAAGCAGAATAAGAATAGGCTCTTCGAGATTCCTCAAACCGTTTCATGGGAACGGATAATCATGAAACAACCCAACATCCTCGGCGACATACGGGACGCAATAAAAAAGGATTCTATCCTCCTTGCTAAGACCTGATAATACACTTTACGGGAAAAGAATATGAACGATGATAAGTTTGATGTGGTGGTTGGCATTCCCTCTTACAACGAAGCACAGACCATCGGTTATGTTACCAGGATGGCTGGAGAGGGACTTGCCAAATATTTTCCTGACGCGAGAAGCGTCATCGTTAACTGTGACAACAACAGCACGGACGGCACCAAAGAGGCGTTCTTTTCCGCGGATGTCCCCGACAGGATTAAAAAGAAATATATCTCCACGCCGGAAGGGGTAAAGGGGAAAGGGAACAATTTCTACAACCTCTTCCAGTTTTGCAGAGACGCGGAGGCAAAGGTTACGATTGTTGTCGACGCGGATCTTCGATCAATTACACCCAAGTGGATAAAATATCTAGGTTATCCCATAAAAGAGGGGCAGGATTTTGTCACCCCCTTCTATTCAAGACACCAGTTTGATGCCACCATCACAAATCATCTGTGCTATCCACTCATATTCTCCCTGGCAAGAGTTGACGTCCGGCAGCCGATAGGGGGAGATTTTGCCTTCTCGCCAGGGCTCTGTTCCTTCTGGCTCGACCAGGAATGGACCGATATGACGAGGCAGTATGGAATCGACATCTTCATGTCGCTTAATGCGGTTTTCGGCGGCTTCAAAATATGTGAGTCGGGGCTTGGAGTCAAGATCCACAACGCAAGCTCTCCAAAACTTGGAAAGATGTTTGAGGAGGTGGTCTATACGCTTTTTTCAACACTCCTCCGATACCGCCACATGTGGCTGGA
>JAFDBG010000031.1 GCA_019313385.1 Deltaproteobacteria bacterium | reverse complement strand
AGCGACCATAGGATAGCCGGGTGATGGGGGGCCATTGGTTTCCCACACCGGTCTTTTAACAAAATCAGCCGATTTCGTCGAAATATTATTCACTATGCAAGATTTAACACCGACATCGCCAGCGTCCGAAATTGGGTAGGGACAACTTCAGTAGCCCAGCGAAAGGCTGAAAATGGCGATATTGCCCAAGATGTGGATGGTTATGGGGACTGTCAGGTTTCCCTCTTTCTCGTAGGCCAGCGCAAAAAGTATTCCGCCCACTATCTGGGACAGGAAAAACCTGGAGCCTGCGGGATGAGCCAGGACAAACACCAGCGTACTCAGCGCCACGGCAGTAAAGACCCCCCACTTTCTGAAAAACCTGTATATTATCCCCCTGAAGAAGATCTCCTCCGCCACGGGCGATATCATGCCTCCGATAAGGAAAAAGGGGGTGATCTCGCTCCGGCCTGCCGGAAAGCTGGTGTGTATCAGCCCAATGGGATTGATGCCGCCGGCAAAGGACACCACAGCGACAAGAAACACGATTATCCCAAAACCGGTCGACCAGACAAGCCCCCTTTTCAGCCCGGAAAATATGCTGGACGGGGCCAGGCCTATGGGGGACAGTCCACTTTCCCGGGTCGAAACGATCAGCACAATCAGAACTGCCTCAAGAAAACGCGCAGTTCCCAAAAAAAGTATCGAGGAATATGCGCCCGTTGAGGCAGCAATGCCCACGATCGTCTCAATCACAACGACCACCGCAACGGAAATGAGGACTGTCTTTATTTCGATCCTGTCTGCTTCCATCCAAGTCTCCTCAGCGCTCTGTAGGCATATTGCTGGCTGTACCAGTCGCCGGATGTCGAAATCCTCTTTATGATCTCCCCGACAGCGCCTGGATCTTTTCTCTCTCCCAGGGCATAAAAGGCCATGCAGACCACATTTTGATTGGGGTCATTCAGCAAGAACCGTAGGTCATTGTAAGTCTCCGTTTTCCGGCTTTTACCCATTGCCTTTGTTAGCCAGTAACGCTCAGGTATATAGGGACTTTTCAGCATCTTTTTATAAGCCCTAAAGTTGCCTATCTCCATTCCTTTCTGCTCCACAATCTTCAGGGCCATGACTCTCTGCCGCCAGTGCCCGGACTCCATAGTTTCAGACAGATTGTCCACTTCTGTTGTCTTTCTGCCGGCAAAGTAGAGTGAGGAGAGAATGACTGCCACGATTGTAACACAGAGAATAGAGGCTGCGACAGAAGACTTTTTGGGGGCCATGAAAAGTCTAAATACGATACGAAACAGGGCATAAAGTGCGACATAGAGGATGACGGGAGACCCTGTCAGAAGACAGAAAAAGGTAAACTTCCGAAAGAAAGAATGCCTGTCGCTCTTCAGGGAAAATTCTCTCAACATCTCCCCGGGCGCGGCAAGAAAATCCTCGGACGCGGTCCGAAGAATCGTATTCCCTCTGTTTCTGAATACGAGCATGCCGCCTTCTTCTATTATCTCCAGATCCGCCTTCGAATATCCTCTTATATTAAGATAGTCGTGTTTGAGCAGTTCCTTTTCCAGCAGCTTTACCGTGGACTCATCCTTTATGCCTTCAAGCCTGCACGTCCTGAGTGTCTTCTGATCCAGGGATTTAAAGGCTTCCGCGGGATACAGCGTGTACCCGTAATAGAAGTCGCTGATCTTTGTTCCAAAAGAATTGGACAGGAGGAGATTGTCCCTGATGTCGAGAAACATGTCGCCACCGGCACGGGGCAACCACAGAAGCGCCAGGAGCAGGAGAGGAATAACGGGGACAAGTTCTCCTGACAGGGTCTTCTGCCGGAACCGTGCGGGCATCCATTTCAGTGTGGACATTGAAACCACGACAGGCACAAAGACAAAATACGCAGTGGCAGCGGTGGAGAAACCGTGAGAATTTATCCATAAAAGGCACCCCACCCAGGACAGAAGGAGAAGGCTCATGAAAATCCTGCTCCGGGAGAAGACGCGATCCCATGTCCATACCGCGGCAAGAGTCAGAAGAGAAAGGCCAGCCCCCACGGTCAGCGTGAAAAACAGGCCCCCGAAAAAAGCGGGTGCAAATTCCTTCAGGTAATGCACGGCATTCTGGTTGGGCACCACGAGATAGCCGGCTTCCCTCATGGCCACGAAGGCACGGTAAAGGCCAGCATTGGACAGGTAAACCTGTATGGTGGCTATAATCTGGGCCACGAGCAGCCCTGGAAGAAGCGCTTTAAATACATTCATTTCTAGCCAGCCGTTTATTCTACTAACATGGGGAGATTAAAACCTCCCTTACTCTAACACCAGAGGAATAGCACATTTGCCAACAGCGATGCAAATCCCATGTTGAAAATCCGCATATCCTGTGGTAAAAATCTTTGGGATAGGAGATTCGGAGATCAGGAAGTGCGAGAAGAAATGGTCCGCTGATGAAAGTGATGAAAATATTAAAGAAAAATGGGTTCACGCTCCTTGAGGTCATGATTGCCATGGCCATCCTCGCCACAACGCTCGTTGTAGTTTTTCAATCCCAGTCACAGAGCATATCGATGGCGAACAGCGCGAGGTTTGAAACCACTGCCGCTCTACTTGCCCAAAGTAAACTGGCTGAAATAGAGGCGGCAAATTCGAAAGATGTTACCTCCGACAGCGGGGATTTTGGAGACGATTTCTCCGATTATTCGTGGCAGGTGGATGTGACGGAAACGGACTTCGAGCAGTTGAAAAAATTTGAGGTTAAGGTTGTAAATGAAAAAATGAAGTCGAATAATTCCTACCGGCTCGTGCTTTACAGGTTTGCCGTTTACTGATGGAAAACTGACCCCTGAGACCATTGCCGGAGCAACAAATTAAAATAAAGCTTGCGTTCTTAATCGCATATATTATATTAATATTGCGTTTTGAATCGCAATATTTACACTTTTCGGATATGGGTTCCCGGAATTTGCCTCGTCATTCCTTCTCGGCTTTCAGGGCCTTTCGGAATGACGAGTGGTTAAGCCTCGGCTTGTTGAGAGGAGGTTTGTAGTAAGTCATGATTCCCAGGACACTCGAAAAAAGCATCCTTAAACGATTTCATAAGGGTAAGATCATTTTGGTTTTGGGCGCTCGTCAGGTCGGAAAGACGACATTGGTGAATCACATAGCCGAACTGTCCGACCTTTCAACTCTTTATCTGAATGGCGATGAAGTCGATATTCGGGAAATGCTCTCAGATACAACATCTACGCAACTGAAGGCTCTGGTTGGCCATCATTCACTGGTAATTATCGATGAGGCCCAGCGCATCGTCAATATAGGAGTGACACTGAAGCTTATGGCCGACAACCTGAAGAATGTGCAGGTTTTGGTAACGGGGTCATCATCTCTGGAGCTGGCCAATAAAATCAATGAACCATTGACGGGCCGTAAGTTTGAGTATCTGCTCTTTCCAATCTCCTTCCAGAAAATGTCTGAATATACCAGTTTGCTCGAGGAAAAGCGCATGCTGGAGCATCGCATGATTTATGGCGCCTATCCCGAAGTCGTGACACAGGCGGGAGATGAAAGGGAGATTCTGAACCTGCTGGCGGGGAGTTACCTTTACAAAGACCTCTTTGCCCGGGAACAGATCAAAAAGCCGGCTCTCCTGGAAAAACTGATTCAGGCGCTGGCATTACAGATGGGAAGTGAGGTGTCATACAGGGAGGTGGGCCAGTTGATCGGGGCGGACAACGAAACTGTGGAGAGGTACGTCGATCTTCTGGAAAAGACTTTTGTTGTGTTTCGGCTGACTGCCCTCAGCCGCAACTTGAGAAATGAACTCAAGAAAAGTCGCAAGATATATTTTTATGATAATGGTATTCGCAATGCTGTTATAAAGAATTTTAACCCTTTAGCTCTGCGACAAGACACGGGCGTCCTGTGGGAAAATTTTCTCATAGCTGAACGTATGAAGGCAAATCATTATGCGGGCCGGCATGTTAACCGCTGGTTCTGGCGCACCCACGCCCAGCAGAAAATCGATTACATAGAGGAATACGATGGCAGGCTTAATGCCTTTGAATTCAAATGGAATCCGAAGAAGAATGCCCGTTTTCCGAAGACCTTCCTGAATGCCTATCCCGGAAGTGAGACCGCTGTAATTACACCGAAGAACTTTTCCGATTTTGTTATCAAATGAGGGGGGGGGGGGGGGATGTGGGTGCAAAAAGAAATGATTCGTTGATGAAAATGATGAAGATGTCAGGTAAAAACGGCTTCACGCTGATTGAGATACTGATCGCCATATTTATACTGACGACTGTACTGACAACGATATATGCCGCCTATACCGGCACCTTCAGGATTGTTAAGGATACGCAGTACGCCGATGGCATCTACAGCATGGCACGGACAGCAATGGGCCGGATGACAAAAGACATTGGATCTGTCTGCGGCAGCAACGGCTCTTTCAGATTTGTCTCCGTCAAGAGCGAGACGAAAAGAGAAGAGTTCATGGAGCTGTCATTCCTCTCGTCCGCCCACCTGAACTTTTATGATGAGAGGTCCTCGGGCATTGCTGCTATAAACTACTTTATCATAGAGGAAGATGGGGAAGAGGGCTGCATCCTGAAACGGAAGGATGAACTGTATAGAGAAAAACCGGAAGGGGCAGAGGAGGAGGTCTCGAGGGATGGGGGATACATCCTCTGCGAAGAATTGCAATCCCTGGTTTATACGTTTTATGACGAGGTCGGGGAAGAGTACGACTCCTGGAATTCTGAATCCGATTCGAAGGCCCAGCATGGCAAGGGGCCGACTGTCGTGTCCATACAGATGGCTTTTATAAATCCCGATGATGAAGACAGGCCTTACAGGTTTATGACAAAGGTGTTTCTGCCGGTAGCGGGGGAATAAATGAAAAAGATCCTGATGAATGAACGGGGTGTGGCGTTGATACTGGTGATACTGATGATCAGCGTCATTGTCGCCGTGACGCTCCATCTGAATATCTTATCGAGATCCGGGATATACGAAGCCGCGAATCTTGGCGACGGAATCCAGGCCACCTGTGTTGCAAAGTCAGGATTTTACGCGGGCGAAGCGCTCCTGCGTGAGGACAAGAACAGTTTCGATTCCCTGAACCGACAATCAATACAACAGTAAGCTCGGGGATCTGCTGACAAGGTTTCTGACCCTGCCGGAATTTGACATGGATGAGCAGCAGGCCCGCGATATTGTGGACGCGGTCAGGGACTGGATAGATGAAGACGACGAGACAACCGGTTTCGGCGCCGAGAATATATACTATGAGGGGTTGAAAGAGCCATACGCGTGCAAAAACACCCCTCTGGATTGTATTGATGAACTTTTAATGGTAAAAGGTATGACTGAAGATTTGTATTACGGCACGGACGAGAGACCCGGAATCGCAAGATATCTTACCGTGTATGGTGAAGGGAAGATAAATATCAATACTGCCCCCAAATTGGCGCTGATGGCGCTCGCCGACGGAATCACCGGAGAGATGGTATCCAGCATGGACGAATACAGGCGTGACGAGGAAAACGATCTTTCCGGGTCAAATTGGTATAATAATGTTACGGGCATGGACGGCATAACCATCGACTCCGGGCTGATAACCGCAAAGAGTGATATATTCAGAATTACATCCAGCGGTTATCTGAATGGTATAAGCAGAAGTGTAAGCGGAACAGTCGAAAGAAACAGCAACGGCAAAGATGTAAAGATATTGTCCTGGAAGGTGGATTGATGCCGGAGAAGATTCTGAGCCTTGATATCGGCAGGAGCAGCATAAAAGCAGTTCTGGCTACAGTCAGCCTGAGAGGGTACGAGCTCACAGGCATGTCTCTTGTTGATATTGATGAGGCGGGCGGCGTTGAAGGCGCCCTGAAAAAACTGTTTGAAAATGACGCATTCAGAAACAGCGTGTGCGCAACTTCGCTTCCCTCAAAAAGTTTTTCCTTCCGCAACATAAAGCTTCCATTCAAAGATAGAAAAAAGATTGACAAAACCATCGCTTACGAGCTTGAACCGCTTATCCCCTATTCTGCCGAAGACGTTCTCATAGATTACACGGTTTTGGGCCAGCGGGATCAATCAGGGATATTCGCGGCCGTGATCCCCGAAACCAACGTCGGTAATTTGATCCGGCTCCTTGACAAATGCCATGTAGAGGCATCGGCTATTAATATAGATGCCGTCCCTGTCGTTTCAAAGCTGATAGCCGGCGGTGTCAAAGGCTGCGGCCTTCTTCTGGACATCGGATACAGAGACACCACCGGTGTGTTGTTCAGGGAAGGCAGGATATTTCACATAAGGCATTTCCCTTTCGGTGGAGCTAGCATTACCAGGGCGTTAGCGGAGGCCGCCGGGATTGAATTCTCAGAAGCCGAGGAGAAAAAGAGGTCGGGCGATACAGGAAAAACCGGAGAAAAGATTTCAGCAGTGTGCCGGGAATTCTTTTCTGAAGTGAAGAACACGCTGGAATTCCTGCGGTTGAAAGGCGAGCTTGAAGAAGCACCCGCGGAGATATTCCTGACCGGAGGAGGAGCGCTATACCTTCCCCTCACAGGCGAAATGGAGGCATTTTTCTCCCTTCCGGTAGAGCCGGTTGACAGCTCCGCCGCGGAAGATATCAGCATAAAGGAGGGGGTCGCGGAAGGTTTGAACCCCATGCTGATGAATCAGGCCATTGCTCTCGCAACCGGGGAGGGGAAGAAGGGCGCGGGTTTTAACTTTGCCAGGGGAAGGTTCAGACCGAAAAGGGTGTATGAAAAATTCCGTAAAGATTTCAGGTGGGTAGCGGCGCTTGTCCTCATAATCCTTTGCGTCCTCGGAGTTGATCTGTACATGGGCTACCATTATGACAGGACACTCCTGAACAAAGTAAACCAGGAAATAGCGGCTGTCTTTAAAAAGACCAGTCCCGAAGTCACAAGGGTAGTCGATCCCGTCCAGCAGCTCAAAGTGAAAATCGCCGGGGAACGGAGGTCTTCCGCCGGACTGAACGGCAATGGATTCGGGATAAAGACACTGGACATCTTGAAGGATATCTCCCGGCTTATTCCAGAATCCACAGAGCTTCTTATCACGAGTTTCACGTTTGACGGGGAAACTGTGAAAATCAAGGGCGAAACCGACAACTTCAACAGCGTTGACGGAATAAAAAACAATCTCGGCAAATCGGACTGGTTTAAAGACGTCACAATAAGCTCGGCCAGTCTCATAAAAAAGGGGAGCCGGGTCGGATTTGATTTGAGGATGGGGATAAAAGATAAGAAAATAAGAAGATTAGAAGTTTAGAAGATGAGATAAAAAACAATGGCGATGGATTTTTGGACAAAATTTAAATTTAAACTGACAAAGCGGGAAAGATATTATGTGTCCGCGGGCATTGCCCTGGTCGCCATCTTTATCGTCTTCCAGTTTGCCCTGTTCCCTTTTCTGGACGCAAAGGAAAAGACCAGGCACTCTGTTCAGGCAAGGGAGAAAACCTTAAAAGAGCTCGTCTCTCTCAGTTCGGAATATGTGGAGCTGAAAGAAAATTCGGTGGACATCGGAAGGGCGCTTGTCCTCAGGTCCAAAGATTTTACACTGTTTTCCTTTCTGGAAAAACAGGCGGGGCGAAGCGGGGTAAAACCAAACATAAAATACATGAAACCCTCCACCTCAACGGACAAGGGCCCGTACAGTGAATCATCCGTGGAGATGAATCTGGAAAACATCACGCTGAAACAACTCGTCGAGTATCTGCACCTTGTGGAGTCGCAAAGAAATCTGGTCAGAATCAAAAGGATTTCGATAAAACAGAGCAAGGGGAGTTCGGAATACCTGACCGTTTTGATGCAGCTTGTGACATATCTGAAAGATTAGAAGGTAAGAAGATGAGAAGAATAGAAGATTGGAAGGTAAGAGGTTCTCGAAACTGTAAACCGGTAACTGTAAACTGGTAACTGTAAACCGTTATGACCATGAAAACAAAAAAATGGATTGCATATACGATATACGGAGTGCTGATTACGGCTATTTTTCTGTATGTTCGATTTCCGTCAGACAGCGCGGGAAGGTATATCAAATCAATTGTCGAGGGCGACAACCCGAATGTTGTCCTCCTGCTTGATTCTGTGAAACCCTGCTTGCTACCGGGTATAAGACTGGGCAACATTGAAATCGGCTTCAGGGACAAACCGGACCTGATTCTCAGGATGAGCGCCTTAAAACTGCGGCCGGCCATTATAGGCCTCTTCACCGGCAAACTGACGCTGCTTTTGAACGCGGATGCATACGAAGGCCATATAAAGGCGGATATAGGTTTCACAAATCGCCTTTCACGCAAAGGACCTGTCAGAATAAATGCCGGATTTAATGACATCAACCTTGGAAAGTGCTCCTGCATCAAAACAGCGACAGGGCGCGAAATTGGCGGCATATTTGAGGGAACCATGTCGTACAATGGAGAACGGGACAGGTTCATCAACGGCACAGGCAGCGCAAACATCGCGCTCCTTGACGGAAGGGTACAGCTTTTGGGAGACATATTCGGCCTCAATGAGATGAACTTTGATAAAATGGAAGCGGATATGACTCTCAAAAATCGCACCCTGAAAATAAACAACTTAAAAATGGCGGGAAGACAGTTGAGCGGGTCTTTCAACGGGGATATATCGTTGAACAAAAATATCATGCAGAGCAGGCTCGCCATAAAAGGTGATGTGGAAGTTCACGCCATTGGCAAAAAAGTTTCGACCACACTTAAGGGAACCGTAGCAAATCCAGTCCCGAGGTTTAAGTAACGGTTTACGGTTTACAGTTATCGGTTCACGGTTAAAAAAACAGAAGGTAGAGGGAAGCTGTGGGATCTTCTTTTGAAGATTTAGAAGTTTGGAAAAAATCTTGCAGATTATCGGTACGTCTTTATGAATTATTAAGCGATTGCCGTGATTATGGAATAAAGGATCAGATGCTGCGCTCATCTGTATCTATTCCGTCGAATATTGCTGAGGGAAGTGAAAGAAAGAGTATTCCGGATTTTCAACGGTTTATAAATATTGTGCAGGGATCGGCTGCGGAACTGAGAACACAAATTTATATTTCACGAGAAGTTAATATATTTTGTGATTCAGATGCGAAAGAATTAATTGAAGAATTGAAATCAATATCCAAAATGCTTCAGTCGTTGCATAGTTCATTGAAAAAGCCGTGAACTGTGAACCGACAACTGTAAACAGTTGAGATTATGACAACAAAATATCGTACAATAGTCATCCTTATAGCAATTACCGTTCTGGCATATCTGTCCGTGGATATCTTTTACAGGGTGGTGAACGCAAAACTTGCCAGCGTCAAAACCGGAACAACAGTTACTGAAAAAGCGAATATTCAGGTTGTCAAAAAACAACCTCTGGATTCCTACAGCGTGATTTCTAAAAGAAACCTGTTCGGCTCAATCGATAAAGCCGCGGGAGAAAGATATATCGATGTTAATGAGTTGGAGTCCACAAAATTGGATCTGGCCCTTTTGGGCACTGTTTCCGGAACAGGAAATTTCGATTGCGCCGTTATCGAGGAAAAGGACAAAAAGAAACAGGGGCTTTTCAAGACTGGAGATACCGTTGCGTCCGCCACCGTCGCCAGGATAATGCGCGGCATGGTTGTACTGCGCGTGGACGGCAGGGATGAGATATTGGCAATGGATAAGCCCGGCAAAGACGGGGAAGACGAGGGGAAGCCAACTTCCGGCGCCGTAAGTTCTGTAATCGTGAATAAAGCCGAGATAAACGAAGCCATGAAAGACATGGGCAAGATTCTTACCCAGGCCAGGATTCGACCATATTTCTCCGCTGGAAAATCGGACGGCTTCATAATAAGCAGAATAAAATCCGGAAGCATCTTTCAGAAAATGGGCATGCAAAACGGGGATATCATACAGAGTGTTAACGACCAGCCGATTAAGAGCCCGGACGAGATGCTGAAGCTCTATGACAGTCTGAAATCCGGCTCCTCGATAAACCTTAATATCAAAAGGAAAGGCAAAGAACAGAATCTGGAATATATTTTCCAGTAACTATCAGTTTACAGTTCACGGTTCACAGTTTACGGTCTGGTCTACGCTAACTGGTCACTGGTCACTGGTCACTGTACCTATGTATACATCATATTTCGGCTTGAAAGAAAATCCATTTAATTTGACTCCGGATCCCAGGTATCTCTTTCTCAGTCCGCAGCACAGTGAAGCGTTAAACCATCTGATCTACGGCATAAATGAAAAAAAAGGCTTCATGGTGATTACGGGAGGAATCGGAACCGGCAAGACGACTATCTGCAGAAAACTGCTTTCCGTCCTGGATCAATCGATTGACAGCGCCCTGATATTCAATCCCTCTCTCTCAGAGATGGAGCTTCTGGCAACTATAAATCAGGAGTTTGGCATTAAGTCAGGAAGGGGAAGACCCACCAGAAAGCGCCATATCAGCGCCTTGAATGCATTTCTTCTGAAAAACTTCTCTTCGGGTAGAAATTCGGTTTTGCTTATTGATGAGGCCCAAAACCTTTCCCGTGGCGTGCTGGAACAGATCCGGATGCTTTCCAACCTTGAAACCGAGAGGGAAAAACTGTTGCAGATAATACTCATTGGACAACCGGAATTGGAGGAACTCCTGACATCACCATCTCTGAAACAACTCAATGAAAGGATTACAGTGAGGTACAACTTGACCCCGTTTAATCGTCGCCAGGAAGAAGACTATATAAGGCACAGATTGGCGGTAGCGGGCGCAGACAATGGATTCCCACGGTTTTCCAGCCAGGCATTCAGAAAGATCCACAGCTATTCCAAAGGTATCCCCCGGCGCATAAATGCCATTTGTGACAGGGCATTGCTCATCGCGTACAGCGGGGATTGCAACGTTATCAGCAGAAATCTTGTGAGGGAAACGGTATCCGATATCGGCAGCGGCTACCTGACAGACAAAACAATGTCTCGGAGGAGAAGAGAACGTCTGTTGCTTCTCTCTACACTGATTATACTTATTCTCCTGTTGCTGGCAGTTACTGTGGACAGAGAAGCGGTTTTTGAATTTTTTTCAAATGCATTTTTTTAAGTGGGATAGATGAGTCATATAGATAAAGCCCTTAAAAAGGCTCAGAGGGAAAAGGATAATATCTACCAGCGTTACAGTCGTATAGTGCCTGTGGCGACCCACAAAAATAATACCGGCCGCAAGATCGGACTGGTAATCGTTGCGGCTGTCGCATTGATATCTCTTTCCGTGATCGCCCTTCTGGTGTTTGAGAACAACGCACGTGACGGGAGAGAGGGTGTAATCCCTCACGGAAATGTCGCGGTGGAGAAGGCGCCGGTATCACAACAGGAAAAAGCGATCATCACAGGCACAGCGGCAGTTCCACTTAACGACAGCGGCGAGAAGAAAGCCCTCCCCTACCCCATGGCCGGAAATGACGGCAACGTGAAAATTGGCGCCGATACGATGTCCGGCGTGGACACGCTTTATCGAAAGGCCCTGGGCTACCAGCAGAAAGGCGACATGGATAAGGCCGGTGAGGGGTACAAAAAAGTCTTGAGTATCGAGCCGGAACATGTCTTCGCCCTGAACAATCTCGGGGTCATTTACATGAGCCGAAGGAAAAACAAAGAGGCTGCGGACATGTTCATAAAAGCCATGGCTCTGAAGGCTGATTATATTGATCCATACTACAACCTGGCATGTCTCTACTCTCTGTCGGGAAATATTTCAGAGAGCCTCCATTATCTGAAAATGGCTGCCTCTATAAATAATAGTGTGAAAAACTGGGTAAAAAATGATAAGGACATGAAGAATGTTTGCGAATCGGCAGAGTTTAGAAAAGTTTTTGAGTGACAGTAACTGTTTACAGTTACCGGTTCACGGTTGGAAAGACAGGGATTGTAAAAACTGTGAACTGTAAACCGTAAACCGTTATATCAGTCAGAGGAAACGAGATACTTTCGGCATGAGAAAATCAGCAAGAAAATACTTATTGTTATCTGTCATCATTCTGTGCGTCGCGTCATTCACGGCACCCGGGAATATAATGGGTGCGCGAATAACGGGTGATGAAAAGCTCGTTACTACCGGCAAAGAAACTGTCAGCCCTGGAAAAAAGTCCCCGGAAATTCTTCCTGCCGGGAAAACCGAAAAAAAGAAAGTGCCGGCAGAGAAAAAATCCGAGCCACGCAAAGAAGAGGCCAGATACGTCACCATAGATTTTGACGATGTTGACATAAGGGTATTCATCAAATTTATCAGCGAATTGACTGGCAGCAATTTTGTGATCGATAATAGGGTTAAGGGAAAGGTTACTATAATCTCTCCGAAAAAGTGGTGCCGGCCGGGGATATTATAAAAATAGTGCCCTCAAAAGACGCGAAGACAAAAAACATTGAAACCCGTCTGAAGAGTGGAGCTATAACCCCGGAAGACAAGGTTGTAACTCAGATTATTTCCCTGAATTACGCAAACCCTAATGAAATGAAAAAAGTTTTAGCGCCGCTGATATCCAAATCAAGCGTTATCCTGTCCTATCCACCAACGGGAATGCTTATAGTAACCGATCTGCTCTCCAACATAAACCGGCTTCTCAAAATAGTAAGTGCCCTGGACATTGAGGGAATAGAGGAGCAGATTTCCGTCATACCCCTGGAGCGCGCTTCTTCCACGGAAATTGCCAAATCGCTGAATCAGATATTTCAGAAGACAGCCAGGCAAAAGAAAGGTACGATCGCGTCAACCATAAAGATTGTAGCTGACGAACGCACAAACATCATAATAACCCTGGCCAGCGAAAATGACACCACGCGCATACGGCAACTCATAAAACTTCTGGATAAGGACGTCCCCAAGGGAGAAGAAAGGCTGCGTGTTTACCGCCTTGAGAACGCGGATGCCGAAGACCTGTCAAAGGTCTTAATGAATATTCCATCAAAGAACGCGAAAGACACCCAAAAAGGGAAAACTCCCCTGCTCTCAAAAAATATAGGCATAGTGCCGGACAAGGCCACAAACAGCCTGATCATCACGGCCGAGAGAGATGATTATAATGTACTTGAGGGCGTGATCAAGAAACTCGATGTTCCCCGCCCAATGGTATATATCGAAGCCCTCATCATGGAAGTCAATGTGGATAAAGGGTTTAAAATCGGCGCGGAATGGGTAGGTGGTGAAAAATTCAACAGTGGGGGCAGCAAGGTTTATGGGGGTGGATTTACCGGAGCCGGTATAATTCCGACTCCGAATGCAACAACCGGAGTTATTTCTTACCCACCCGGATTTTCCCTCGGAGTGTTCGGCGAGGCAATTAATATAGGCGGAGCGGTATTCCCCAACTTGGGCGCTGTCCTGCAAGCCTACCAGAAGGATCAGGATGTCCATATACTCTCCACGCCCCAGATACTAACACTCGACAATGAAGAGGCGGAAATATATGTGGGAGAAAACGTACCCTATCAGACCAGACAAGAATCGTCTTCGGTAACTTCCACTACAGATTACAGCAGCTTCGAATACAAGGATGTGGGTGTAACCCTGAGGATTACACCGCAGATAAACCTGGAGCGTTTTGTCCGCCTCAATATATTTCAGGAAGTCACTAAACTTGTCACTGAAGCAGGCCAGCAAACTGTACGACCCACCACACTGAAACGCACAACCAAGACAACAGTAACGATAAAGGACAAAAACACGATAGTGATCGGCGGTCTCATAGGAGATGATATTACCAATACCGTGTACAAGACCCCCTGCCTTGGAGACATCCCGGGTCTTGGCTGGCTCTTCAAATACAAGAGTGAGACTCGTGAAAAACGGAATCTCTTTATATTCATCACCCCCCGCATCGTAGAAAACCCGACTGAGGCTAAATCGATATATGAAGAGAAGCAGGAACATATCAATAAGGTCGAAGAGGGCGTGATCAAGACTTACAAAAGAAAGCGTAAGGAGTAAGGAGTAAGGAGTAAGGAAAGTCGGAGGTCGGGAAGAAAGAGAAGTCGGAAAGCAGAACCGTAAACTGTAAACCGTTAAACCGTGAACCGTAAATCAGGATAGCGCCTTGACCAAACCAACCAATACTACCGAGACAGATCTCCTCCGGGAGATGAGCGTCAAATTAGATGTCCCCTTCTGGCCCGAACTTCCCGCGGAGGATATCAGGTTTGATTTTACAAAGAAAATCCCGATTCAATACCTTAAAAAGCACAAATTGGTACCTATTGAAACTGCTGATGGCACATCCATAGCGGTGAACGATCCTTCCGATTTTCCACCCATTGATGACCTTCGCCGCATTCTTGACTGGGAAGATACCAGAATCATCCTTTCCACCAGTTCGGCCATCCTTTCCGCCATAAATCTGGCTTATGATCAGGGCAGCGGTTCCGCCGAGGAGTTCGTTCAGGATATGACCGAAGAATCTCCTGACAGCATTATTTCCGAAATCGAGGAAACAGCCGATCTGCTCGACGATACCAGTGACGCGCCGGTAATAAAACTGGTCAATCTCATATTGTCCCGTGCTGTCAAGGACCGAGCCAGCGACATCCACATAGAACCCTATCAGCACAAACTCACCATCAGATACCGGGTTGACGGGGTGCTGTATAATGCCCTGACCCTGCCGAAAAAGATCCAGTCTTCCCTTGCTTCACGTATAAAGATCATGGCAAAGCTCAATATTGCCGAAAAGAGGCTCCCACAGGATGGAAGAATCAATATAAAAATCGGGGACAAAAATATCGATATTCGCGTATCGGTAATTCCCATTGCCTTTGGTGAAAGAGTTGTCCTGAGACTTCTTGATAAAACAGATACGTCCTTCAAACTGATTGATCTGGGAATTGACAGGGAACGTTTCAAACTCCTTGACGATCTTATCAGGTCACCATACGGAATTGTTCTGGTGACAGGCCCGACGGGAAGCGGCAAGACGACAACACTCTATGCCGCCCTCTCCACCATAAACAATCCGGAAATCAATATCATCACAATAGAAGACCCCATAGAGTATCAGATCGAAGGCATAGGACAAATTCAGGTAAATCCAAAAATTGATCTTACCTTTGCCAAGGGGCTTCGGTCGATTGTAAGGCAGGACCCTGATGTAATCCTGGTGGGAGAGATCCGGGATATGGAAACCGCTGAAATCGCCATCCAGTCCTCGTTGACAGGGCATCTCGTATTCTCCACCCTGCACACCAACGACGCGGCCAGCGCCGTCACACGTCTCATAGATATGGGAATAGAACCGTTTCTGATAACGTCTTCCGTTATAGCCATCATAGCCCAGAGGCTGATAAGGGTCCTCTGCCCTGAATGCAGGGAGGAATATATCCCGGATGACAAATCACTGGCAAAAATCGGCCTGAGCAAAGGCATCCCGGATGGCTGTAAAATTTACAGGAGAAAAGGATGCCCTGCCTGCATGAATACCGGCTATCGGGGAAGAGCGGCCATCTTTGAAATGATGATCCTTGACGACCACCTGAAAAAGCTGATCTTAAAGACATCGGATACAAATCAGATAGGAAAGGAAGCGGTCAAACTTGGAATGGTCACCCTGATCCAGGACGGCGTGAACAAGGTTCTGGAAGGGATCACCACCATCGAAGAAGTCTTCAGAGTAACCAGGATCTAAATACAGTGAAAATATAGGGACAACACCCTTTTTCGCAATGATTTAGCATTGCGCCCCCGGAATTCAAATTACTCACCCTTTTCGGATGAAGGTTCAGATGAAGGTTTAGAATCCGGTGCGCTGGTTGTTGTTTCACTTGCGACGGAATCTGTTTCGCTTCTGGATGCTCCACTGGAGGAGGGTTTCTTTCCGCCGTAATCCGTTACATACCAGCCCGACCCCTTGAGATGAAAGGAGGAAAGGGATATCAGTTTATTAACCGGGCCTCCACAGAACTTGCAGGTTTTTACCTCACCATCTGTGATACCCTGAAATACTTCGAACTTCTTGTTACATTTTCCACACTTGTACTCGTAAATAGGCATAAAACTTTCTCCTTCAATCAACAACTAATCAATGTCCATCCTTTTGAAAATTTCATTTTTGGACAGGCATTAATTGATGCACTCGTAAAAAGTCTGTCATTCCCGCGCAGGCGGGAATCCAGAAAGGGTTAAGTACTTGAAAAAACTGGATTCCCGTTTTCACGGGAATGACAAAATTGTGCATTTTTCAACTTTTTACGAGTTTGTCATTAGTTAAATATGTCCCCTATATTATAGCGGCTGCTGAAACAATCAAGCACAAGATTAATGTCTGTGTCAGCCACCGGCTGGAGCATGCTCCTGGTAATCGAATGTACCTTCTCTTCCTCGGCAATCTTTTCTTCCAATGGCGCGTCAAATTCGATCTCTCTGCCGTTAAACCGGATAACATGAACAAGCTCATGCGCGGCTATGTACAGCATAAGAGGCTCCAGTTTAACGAACGGCCTGCTCCTTTTCACAGCTTCAAGGATCCGGTCATCCTGAAGACAGATCTTGAAGAAATAGAAGTTGTCAGGATGATCGGCGTCGCCTTCTTTTTGATAAAGATACCTGCACAGATGCGCGAAAGCCTTGCTGTCCACCTCATGATCACTAAGACGGGCAAGAGTTTCCACCTCGTACCTGTGATCCTTTAATCCACCACTGCCAAGATGAAAATATCCTTCAGCCAGATCCCCGGCATGGCGAAACGTTTTCCCTATAAGAGATATTTCTGATGGATTGAAATACATTTTTCAAATCCACTCCCGTAAATCCGCGGCTAATATATATCCAAATCGGTAAATGTCAATACAAAAAGGCTTCGCAAAAAGTCGATCTTTACCATAAGCCGTCAAAAAACTTTCTTTATCTTCCAGACGGACTCGCAGAACTCTGCGGTTCCGTTTTCAGGGATTGAGATACTCTTCCTTACGCTCTTGCCGAGGGAGGTCTCTTTCCCTCTGTAGGTGTAAAGTCCGCCTGCCACGGTTTTCATGTTTCTCAGGCTGAGCGGCAGGCCGGAGGCGTACACAATGATTCTCTCCTCCCCGAATGGAGAGCGAACCTCAAGATTAAATCTGTCCCCCTCATCCGGGATGGTATAAGTTTTACCCCTTTTAAAAAACGAGATCTGCCTGTAATTATTGGGCAGGAGTTGAAGAACTTTGCCTTTTACACCCACTTTCACTATCTTGCCATAGAAATCTCTGTTTCCCCTAAAAAATATCTTTACGTGTTCGCCTTCTCTATATTCTCTTTTATCCGTCCATACCTCCACGGTAAGAGGCGCCGCGGCTTTCATCAACACAGCCCGCAGCCTGTCGTTTCCATATGTCAGGCCTTCGAGCCTGTATTTTACCTCTCCCTGCATACGCGTGTGGTAGCGGCCCTTATCATCAATATCATAATTTCCCACGCTCAGAACGGTAACAAAATGTCCTGTCTTGTTCTTGATGATTTTGTACTCAAGGTTGATACCGGCAATTTTTGTTCTGGAATCAAGATACTTCTTTGCCCCCACAAGAATGCGCTCCCTTGCCTTCGAGAGCATCTTCCCGTGAATCTGTTTTGCCTTCTCCCCTTCACCGGGATACGCGTAAACATCCACCGACTGGACAACTGATCGCACCTCAAGATCGGGGGCCATCGCTTCAGCCTGAGCATCGGCCGCGCAAACAATGCCTGCAGATATAAGGAACAGAAACGGCAAAAGAACGAAAAAAATAAATATCCTCTTTTTCATATCGATCCTCCCTTATTAGCTGATCTGTTATTTCGGTATCGGGACACTCCCGAGGAGGTATTTCAGATCTTCGTCCTCGAATTTTATTGAGAATCCTATGAAGGGGGAATCACCACCCTGGTTGCTGATAAAATCATCCCATCCGGCCGACAGGTATATATGCTTCAGAAGCCGGTATTCGGCATATGTCTTGAGGTGCGCGTTACGGTCGCTGTCAAAGTCAAAGGCCTCGAAGGTAAACTGCAAATTGTCGTTAAAGGCAAAGTAGTCTATACCGACGCCGCCCGTCGATTCAAAAACACCTCCCCTGAGGGCTATATCCTTGAACCTCTTGCCGATCTGCGCGGTAAAAAGCAGACCGTCCTTATCCCAGGTCTCGGTTCGTGTTGTCACTCCTGTTGACATATCAGTACTGTCGGTCATAGTCAGTCTGCCCTTGGGATCGGTGACCAGACCAAGGACGTAAAAGGTGTCTTCCCTGGGACGTATCGTCAGATCAAAGTATCCCTTTCCGTCACCGCCGTCAAACAGGTATTCCCCCCGGTAGCCGAGGAAGGTCTTAAACTGCTCTGACTTTGACACGTACCGTTGTATCCCATCCATGCTTTTCCCAAGACTTTTCAGGCTCGCGTTCAGATTATCGACGGTATCTTCATCATTGACCAGCTTCCCGATGGAGCCTTCCCCCCGGTTAATCTTTTCGGTGATGCTTTTGAGTGATGCAAGGGTCTGATTGAGGTTGTCAAAGGCGTCCTTGTTTTCAACCAGCTGACCGATAGTACCCTCTCCGCTGTCGATCTTTTCCACGATGCTGTTCAGCGTCGCAAAGGTCCTGCGCATCTCAGCCGATGCCTCGCCGAGATTGGTTATCATCAGATTGAGCTTTTCGTCGTTCTGTGTTACGACCCTGTTCAGATTTTCAGTAATGGACCTGGTATTCTCTATTATTGCCTTGAGATTTGCTTCTCCTTCCTCGCCCCCCAGGGTATTTTTCAGCGAGGACGTCACCTTCATAACATCGCCAGCTATAGTTCCGAGTTCACTCAGCAGTTTGTCGATATCGGCCTGCTGTCCTGTTCTGGTAATATTCCCCCCTGCCGCGATATATGTCTCGCCCTTTGTTCCGGGCACAATATCCACATATTTATCACCTAATATGCCATATGACTTTATCTTGGCCGCAACATCCTTTTCCAGCTCTACTGATGGAAGTATCCTCAACACAATCATGGCCTTGCCGTCTTTGAGGGATATCTCCTCGACCCTCCCCACCTCCACGCCTGCTATCTGCACGGAGGCATCTTTCGAAAGACCCGTAGCGTTATCAAATACCACGTTCACCAGGTATCCCTTCTTGAGACCGAACCCGTATTCTCCTACCCTGAAGGACATGTATGCCAATATAATCAATGCTGCCAGAACGAATAGACCTACCTTTGCTTCCGTGCTGATTGAAGACATATTCTTCTCCATTCTTAGTCATTGGGATCTTGACTTTTGAATTTCCACCGCTTTGTCATTTCCCTTAAATCACACTTATCGGGCCTTCAAGACTCCCTGAAAGAAATTGCCTGAGTACAGGATCAGAGGAGCTTTTTATTTCTTCGGGAGTCCCATATTCTACGATTTTACCCTTATAGAGCATGGCTATCTTGTGGCCCACCGTAAAAATTGACTGAACATCATGGCTTATAACCACACAGGTCAGGTCAAAATTTCTCTGCGTTTCAACAATAAGTTCGTTTATCGCCTCCGTCATCACGGGGTCCAGACCGGTAGTGGGTTCATCAAACAGAACGATTTGCGGCTGCATGGCAATTGCCCTGGCAAGCCCTACCCTCTTTCTCATACCCCCGCTCAATTCTGAAGGCATTTTATCTTCAACGCCGGTAAGACCGACCGCTTTCAGTTTTTCTTTTACTATCTCCCTTATTTCCTTCTCTTTCTTTCCAGTATGCTCTCTCAAAGGAAAGGCGACATTCTCCATTACGTTCATGGAATCAAAAAGCGCCGCTTCCTGGAAGAGCATGCCGAATTTCTTCCGTATCTCATTCAGATCTCTGTCATTAAGCGATGCAATGTCAACACCATCAATAAGCACCTGCCCACTGTCGGGTTTTAAAAGCCCGATAATATGCTTGAGGAGAACACTCTTCCCCCCACCACTGCCACCGATAATAACGGTAGTTTTACCGTCTTCGATATCAAGGCTCAGACCATCCAGAACTTTTTGCCGCCCAAACGACTTATGAATACCAACAAGTTTAATCATAATCTAAAACATGATCGCCGTAAGAAAATAGTCACTTATCAGGATCGACACGGATGCAAGAACCACCGCCTCCGTGGTAGCCCTCCCCACGCCCTCGGCTCCTCCTGTAGCTATAAATCCTTTGTGACATCCCACCAGAGACAGAATGAGCCCAAAAAATGCCGCCTTGGTCAGACCATGGTAAATATCACCCAGGTCTACAAGCTTAGTGATATTACTTATAAAAGCGCCTGAATTAATGCCCAGAACAGGCACCCCCACAAAATATCCCCCCAGGATTCCCATAAAGTCAGACACAACGGTGAGGAGGGGAAGCATCAGCACTCCCGCGATTACTCTTGGGACAATAAGATGTTTAACGGGATTCGCGGCCATGACATACAGGGCGTCTATCTGTTCAGTCACGCGCATCGTTCCCAGCTCCGCCGCCATGGCCGAACCCGCCCTGGCGGTTACCATCAAAGCGGTGAGAACAGGGCCAAGTTCCCTGGTCATTCCCAGCGCGACTGTGGAACCGACAAGACTCTCGGCATTGAACATCTTGAAACCGTAATAACCCTGCAAAGCCATGACCATGCCAGTAAACGTGCCGGTGAGAACGACGACAAAGATGGACTTGACGCCGACGAATTCCATCTGCTTGAAGATCAGGCGCAGTTTCAGCGGGGGCCTGACCATCCACATCAGAACGGAAAGGAAGAGGAGAAGAATCCTCCCCATCTCCTCGATATTCTCCAGGATGGCCCTTCCAAAATTATCAACTGTCGCGGCAATTTTATTCATTAAAGCACCGGCGGTTGTTCTACAGCGGTCCCTTTTTCTCCGAGTGCGCCTCGAAAGATAATTGTATAATCCTGCTGATCAGTTCAGTCTGTGTAATACCGGAAGCCGCCGCCTGGTGGAAAAGCACTGTAGAGGGCGTCATTCCAGGCAGACTGTTCGGTTCAAGCACCACTATCCGCCCATCACCGGGCACAAACATATCTATTCTCGCGTAGGCCTTCAAGCCCAGAGCCAGAAATGCCCTTACAGCTACATCCTGTATCGCCTTCAGGACATCCTCCGGCAATCTTGCGGGCGTCTTGTTCTCTCCCTGACCATACAGAAATTTGTCTTCCAGCGAAAGTACCCCTTTCGTCGGTATAGTTTCGGAAGGCACAAGGGCAACAGGCGAATCATTTCCTATAACACCACATGTAACTTCCATTCCGGCAATAAATTCTTCAACCAGCGCCACATTGTCCCAAGCAAGAGCATCTGTAACCCCGTCACAGACATCCTCCAGCGATAAAACCTTCCTGACAGCGGTACTACACCCCTCCCGGGCAGGTTTGACAACACAGGGCAGGCCGATCTCGTTTTCTATCTCCTTGAGGATATCCTCTCTGCCGCTTTTCCATCGCCCGGCAGAAACAGCCACGGTGCGGGGAACATCTATCCCGCTCATTGCGAGGACTTTTCTGGAGGCATATTTATCCATGCCGAGCGCTGAGGCAAGAACACCGGACCCCACATAGGGAACATTCAGCAGCTCCAGAAGTCCCTGGATACAGCCATCTTCGCCGTATTTGCCGTGGAGTCCCGGATATATTATATCCACAAGAGTCTTCAGTTTCTCATAGGGAATCCCTTTCGCCTCATTCTCCAGATCACTTTCGATATCTCCGGTAGAATTTCTCATCAACATCTTGACCGGTATTTCCCAAAAAAACCCATTGCTATCCATGAATACAGGTATGGGAAGATATTTCTTTCTGTCTACCTTGCTGAATATATTTCTGCCGCTCTCAAGGGAAACTTCCTTTTCGGAGGACATCCCCCCCATGATGATCCCCACCCTCATTTTTTCGGGCTTTATTTTCTCCACAGCCGGTTTTTACTCCCGTTAAAAACTGATCGTAAGGCCTACATACGGGCCTCTAAATTCAATATCCGCATACACATCACTGATATCATCCACAGAAAGTTTCATTACCCTATATCCCCCCTGAATATCCAGAAAGGGGAACGGCGTGAAGGAAACCTCGGCAAGCCCTTCATAAAAGGTATTGCCTGAGTAAGAGATACCGGCTCCTCGCACCCTCGCCTCCAGGATATCGAGAAGGATACCCACATGTAACCCCAGACCGAGCATGGGAATCGGCGCCTTGAAAGAATCTTCCTCATTTAATCCAAGGGCCGTGTCTTTCAGACTGAATTGACCGTCAATATACTTGACCTTCCCGATAATACCCACGGATAATCCCGCCAGGATGTTTTCCAGATCCACGATATCGTACTGATAATCCACATCGAGCATTGTGAATTGGAGATCCGACTGGACAAAAGTCCCTGCCGTGTACGTCTGCCCCATAAACTGGATGTTTCCCCCGAGGGTCTTTTCCCCCGAATAATCTGCCTCCATATACGTAAGGCTTATATGGTGCGCCCCAACTCCCGCAAAGGCTTCGACAAAGGGATAGCTTTCATCGCCTATGCCAAGAGCACTCTGCACATCAATGCTCGTCCCCACGATTCCGTTCTTGTCCACCCTGAAATCCCCGGAAAACTCAGGCAACCACCAGCATCCCCGTGCTCCAAATTCAATGGCCTGAACCGAAGCGGAACAGATCAATAAAATAATAAAAACCGCCAGAGTACATACAATCGTTCGCCTACTCTTTTTCATCATCCACCTTTCCTTTCGGGTCTTTACATCACTGCAGCGGACCCTTTTTCTCTCTGTGAATTCCGATTGAGATCTCTATCAACTCGGATATTATCATGGATGGAAGCATGCCGGCTTCCGCGGCCTGTTCGAAGAAGAAAGACGAGGGCGCCATTCCTGAAGACGAATTGGGATCCGTAATTAAGACCCTGCCATCCTCCAGGACAAATCCGTCTATACGACCATACGATCTGAACCCCAGTATTTCAAACGCCTTGATAACATCCGCTTTAATTCGATCAACAACATTGACAGGAATATTCCTGGGGGGTGTAAATTTGCTGCATCTGCCCGGCATATATTTATCATCGTATGAGTAAAAATCACTCTGCGGATGAATCTCGGTAACCCCGAGGATACCCGGCCCATTTTCACTTTCCAGAACGATGCACGAAAATTCAACGCCTTCGAGATATTCCTCGACCAGCACATCCCTGTCCCATTTGAAGGCGCCGGCCATCGCGCCCTCAATCCTCTCCTCGTTTCTTACAATGGTCACCCCCATGCTTGACCCTTCTCTGACAGGTTTTACGACAAAGGGGATATCAAAGGCCTCCGCTATCTTTTCCCTGACGCGAGTTTTATCCCTTAACCATTCATCTTCCCCGAACAGCATACTCTCAGGCACATTGATCCCCGCCGCTCTCAGTATCTTCTGCTGCACGCCCTTATCCATGCCCAGAGCGGAAGCCAGGACACCCGGACCGGTGTAGGGAATTCCCAGGATCTCCAGAAGGCCCTGGATGCACCCGTCATCACCATATTTTCCATGGAGGGAAATGAAGGCAAAATCTATTTCATCCTTCAGCTGTTCGTAAGATATCCGCCTCGCGTCCCTTTCAAGATGCTCTGAGATGTCGGTAGTGGTGTTCTGAGATACAAGCTGCCACGGTATAATCCACAGACTTCCATCACTATCCATGAATATGGGGATACTCTCATATTTTTCACCATCCAGGTTATCATAGACATTCCTGCCGCTGTTCAGCGAAACCTCTTTTTCGGAAGACATGCCGCCTAGTATGATCCCAACTCTCAGCAACTCCATAAAGACACTTTCTCCCTGATTACAACACTCCGACACCTTACAGGTCCCAGATGAAAGTCACACCGCTGTTGGGAAATACCCACTCATCCTCGCCGATGTTCAGTTCTATCGATTTTCCATTCTCCATCTTTATTTCCGGATATGGGTGTCTTCCCGCAAAAAAACTTACCTCTCTCACGTTCTTCAACTCCGTCTTTTCGTAATTGAATGAGATATTCATACCCCTTGTAGGATAGACCAGGTAAACGGAAAACATCCTACTGCTTTTGTGCTTCTTTGTTTCTATCTCTATCTCCACTTTTACCTGTTTGTTCAGATATTCCTCAAGTTCACCACCACCGCACAGCACCTCATACCCCCTGTCCGTATTTTCCGCGCTGATGACAGGCGCATCCCGGCCATTGATCCTGACACGGGCCACACTGAAATCACCTTCTCTGAGGGGATTATCCGTACCGTTGAGGAGCCACCGGTATTCGCACTTCTCCTCCTCAAACAGCGCCGAAAGCTGAGCGTCATTCCGCGCACAGCCTATGATGAAAAACTTGTCTCTGAGTGTTTTTATATACTCAATGTGCGTTGTAACCCTGAAATAATCCGCATCCGGGCCACGGGCCCCTTTTTCTCCATCGGGGAAATCGCTTATCCTGATATCATATCTGAACCCCATCCTCAATTCCAGCTGACGGTTTTCCCTGCCGAAAAGCGTCTCAAACATCTCATAATAAATCGCGTCGGCAAATTCCATGTCACTGGTTCTGGCCTGGAGACAACCGCGTATCATATTGTCAATTCTGGCAATGGATTTTTCCTCACCCGGTATAAAAATCCTTCTTAATTTTGGTTCAACAGTATCGGTTTCTCCTTTATTCACAAATACGCGAGGCGCTCTCTTGCCCAGCGCGCACAAAATCTCATAGCCCATCGTTCCGGACTTTCCGGCAATCTCACCGGCCGAAATGCACTCTTCCCCCTGCATCCCCATCAGGACAACTTCATCGCCTGTTTCGCATTCGGGTATATGGGTAACATCCACAGTGCACATATCCATGGAAATACGCCCCACAATGGGTGCCCTTCTACCCCGTATAAGGACCTCCCCCTGATTCGACATGATAAAACCGTACCCGTCCCCATATCCAACCGGTATTGTCGCTATCCTGGCAGGGCCTTCTGTGACATGAGACCTGCCATAACCTATGCTGTACCCCGCGGGAAAATCCTTGATAATTACAACACTTGTCCTGAAACTCATCACCGGTATAAGAGCAGCCTTTGGAACTGTATCGGATGATGGATATACCCCGTATGTCATAATCCCGGGACGCACCATATCCAGATTGAACCGGGGAAAATTGAGCACGCCACCGCTGTTGGATATGTGTTTTATGGGAATATGTATCCCCTCTTTTTCCAACCCTGTTATAATCTCCTCAAACAGTTTCCACTGGAAAGAATTATATTCATCGTCTTTCAGTTCACTGACAGAGAGATGGGAGAATATCCCTTCCACTACTATGTTGGGGAGAGCAATGATCCTCCTGATCAGGACTATTGCGTCACTGTATATGGTCCCACTCCTGCCCATCCCCGTATCAATCTCAATATGAACGGGACATTGAACATCTTTCTCAATCAGTTTTCTGTTGAGTTCAACCGCAAAATGGATATCTGAAACCGAGGGGATAAGATTGTATTTGAGGATTTCATCAATCTCATAAACTGTGGAAGGGCTCAATATTATAATGGGTGCATCTATCCCGCCGACCCGAAGCTGCGCCCCTTCATCGGCATTGGCGACACCAAGGGCGTACGCACCGTTTTTCAGAGCGGCCTTTGATATCTCAATCGCCCCATGGCCATACGCATCCGCCTTAACCACCTGAAGGACCTTTACGCTGGAGGCCACCAACCTGTTTATTTCGTTCCAGTTATGTCTGAAGCTGTCCAGATCGATTTCCACCCAGCTTCTGTATCTTTGGCCTTTTGGTGACATTTTCAACGCAACCCCTGCACTCGAAATCCCATAACCTGCTTTTCAACAATTCATATGCCTTACACCGCGAAGATACTACCAAAACAACGATGAAAGTCAAGGCAAAGGATACATAATCGGAAGGGGGCAAGAGAAAAGTTGCGTGATTGCGCAGAGACACGCTGCAACATGCCGCGCATAAGACACTGCAAGATAACGCATGGATTGCGGTAAAATGGTTATTTTTGAATGGAACCCGGCTAATCTCTTGACAATGCGAAAACGTTAAGATAAAAAACCTCTCTTACGAGTCGCAAAAAAGCCGATGTAGCTCAGCTGGTAGAGCAACTGATTCGTAATCAGTAGGTCAGCGGTTCAATTCCGCTCATCGGCTCCATAAAAAACAAGGGGTTACGAGTTTCCGTAACCCCCTTTTTTTTGGCCAAAAATGACTACGCAGTAACTACGCTTTCAAGATGCACATTCCGGACTTTACCGTGGAAATCGGAATCAGATATTCTTTGCTCCCCTTCCCCAATACCCGCAGATGTTTGTCACACAGATCCCGTCGCTGGGGAACTCCAGGTCGCCGAAGAGGGGATGCGGAAATCGAATCTTATTTTCACATAACACATAAATTTAACCTTTGCTGTAACATCTTTATTCCCTTGACAAAACTAAGCCATAAAAGTAATTTATTTCTAACGACATAAGCAGCTCAACCTGTTTGTCATGAAAGGAGATATTTTACCCATGACTCTTACAAAAGAAGATATGATAAAATCAATCCATGATCAGATCGGCTTTCGACAGAACAGATCCGGAGACATATTTGAATCCTTTTTAGAGATAATAAAACAATCACTTGAGAATGGAGAAGAAGTTGTGATCAGCGGGTTCGGGAAATTCTATGTCAATAACAAGAACGCCCGGAGAGGAAGAAATCCTCATACAGGAGAAGGCATCATGATAGCATCGAGGAAAATAGCCATGTTTAAGGCCTCTTCAGTGTTAAGGGATAAAATCAATGGTTGATGGACACATAATATCCAAAGTTATCCCGACAAAAGAAAAGTAATATCTGAAGTTTCAATTGTTGAATCGTGGTTTCATTCGATCATACACAACAGTGTATTGATGTTGTCAAGGGCATTGTTGAACAGCACCAACAAAAAAGGGCAGGTCCTTGCGAACCTGCCCTTCAAGTAACTAACAATTAAAGACAGATCACTTCATTATTCCCGGTGGGACCCATAATACTGCCTTGCCGTGGACTGTATTAGTTATAATGGCTGAAGAGAGGTAAGCGGCATAGGTGCCGGACGCGACCAAGATGTAGCCGATGACGGGCTTCCAGGAGTGATCGCCGTACCAGCCCGTATCCATCCCCACGATCATCCAGAGGGCGATAGTAAGGGGGATGCAGAGCCAGAACAAGGGGCTTTTGACATAAGCAGGGATTACACCGGTTACGAACAAGGCGCCGGCCATCCACATCCAGCCTTCTACTACGACCATTTTGGCCATTGCAGCACCAACGGCCTTGCCGATACCGGCCTTGGCTGCCATGAGCTGCTCAGGGGTCAGCATTGTGACATCTGTAACTCCCGCCATGGCCATTGCTGTATCCATAGCCTCTTTGGCTGCCTTCGGACCGATCATGAAGCTAACGGCATACCACTTGAAGAAGACACTGAAAGCAGCGGCAAGGCAGAAGAATGCTCCGAAGAATAAGAAGACATTCCCACCAGCGATGTTATGATCTTTCAATTCCATAACAGCCGTGGTGTACTGGACTGCGAAGCAGGCAAGAAGCCATGCGGCGAGCAGAGGGAAACCAGATATATCTATTAGACCCATAAAAACTGCACCAAAACCAAAAGTTGCAACTGTCAGAGAAGCCAACCCAGCGGGGGCCGGCGATGCAAAACTATGTTCTTGCGCCATAAAATAGTCCTCCTTTTTAATATAAACGTTAAAGATGACGCACTCGTAAAAAGTCAGAAAACGCCATTTTTCGTCATTCCGGCGGAAGCCGGAATCCAGTAAATTCAGCAACTTCTGGATACCGGATCAAGCCAGGTATGACGGTTTTGGGACTTTTTACGACACCATCAAAGATGATTTGTTTTGAAATATCAAAACAAGTTTCCGCTATGTCGCATTTGGCACTGCTTCCTTTCCCTTCCCCCCTTTTCCTCTCAGAAGGTTTCCGCCAAACGTCTCAAGAAAATCTCCATCAATATCCGCAATGAAATGAGCATTGAGGATTATGCAAATCCTTAACCGGACATTAATGATTTGACATCGTTACTTTCCAATGTAAACCGCTGCGCGCCTGTTCATGAACGCCGTGACGCCTTCGCTGAGATCGTCGCTTGGGCAAAGATCCCCTGCCGCTGCACCTTCCAGGAACAGTCCTGTCCGCTGATCCGCCTGTGCACCGTAATACATGACCTTTTTGGCCATCTTGATCCCCAGCGGACTGGCCTTTATCAGTTTTTCAGCAATTGAATCCACAAAAGCGTCCAGTTCTTTCGGCTCCGCGACGTAGTTCGCCAAACCGCACTCCAGTGCCATATCCGCTGTGATTTTTTCACCGAGATAAATAAACTGCTTGGCCTTGGCCATGCCAATAAGCCGCGGAAGCCGTTGCGTACCGCCCCACCCCGGGAAAAGCCCCAGATTGGTTTCCGGCAGCTGAACGAACGTCTTGTTATTCATGATCCGCACGTCGCAGGCCAATGCCATTTCCAGACCACCGCCCATGGCAGGGCCGTTAATGGCTGCGATAATGGGTTTTGACAGGGTTTCAAAGCGCGTAAATACTTCATGCCCCCGATTACTGAAAGTAATCATATCCCCGGGAATACCGCTCGCAAAACCGGCCATATCCGCACCCGCGCAGAAATTCCTGCCGGTACCGGTAATGATCAGGCATCGAATGTCCGCATCCTTTTCGACTATATCCAGCACTTCATCAATCTCGTCAATGAAGGCAACGTTCAAGGCATTGGCCCGTTGAGGCCTGTCCAGTGTCAGTTTCGCGATTTTCTTGTCGTTGACGGAAAATTTGATGAGCTCAAAATCCTTCCCCGTTTTGTAACGATAGAACCCTTCGCTGGCCTTTCTCCCCAACTTCCCTTCCTTTACCAGATCGACCAGCATGGACGATGGCTCATAGCGCTCTTCTTTGTACTTTTCATGGATCCGTGTCAGTTCATTTAAAACTATGTCTAAACCGATGTCATCAGCAATCCTTAAGATGCCTCGCGGGAAACCGAGTCCCAATATGGTGCCAACGTCAATGTCTTCTTTCGTTGTGACCTTATCTGCCAACATCTTGACCGCTTCGTTGATCGATACAGCAATGACCCGGATCGGATCAAAATCTCTGCCGGCGCTTAAAGGAACTTCATTTTTCTTCCCTTCCGACCAATCATAAAATCCTTTTCCGCTCTTTTTACCCAAGAAACCGGCATTAAAAAGCTCCAGCATATTCGTCGGAGGACCGTATGATTTACCCCGCGTTTCCGCAAAATAATTTGAAACATGGATCTCAATGTCAATGGCGCCATTCCCAAGCGTGTCTATCAACTCCAGCATACCCATCGGCATTCCAAGTCGGTATTTAACGGCGGCGTCCACTTCCTCAGGACTCTTACATTCCTGGTAATACAGGGCCCACGACGCTTCGTTAACGGTTTGACAGAATATCCTGTTCACAACAAAGCCCGGAATATCTTTGCGGACATAGATGGCGGTCTTGCGGGTCTGCTTCGCAAAAGACTCTGCAGCCTTTACCGCTGCGTCGCTGGTTTTGGCACCATAAATAATCTCTACCAGCTGCATGACATGGACAGGATTAAAGAAATGAAGTCCCACCAATCTCTCCGGCTTCTTGAGAGCCTCCGACATTTCAGTAATGCTGAAGCCCGAGGTGTTGGAGGCAAAAATGGTCTTGTCGGGACAGGCAGTTTCCGCTTCGGCAAGCACTACCTTCTTGATCTTCATGACTTCGGGAACGGCTTCAATAACAAAATCGGCATCCTTGAGGGCATCTTTCAGATCAACAACGGGATTGACGAGGGCCAATATCGCATCCTTCTTCGCCTCATCCATCTTTCCTCTTTTCACATTGGATTCCAGGGTCTTTTTAATCCCAGCATACCCCTTCTGAACTAATTCCTCGCTTATGTCACGCAGCGTTACATTAAGACCAGCTGTTGCCGCTACCAGAGCAATTCCGTGCCCCATAGCCCCCGCTCCCAGAACCACAACATTTTTAACTTCCATCTTATAATCTCCTCGCTATAGTTATTTTCTCCGCTTCTTTTGCGCCTTCATATATCTCCAATACTTTTGCGTCACGGTAGAATCTTTGGACAGGATATTCGTCGATGTATCCATAACCGCCATGAAGCTGCAGGGCCTTATCGCAGACCCACACGGCATTCTCGGCCGTAAAATATTTTACCATTGCATTGAATTTGGCATCCATCTGCCCGTGATCCACCTGCCAAGCTGCCTTGTAGGTGCCCAATCTCATCATTTCAACTCTCGTCGCCATTTCGGCTAAGATAAACTCGACGCCCTGATACTTGTTCAGGGGCTTGCCCATGACTGTTCTCTCCTTCACATATTGCAGGGCGAGATCCAGCGCCCCTTGCGACAACCCGAGGGCCTGCGCAGAAACAAATGTCCTTGTTGTATCGAAGAAGTGCATGAGCTGATTAAACGCTTTCCCCTCCGTGCCGATCAAATTCTCGCAAGGCACCCGCACATCTTCAAAGGCAATTTCGGCGGTATCGCTTGCGCGGATACCCATTTTCCCATGGATTTTATTTTTCGTGATTCCGGGCTTATTTGCTTCAACGATGATCAAACTGTGTTTATTGTGCGCCTTTTCCGCGGTTGGATTAGTCACACAGAATACAACGTAATAATCGCAGATGGTTCCATTCGTTATAAACATCTTGGTGCCGTTAATTACGTATTCATCACCATCTTTTACCGCTGTCGTCCTCGCTCCCACCAAATCAGTCCCGGAACCTGCTTCCGTGTAAGCTCCGGCAAACATGGCTTGGCCACTAGCTACCAACGGCAAATATTTTTGCTTTTGTTCTTCCGTACCAAACATGACGATATTTTCCGATCCAAATCCGGACATCACGCAAAAACCCAGGCCCATATCCACCCGGCACAACTGTTCAACTACCAGGGCAAAGCCAAAAAAGCCAAACCCCGAGCCCCCGTACTCTTCCGGAATAAAAGCCGCCACCAATCCTGCCTCAGCCGCCTTCTTCCACAAAGGCAACGGATACTTCTCCTCCCTGTCGCACTCCTCTGACAATGGTGGAAATTCCTTTGTGGCAAACTTGTACGCGGTTTCCTGCACCATCCTCTGCTCATCACTTAAATCGTAGTTCATAATGGCTCCTCACTAAATTAAAACTTTCATGTTTCGATAAACCCAACCTCACCTCAGCCAGAATGCACCATGTAGTTCATCCTCTATGGAACCTTTTAGGAGCTTCACCATGAAGACGATCAATGTAGTAAAAGTTAGATATCGTCTCCAGATGAAGCTTGTATGAGATTTTCTATACCGGTTGAGAGCAAATACATCACATATCGCTGATTTTGCAAAACAAATTAACATTTAAAACCTTAAATCAACGACGGTGGTCCTTTTCAGCTTATCCTATTTATCCTCGCCACGGAATTGCTTCCGCAAGTCTACCTTCTGGATCTTTCCGGAAGCGCTGCGAGGCAATGCCTCCACGAAATGGACAACCCTTGGCACCTTGTAACCTGCGATTTTGCCCTTGCAATATGCTGTTACCTCAGCCGCGGTAATGGTTGCCCCTAGATTGAGAACAACAATAGCAGTAATCGCTTCTCCCCATGTCGGGTGCGGCGTACCGATGATGCAGGATTCCTTAACTGCCGGGTTTGAATGCAATACCTTCTCTACCTCTGCAGGGTACACGTTTTCACCGCCAGTTATGACCATGTCTTTCAGGCGGTCGACAACGCGGATATAGCCAAGGGCATCAATCGAGCAAACGTCTTCCGTGTGAAACCACTCGCCCTTGAATGCATGCTTGGTTTCTGCTTCCTTCCTCCAGTAGCCGACGGCCAGACCAGGACCTCTGACAATCAGCTCTCCGAGGCCGGGTTGGGCAACCTGCTTGCCTTTATCATCAACAATAAGGCATTCCATATCCTCGGATGCCCTGCCGCATGATTCAAGGATGTTGAAATCGCCTCTTTCGAAGGCGTCCTCGATGTCTCTGACGGACAAATTGGTTGTAACTCCCGTTGTCTCAGTCGTCCCATGGTGTTCACCGAGAATGTTGCCATAGGTGTCAATGAATTTCTTATAAGTCGAAGGGATGATGCCTGCACCGGCAAACCAGAGGCTCCTCCAGCTTGAGACATCCCATTTTTTATAATTCGGGGAATCAAGGATCATCATGACCATAGGCGTGGCAAACATGCCGGATGTAATTTTAAGCTTTTCCGTGGTTGACAGGAAGAGGTCCACATCCCACCTCGCATAGACATAGGATGGAGCTGCGACATAAAAAGCGCCGAACAGGGTATAGTGCGACGTAACGTGAAACAAGGGACAGACGATAGCTACATGGTCATCCATGGTCAAACGGTTGCATCTGGAACATACGCGGCCAGCATGAACAAAATTCGCATGGGTCTGCATAACCCCTTTGGGAAGCCCCGTGGTGCCGCTCGTGTACATTAAGAAAGCGACATCATCCTCGAAGATTTCGACAACCACTTCAGCCGGAGAAGCGTTTTCGATCATTTCTTCATAATCAAGCCACCCTGCGGGTTTCTTATCGGGCGCCCCGACATAGATCGTGTGTTTTATTGATGGAAGGTTTTCTTTAAGCTTCTCCGCCAATGCGACAAACTGTTCCTGGACAATCAGCACTGTCGGTTCAGAGTCGGTGAGAATGGCAGCCATTTCCGGCGGCGCCAATCTGAAATTAGTGACGACGAAGATGAAACCAGCATTGGGAATGTAGAAACATGCTTCCGCGTACTCCATACTGTTTTGACTCATAATGGCAACCCTTTCGCCCTTTTTCACCCCCAGTTCAGCCAAAGCATTCCCCATCCTGTTTGCCCGGTCTTTCATGGCGGCAAAGGTGTATGACCGGTTGCCTTCCACTTCCTGAAGCCCCACACGATCCGGATACAGCATCAAATTTCTGTTAATCAGAGTTGGAATTATGTTAAACGTTTTTCCACTTCCCATGATAAACCCTCCCTTTAACGTTGGAATGCTAAAAATAAATAGCGATGATAGCTCGCTCATCCTCAGAGCGTATTCTGAGGATGAACATGCTAATTTGATCAGGCCTTTTCAAAGGCAAAGAAGACCCTTTGTATAACGTTATCTTCACCTTTTTTGCCGTCAAAGGGCAGTGGATCAACCGGGAAAACAACCAATTTTACTTCGTCTCCCACTTGCAACGCGCCCATAGGACAATCCTTGATCCGGGTGAAAAGCGTTAGCACACCACCAAGATCAACCATTGCGTGAACCAGCGGAGTTTCAAAGCCAAGCGGCACCCCCACTTCTTCATAAGTCACACTCAGTGCCTTGCCGCGGGTGGGTAGATCAACCCATTCCAGATTTTCCGATAAACATTCAGGACAGATCACTCCGCGGGGGGGAAACGACAGTGTGCCACAGTCTTTGCACTTGGTGGTCGTCAATCTCCCTTCCTTAAGGTTATCGAAAAAGGGGTAAATCATTGTGAACTTCTTGCCCTGTAGCGGCCACATATCCATCGAAGCTGCATATTTTCCATCTGTGATACTCATTATTTCATATCCCTCCCGTAAACTAAGACTGTGT
>JAFDBG010000002.1 GCA_019313385.1 Deltaproteobacteria bacterium | reverse complement strand
TGAAATAAATCCGTGTCTCTCATGATGATCTGTATCAACCTCCTTCATCTCTTGATCACGGATATCTATCACGTCCTAAATCACATTACCCATACTTTTTAGCGAGGAGCCATAAATACTCATGAAGACAATACCTTTATGATAGAACGTCTCGCGGTTTTACCTGACTATCGGCATAACAGTGTTGGCTTAAAATTAATGAAGCATGCTCTTAATATAATAAAAACAGAAAATGGTAAAAGGGTTGAAGTCGAAATAGTTAATGAAAACTGGCGTTTAAATAAGTGGTATATCGACCAAGGATTTATAAAGATCCGAATAGATCAATATAGCTGTCTCCCGTTTAATGTAGGCGTATTTAAAAAAATAATATGAGATATGATACATGTGACCCCATACCCTGGCGATGTATTTCTGCTTGGCTGTCAAAGAGATTTGTATTACGGTGCAGGTGAAATGCCGTCCTTTTGTGTTTTCTGTCCAGGGTGATAATACCCTTAAAGGAGCGGTGCTTCGAATATTAATACATCATTACGGAATGTTATAACTTACATCCGCTTGTCGAGCAGTGCAAAGACGGGGTGCGAAAGGTGAGTTCATAACGAAGATGGAGATCTCTCGTGCACTTCGAATCTTTTGCCATGCTCATTGGCGGACTGGGATTGTTCTTTGTCGGAATGGAGCTGATCAGTGGCAATCTGAAACAGCTGACCAGTCGAAGATTCAAACTCTTCATTTCCCGGGTTGCCGACAATGGTGTTATCGCGGGGATATGGGGCGCTCTTTTAGGATTGATTACACAGAGTACGTCGGTTGTCACCTTCATTGTTGCAAGTCTCGTATCGAGCGGTCTCTTGACGATCCGAAAATCCCTGCCCATAATATTCTGGGCAAATGCCGGATGTTCGATGCTGATGTTGATAGTTACCCTTGATATCAAAAATGTTGTTCTCCTCTTGCTGGGTCTGTCCGGCGTCTTTTACGCCTTCGAAAAACCGGTGCGGTTTCATCACGCCCTGGGGGCCCTGTTCGGACTTTCACTCCTCTTTTTCGGACTGAACATGGTGAGCATGGGCGCGGCACCTTTTGCCGAGCACCCCGGATTTAAGACTCTCCTCTTTACCCTGAAAGATTACTATTTCCTCATTTTCGTAATCGGGGGGGGGGTACTGCTCTTGGTCTCGCAGACGGCCACCGGCACGATTATAATCGCTATTACCATGACTAATGCGGGCATTTTTACCATGGATCAGACACTCATGCTTATCTATGGCGTCTATGCAGGTGAGGGGTTCTTTTTGCAAAACTTAATCGTTCTGCCGGAGGTCTTGGAATAACAAAGTTAGAATGCCGAAATGATCTTGAAAAGTGGATTGAAGATTATAAAATATTTAAAACCATGCAGGACGCTGGCCCCACCCCCAATGATGGCGCATTCCTGGATATTGGCATTAAATTAAGGGATGCAAATCCTTGTCCCAATCTTATTATGTATGTTAGTCCTCAAAGGGGCTCCAATCTTTATATTAATGGTTCTTATCAAGAGATTGAGAATGGGACGGACCATGTGGGAAATAAAGGCCCGCTCAGTTCGGGTGATTTTTAAGAGAATCATGCCTCATATGGATAAGATTGCTGCATGGATGCACCGCATTGGTGCAACTGGGCTTGCCGGCATTGACTTTGCGATGGGAGCAGACGGGGTGCCTTACTTTTTGGAGATCAATTTTCGTATGAATGGAAGCACCACAGCGGCGATGATAGCTTCTTTTTACAATGCCCCTGCATGGATGTATGGAAAAATACACGTGAAAAAAGGAACTGGAATTCTTGACGCGATCCGGCATCTCACAAAGAGTGTAATTTTGTTTAACGGCACGTCAGGAGCAATAATAAGTAATGCGTTGCCGGCACTTCATGGGCACAATTTTATGCAGGGGGTCTTTTTGGCGGCCAACGATTCTCAAGTGCAAACGATATATGGACAGGCCCGCATGACGTGACATCTGATATTTATCTACTGAGAGGAGGGCTTGGCAACATTGCAGGAGGACCGTGCCGGAAGGAGAAATCGGATCTACTGTTCAGCTATTTAATAGTAAACGAACCGTTACCCCGGATGTGCTCGAATTTCAAGAATAAGGCTTGACTCCTTATCAGGAAAATTGTCACAATCAACCAGCTGTCTTCTCATTTCTATGGGCTGCCAGTATTTTATAATTACAAAACTTTGGAGGTTTTTATGAAAATATTCTTGCGGATACTGATTGTTATCGTAACAGTATTTTGTAGTACACATAGTTATGCTGACAGTAATTTTACCGGTAAAATTACGCCCATTCCGGAAAAAATAAAAAAACAGATGATGGGGACAACGTGGAAAGAGGGTTGTCCCGTTGCACTGGATCAGCTCGCGTATCTTCAAATATCATATTGGGGATTTGACGATAAACCCCATATTGGCGAATTAATCGTTAATAACGCTATTGCGGAAAATACAGTTGCAACATTTAAGGAATTATTTGAGATTCGTTTCCCCATCGAAAGCATGAAGCTTCGCAATGTTTATTATAGGAATCCGGGTGATCCTTCTGAAAAGAACAATTCTTCAGCCTTTAATTATCGTAAAGATGAACAGTCTCCCAAGAAACTGTCTACGCACAGTTATGGTATTGCGATTGATTTGAATCCCTTTTATAACCCTTCTCCTGTAGCGGGAGGGAAGGTAGACCCGGAAGGAGCAGAAAAATATCTGAACAGGAAACTACACCACAAGGGAATGATACACGAGGGAGACACTGTCTTTCAGATCATGACAAAACATGGCTGGGCCTCGGGTGAATATTTTCATAAGGGGGCTGACCCCATGCACTTTGAGATAATAATAACCAGGCAGTACATTATCAAATCCCTGGAATTTTATCCCAATAAGTGGGGATTCGATGTTTCTTTATAATGGGGATGAACATATTCTCCATGAGTAATGATTCGAAAAAGATTATTTATAGCATTGTGATAAGGCAGGCTGAATGCTACCCTGCGACAACAGAAATTACCCGATGATACCAGAGAGGAACGATATGATGCTCAAGCTCCATGCAATGAAAGCCGGGTTCGGAAGGAATATTGTATGGTGCTGATGAGCCTCAAGGATGTAACCATCGGCTTCGGCGGCCCGGCACTGCTCGATGCGGCGGAGTTGCAGATCGAACGGGGTGAACGGATCTGCCTGATCGGTCGCAACGGTACCGGTAAATCCACGCTGCTCCGATTGATCCACGACGAACTGTCTCCCGACAGCGGAATGATCACGAAAACCTCGGGGCTGAGAACAGCCCTGCTGCCTCAGGAAGTCCCCTCCGATCTGGACGGCACCGTCTACGATGTTATCTCGTCGGGACAGCCGCACCAGCAGGTCCAGACGGTCATCTCACGCATGAGTCTCGACGAGACGGCGGAATGCGCCACCCTCTCCGCCGGACTGCAACGACGCGTGCTTCTGGCGCGGGCGCTGGTGAGCGACCCTGACATCCTCATGCTCGATGAACCCACCAATCATCTGGATATCGACGCCATTGTCTGGATGGAACAGTTTCTGCTCCGCTCGGGGAAGACCATTATTTTTGTCACCCACGACCGGGCCTTCCTGAATCGGGTATCCACCCGCATCGTGGAACTCGACCGTGGCATGCTGATCTCATTTGCCGATACGTATGACGATTACCTTACCCGCAAGCAGGGACTGCTCGACAACGAAGCCTCGCGTAATGCGGAGTTTGACAAACATCTGGGGCGGGAAGAGGGTTGGGTCAGGCAGGGCATCAAGGCGCGGCGAACCCGCAATGAGGGACGGGTGCGGGCCCTGATGAAGATGCGGTCCGAGGTGGAGCAGCGCCGTGCCCGGAGCGGCAATATGCGCATCATGGTGCAGGAGGCCGAGCGGTCGGGCCGGCTGGTCATCAAAACAAAGAATATTGCCGTTGCCTACGACAACCGCCCCCTGATTACTGATTTCTCAACAACCGTCATGCGGGGCGATAAGATCGGTGTCATCGGACCGAATGGCTGCGGCAAGACCACGCTGCTTCGGATCCTGCTGGGAGAGATCGACCCGGATAGCGGGTCCGTGCGACACGGGACCCGCCTCCAGGTTGCCTATTTCGATCAGCTCAGGGCTCAACTCGATGAAAGCAAGACCCTTCAGGAAAACGTTACCGATGAGGGCGACATGGTCACGGTGAACGGAAAACCGCGGCATGTCATCGGCTATCTGCAGGACTTCCTTTTTTCACCGGCCCAGGCCCGGGGTCCCATCACCTCCCTTTCCGGCGGAGAGCGCAACCGGCTCCTTCTGGCCCGGCTCTTTACCCGGTCGTCCAATGTGCTGGTCCTGGACGAGCCCACCAACGATCTGGACGGTGAGAGCCTGGAACTGCTGGAAGCCATGCTGATCGAGTACACAGGGACGGTTCTGCTGGTAAGCCACGACCGCGCTTTCCTGAACAACGTCGCCACGTCCACCCTGGTCTTTGAAGGATCGGGTCGGGTAGCAGAATACGTCGGCGGGTACGACGACTGGCTCCGGCAGCGGTCCCCTGCGGAGGAACCCACCCCGGCATTGAAGCCCAAAAAGGGCAGACCCCGCGGCGTGCCCACCGGTCCCCGCAAGCTGACCTTCAAGGAGCAGCGCGAACGGGAAGGACTGCCGGACATCATCGAAACTCTGGAGGCGCGAAAGCAGGACCTTTTCGCCGCCATAGCCGATCCCGAGCTCTACAAGACTGCCGGAACAAAGGTTGCACAGTTGCAGACCGGGCTGGACGAATTGGAACAGGAGTTGGAGGCGGCTTATGCACGGTGGGAACTGCTGGAAGGGCTGGCACTAAAATTTGGTTGACGATGCAACACACCGACGAAGATGAGCAGTATGAACAGGACTCTTCCATGAATTCTGACAACAATGAATCGGGGACGCCCGTTTATACCGATTATCATCAACTGTTGAAGCTGGCTCAGGCAAAAATGCCTTACGGCAAATATGCCGGTCGGTATCTTGTGGATCTTCCCGAATCATATGTCGTCTGGTTATCCCGGAAAGGCTTTCCCCGGGACGAACTGGGTGATATGCTTCGCACGGTGTACGAAATAAAAATGAACGGGCTCGAATATCTCTTTGAATCACTGAAAGGGCCACAGGGGAAATAGCATGGAAACACTTGAATTCTCGGGTGACTATATCGAGCTGAACAAGCTGTTAAAGGCATCGGGGTTGTGTGAAACGGGTGGTATGGCAAAGATTGAAATTGAAAACGGACTGGTCAGCGTTGACGGAACCGTCGAATACAGGAAACGATGTAAAATCAGAAACGGCCAGACGGTTGAGTGTGGTGGCCGTACGATTAAAGTAAAAAAGGGATAATGTTAGAAGTGAAACACGAGCCCTTCCCATGTATGACGACCACCCTGCCCTGACCCTTATCGAGATCATCGAATATCGGTAAGGAAGAGTTTCCCACGGCAATTTATGATACAATGCTCCATAGTTTGCTCCGGGGTTTATGTCGGCATTAACTTTTGGAAAGGATGTCCATGGAATTCAAAGTACCCTCACGCAAGAACAGGAAATTGCGAGCTTTGGTGGATCGAGTCAACGCGGATCAGGAGTTGTTTCAACTCTGGAAATGCTCGAATATCAACGCGGTGGATCGTTCAGGCATTAGTGACCACGGTGAGGTGCATGTTCGTATTGTGGCTAACGCCGCACTGCGCATTATCCGATTGCTGGTCGAGGGGGGTGTTGACCCGAGTGTGATAACGCACCACGGATTGACCGTCGAAGACGCGGAGGTGATTGTGGTAGTGGCAGCCTGTCTGCACGATACGGAAATTTCGGTACACCGGGACAACCATGAGAGATACAGTCTGTTAATAGCTTTTCGCAAAGCGCGCGAATTATTGGAAGGGATCTATGTTGAACCGGATTTGACTACGATGGTGTCCGAAGTCTTGCACGCCATTATTGCCCATGATGCGGACGAGAAATGCCTTACTGTCGAAGCCGGTGTCCTGAAAGTAGCCGACTCAACAGATATGACCGAAGGACGTTCCCGGATTCCCTTTGAATCAGGAAAAGTGAATATTCATTCAGTGTCCGCGCAGGCCGTGGATGGTGTAAATATTATCAAGGGGGCAAAAAAACCGGTATGCATTGAAATTAAACTGGCTAATTCCGCCGGCATTTTTCAGATTGATGAATTATTGAGGAACAAGCTGGAAAATTCATCTCTGGTGCCTTTCGTGGAAGTAACAGCGAAGATTGAAGGTGAAACAGAACGCAGGTTATTTGAATCATTTACAATATAAATGATTCTGTTGAGTTATGAGGATTTTCGTTCAAGATCAAGGCATGCGAAAAAAATAGACGCAGGAATATAGCTGATATTCCGAGGATTATTTTTTGAGCATAACGCAGAGATTGGGCGAAAAGACCATCAATCAACAGGATCATAAATTTACCATTGTTCCCGTATCAGTCCCCTCAGCGTTACGAGAAGTAGTTCATCACCGATTCAGGTCACATCCTTTCCGGGGATGCCTTTTCGCATATTTGTTGTAAGAGCAGCTTTTTTCTTCCATGGGTTTTTGTCCTCAAGGTGAGACCTCGTTTCCTTCTTCAACCTACATTCAGTAATAATCTTCAGAAGGAATGGTCAAAAGAGCGATCAACCAATCCATCATTAAGTCTTTTCACACAGAAACGCAATTCTCAAATATATAGTTGACATAATCAACTATATGTGCAAGGGTCTGTCTCCACATTTCGATATGCTGTAGTAAGGTTTCCGAGCAAGAAAGGAGGATGAACTGATGGAGAGACAGGCCGGGCAGCTTGCAGGGTTGGTGGAAGATGTAATGCACTACTTTGGTGCACAAGGTATGGAGGAAGAGTGTTGCGGCGAAAAGATTTCTTCAGGTGAATTTCGCGCCCTCCGCGCTGCATTGTGTCATGATGTTTGTACCATGCAGCATATTGCCAAGAGCGCGGCTGTCACAAAAAGCGGCGCGACTCGCATCATCGCTCGCCTGGAAGACAAGGGCCTGGCTCATCGCGAACAGGATCAACAAGACGGAAGAGTGTGTTGTGTTACTTTAACTGAAGACGGCCAATCTCTTTTACACCGGATTGAGGACCAGCTCAAAAATAAGATGCTGGTGATACTCGCGGCAATGGATCCGGCCATGCGGAAAATTCTGATCATCAGCCTTAAATCTTTTCTTCAGACGGCACAGGATAAAAAGATTATAAACGGATATAATGTTGACATAGTCAACAAATAAAGAGGTCAAACTATGTTTGAACTGAATAGTGTCTTGGTCGCCGGTAAATTTTTTCTGATCATTGCCGGTGAACTCATTCTGATCTTTGTCGCAGTTTCCTTTCTCATCGGACTGCTAACGGAATATCTCCCGCCGTCTCGCATCCGGGATTTTCTGTCCAACAAGCTGACCGTGGTGCAATATCTCCTGGGTTCGGGCCTGGGGGCGCTCACACCTTTCTGCTCCTGTTCCACCGTTCCAATCACTGCCGGCCTGCTCAAGGGGGGTGTTCCTTTCGGCCCCGTGATGGCGTTTCTCTTTTCCTCGCCGGTCTTGAACCCGGTCATCATCGCGTTGCTACTCTCGCTTTTTGGCTACAAAGTGACGGCCTTTTATGTCGTTATCACCTTCTTCGGCTCCATGGCGACGGCAGCCCTGTTGTCGCAAATGGGACTGCAAAACCAGATTAAGGCCTTGGTCGGTCTGGAGGTTTCCTGCTGCGACCAGAAGGCGAAGCCGGGGATTGGTCCCGTGAACACAGGCTTTGCAGAGACCGGTTGCTGCGCCTCCGAAGTTGCTCCGCCCGTGACCTTGATCACGTTTCCGACCCTTCAGGCCGCAGGAGGTTGCTGTCCCGTGGAAACAGGGACAACCGATCAACCGGCGGTTCAATCGCCCTGCTGTTCTGTCAACTTCGATGTAGACGAAGGAGGCGGCGCGGCGCGGATTCCTTTCAAAACAAAAATCAAAAGGGCATCCCTGTCCGCCGTCGACACATTCAAGGGAGTCTTCTGGTACCTTCTCCTCGGCGCCGCAATCGGAGCCTTAATCTACGGGTTTTTTCCACAGGACCTAGTCGTACAACTAGCGGGGCCGGGCAACCCCTGGTCCATCCCGATCGCGGCGGTCATCGGGGTGCCGATGTACATCCGGGCGGAAACCATTATCCCGATCAGTGCCGCGCTCGTTGGAAAAGGGATGGGGCTGGGAACGGTTCTGGCCCTCATCATAGGCGGGGCGGGGGCGAGCATCCCGGAGATCATTATACTCACTTCCATGCTCAAGAAGAAACTGATCTTCGCCTTCATTCTGAATGTTTTTCTGGTGGCTATCGTGGCAGGCTATCTTGTGGATCTGTTTTTATATTAAATAGAAGGATCGTTCATCGAAATCGGAAAAAAGACTCAACCAGAGGAAATTCAAGGAGGCCGCATAGGCAACATCACACAAAAAAATACGGTTCTTCAGAATGGATGATATGGACTTGCCATTGCTCTTATATTAATCCCTTACGCGCACAGTTCGTGCAAAAGTAGCAAACAAAAGGTAAAGAGAAACGATCAGAAGCATCCCATCTCGCAAAACAGTCCAGATGTCTGCCGCACCTGCCGTGGGCGAGGTGGAAAAACACCCGCAACTTATATCCAGTCCCCGCGCCATATTATACGACAGGGCGCTCATGAATATTATAAAGAGGAGATTGCTTATTACAACCGCTCCGGGCATCCAGAGTCCGATGATGAGAAAGACGCCCAGGAAAAGCTCCAGCCAGGGCAACACAAGGGCGGTAAGGTTTACCAGCCAGTCCGGCAGGATCTGATAGCGATAGACTGCCTCCGCAAAAGCCGCCGGGTAGAGGATTTTATGGAGGCTGGCATAAATGAATACAATCCCGAGTATCCATCGTGCGGCATGGTATAAAATGCCTGCATACATTATTTGGGGATGCTGTTTCGCATCTTGGCTATAAGAGCAGCTTTTTTCTTCCATGGGTTTTTATCCTCGGGGGGAGACAGCATTTCCTTCTTCAACAGGCAAATTGGCGTCCTGCCAGACCGTCCAGCCGTTTGCCAGTTCCCAGACATTTTCGAACCCCTTATCCCGCAGGAAGACCGCCAGGTCGTAGCTCATGTGACATCCTTCTCCATCACAATAAGTGATAATCATCGTACCGGAGGGGATATCCCCGGCAATTTCCGGAAAGCGCTCGCTTGCGTCGTCCCATGCCAGGCTTAACGCCCCCCTGATATGACCGTCCGCATACTCCTGTTCGTCACGGGCATCAATGAACACCGCGAGCTGCTCTGAAAACAGATTTGCGGCCCCTGCAAGTGGTATAGACAGCTTATCTTGAGTGGCCGCAGCCATACTTGTTTTAGCAGACCAGTCGCCGACTATCGGGATAGAATCAGGGCGGAGATAATTGACACAGATTCCAACAAGACCGGCCAATAAAATAATTGCAGGTATTTGCCAGAAGGCATGTCGCCAATGTGATCGGTCTCGGATAGGCATAATCTCATAAATCCTTTTTATACTTCAAGGTGTATATATCAAATAATATCTGAAACACCTCATTACCTTTCAGGGCTTGCAGGACACATGGCAAATTCCTGTGGGAGTTTCCACTGCATATGAAAAATATTTTTTTCTGAACCACAGTGCCACGTTTACCAGACCAATTAAAACAGGCACTTCTACCAGAGGGCCGATTACTGCGGCAAATGCCACCCCCGAATCGATGCCGAACACCGCCACCGCCACGGCGATAGCCAGCTCGAAATTGTTGGACGCCGCAGTAAAACTCAGTGTTGCAGATTGTTCGTAAGTGGCCCCAGCTTTCATCGACAGAAAGAATGACACAAAGAACATGACCACAAAATAGACACAAAGCGGGATTGCCACCCGAATGACATCCAGCGGCAACTGGACGATATATTCGCCTTTAAGTGAAAACATCACCAGAATAGTAAACAACAGCGCGATCAATGTAATCGGGCTGATCATGGGAATAAACTTTTTTTCATACCACTGCCTGCCCTTTATCTTCAGGCCGATCACCCGGGAGATGATGCCGGCAATAAAGGGGATGCCCAGATAGATAAAAACGCTCTCAGCAATCTGACCGATGGAGATGTTTACCACCGCGCCTTTTAGTCCAAGCCATTGAGGGATGACGGTAATGAATATGTAAGCATAGATAGAAAAGAAGAGGACCTGAAAGATGGAATTAAACGCCACCAGCCCCGCGCAGTATTCCGTATCGCCGTCGGCCAGGTCGTTCCAGACGATCACCATTGCAATGCAACGGGCCAGCCCGATCAGAATCAGGCCAACCATATATTCATGATGACCCGAGAGAAAGGTAATCGCCAGAAGAAACATCAGGATGGGACCGATAATCCAGTTCTGGACCAGGGAAAGCAACAGAACTTTAAAATTACGAAAAACCTGTCCCAGTTGCTCATATTTGACCTTAGCAAGGGGTGGGTACATCATCAGTATCAGACCGATGGCAATGGGGATATTGGTGGTGCCAACTTGAAACTGGTTAATCACACTGCGGATGTCCGGGTAGAAGTATCCGCCCCCGACGCCGACGAACATGGCCATAAAGATCCACAGGGTCAAAAAGCGGTCCAGAAATGAAAGTTGTTTTGTTTGAGACGTCACCTTACCTCCTACGATACGATTGCATTGATTAAGCCCGCGAGCGGGTTGATTATAAAGTAGAGCCCCAGCAGGCCGATCAGCACCCCCGCGCCCTTGCGGAACCAGGTGCCCGTCCCCTGCCACGTGCTGTTCTCCATCAGTTTTCTGACGGCGGCCGCCGAGCTTCCGGCAACCGCGATTGGCAGACAATGTCCCACCGCAAAAAGCAGGATAAACAGTATTCCTGTCGCGACTTTCTGCTGGACAATAATGATAGCAAGCATCGGAGCGATGAATCCGAATGTGCATGATCCGGAGAGCACGCCGTAAGCCAGACCCAGCACAAACGCGCCGAATATCCCTCCTAAATTGAGGCGGTAAAGCAGACTTCCCGACATGGAGCATTTTTCCACACCGAGCATGCCCAGGGCCACCCAGATCAATATGGCGCCGATCAGGATCTGCCAGTAGTTACCCACGTCTCCCAGCATCCGGCCCAGCAAGGCGCAAATGATCCCGATCAGTGCGATGGTGATAAACAGGCCGGCGGTAAACGATACCGAATACACGGCGGCCTGTTTTGGATGGATAGCCCTTTCCTGACCGCCTACGTAGGCGACAACGAGGGGAATCGATGCCAGATGGCATGGACTGAAAAGGACGCTTACCATCCCCCACAAAAAACAACCCAGCGCGGCAATAGCCGTCCCGCCAACGATCCACTGATTAATCGTTAAGAAAACTGTATCAAACACCTGAAATCTATCCTCTTTTTACTCCCATTTTTTCAAGCTGCGCGATGATATCCTCTTCCCCCATAAACCCCACGTGGCGATAGACCTCTTGCCCCTCGGAGTTGAAAAAAATCTGCGTGGGGATGAGCCGTATGCCGAACCGCTCGGCCTGCTCCCGGTTTTTCCACACATCGATGAAAACGATGGCAGCTCTTCCTTCATAAACTTTCCCCATCTTTTCCAGGATCGGGGCCATCATCTTGCAGGGGATGCATTTGTCAGCGCCCAAGTCGATCATGGTGACCATTCCTTTGACGGGCACACTGCCAAAGTCCGTAGTCTGCTCAGCAGCCGGGAGGGTCCCCGTGGTCAGTGCCAGTAACAGGACGCCTCCAACCAGTGCCAATAATAAACGATATTTCATATGGATATCCTTCTTTTTGTCTTGTTCCCTATTTCCCAATCCAGGTTTTGATTTCTTCTTTACCCGGGATTTTGCCGACGCTCTTTACCTCGCCATCGATAACCACCGCCGGCGTGCCGAATACTCCGTAACCGGCGATCTTCATGATATCGGTGATCTTCTCAATCTGAGCTTCCACACCGGCCTCCGCTACCGCCTCCCTGACGATTTGTTCCGTCTGTTGACACCGTGCACAACCAGGTCCTAATACTTTGATCTCCATTCTTTTTATCTCCTTTTCAAAAAGTTTTTCGGTTACTTTTATCCGGCAAAACTGCCGTAAATTAGACCCGCAATCGTGGACATAATAATAATGATACCGCAGAAGGTAACCGTTTTTTTGACGCCCATCACGCTCCCGATCACCAGCATGTTCGGCAGTGACAGGGCGGGACCGGCCAGGAGCAGGGCCAGAGCAGGCCCCTTGCCCATGCCTGAGCCTATTAGCCCCTGGAGGATCGGAATTTCAGTCAGGGTGGCAAAATACATCAGCGCGCCCGCGACCGAGGCAAACAGATTGGCCCATATCGAGTTTCCACCCAATAGTGATTGGACATACTGTTCCGGTATCAGGGCCGGATGTCCCGGTCTCCCCAGCAAAAAGCCGGCCACCAGCACACCTCCGATTAAAAGCGGAAATATCTGTTTCATGAAACCCCAGGTAGATTCCACCCAATTGACACATTCATTCTTTGTAAACCAGGCCTTGAGCATGAAAGCCAGGATACCCAGCAGAGCGGTGGTGATGTACCATTTATACGCAAAGATCATCGGCCATAAACCGGTCGCATCGGAAGCAGGCCTGGCAAAGGCGGCGAACACCAGAATCAGCACCATAGTCAAGAGATACAGACTGTCTTGCAGCAGGGAGCGATGATCGGCGTTGGCCTCCGGCACATATATCTGTCCTGAAGTACGCGCCGCGTCGTCTTTCCGGAAAATCAGGGCCATAAGCAGACCGGTAACGATGGCAAAGAATATCGCGCCGATAGCTCGGGCAAGTCCCATCTGCCAGCCCAGGACCTTTGCCGTGAGTGTGATGGCCAGGATGTTGATGGCGGGTCCGGAATAAAGAAAAGCCGTTGCCGGGCCGATACCGGCGCCCCGCGTGTAAATGCCGGCAAAAAGCGGCAGCACAGTGCAGGAGCATACCGCTAGAATTGAACCGGACACGGAGGCCACGGAATAGGACAGGATCTTGCTGGCCCGGGCACCAAAATATTTAAGGACTGATCCCTGCGACACAAAGACCGCGATGGCTCCGGCAATGAAGAAGGCCGGAATCAGGCAGGTCAGCACATGTTGCCGTGCGTATTCCTGAAGCATCATGAATGCCTCAAGACCTGACTGGCGTATTAATGGATGGCTCCATGGGATGTAATAGGCCGCTAAAAAAACACCGGCGATCAGCAATAGTTTGATTCGTTCTTTCATTGACAATATCCTTTAATATCTGTTTCGATCTGCTGGAAACTCTCCAGGTAGTGAGTGCCGTCCTTTGATTTCCTGCTTAGCGATATAGCGATTTATGAATGGCAAAAAAAATTACACTAACCTCCGCAGATATTTTCCCTCCGGATTTGCGGCAGTAGTTTTACCAACTCAATAACCTCAGGATCATCATCCAGCCAGTGTTTCAGGTTGCCGATCAGACTGGCCGCATAGGGACTATTGCCACCGTCTGACAATGTGTAATTAACCCACAGTCCTTCTTTATGAAAGGTAATCAGTCCGGCGGCTTCAAGAATTTTCAAATGCTTGCTGGCGGTGGACTGGGCAATGCCAAGTGCCTCCTTGATTTCACAAACGCACATGACCCGTTCTTGCAACATTTTCATTATTTTGACACGACTCGGATCGGACAGGGCCTTCATCACCTTCAGAAATATCTTCATAATCACTACCTCCATATCGCATTTTGGGAATATAGCGACTGGGTTTGCCATTGTCAACTAAAATTTTGAAAATTGGGTACGGATTCAAATTATTCATTTCAGTTAAAGATCGTAGTTATTCCCTGGATTCTTCGTTATACACAATACTACTTGACAAAAAACTATAATGGGGTTAGTGAGTTACCAGTTACAACTCTTTCTCCGCAAAAAAAGGACGAGTGCGCCAGGCAGCCTTATTTACATTAGATTTATAGTAGGTATGTACCAGGAAATCCGCCTCTCCACATTGGTAAATTATGCGCAAGCCGCAGGTAAGCAACTCGATCTCGAAGTTGCATGAAAACAGCAAACCAGGCCAGTGCACTTAACGCTTTTGCTTCGCGCCAGCGCAAGTCAAGGCCCCGTTAGCTGCATAAAAAAATGTTTAGTGAAAGGTTGATAAATGACTGCAAATGATAATTTGTTGAAAAAAGTGCCGGTGGATATATTGCCGGAACAGAAAATTCTGGGAATCAGCGGCAGCCCAAGAATTAACGGGAACTCCGACGTGCTTTTGAAACATATTCTCAAGGGCGTTCAAGGAGAGGATGTTCCTACAGAAAGCGTACACCTGCGAGACTATTATTTCCAACCGTGTATCGGATGTGAAAGATGTAGAAAAGATAAAATATGTACGGGCCTGAATGACGGCATGAATCTTCTCTATCCGAAAATTATACAGGCCCGGGGACTCATCCTCCTGTCTCCAACCCATAACTATAATATCACCGCGTGGATGAAGGCATTTATCGATCGTCTGTACTGCCTGTATGAATTTGATGATAACCGCCCGAGAGGCTGGACGAGTCGTCTGGCCGGTCAAAATAGAAAAGCGGTTATTGTGGCCGTATGCGAGCAACAAGATAAAAAAGACATGGGATTTACGATCGAAGCCATGCGTCTTCCATTGCAGGCATTGGGCTACGAGATTTTTGAAGAGCTTCCGGTATTAAAAATCTTTGACAGGGGCGCGGTCAAAAAAGAGGAAGAGATACTGATGAAGGCTTCGGAATTGGGAAGAAGGTTTGCTAAATCTATCGCGGAAGCATAGCCAGAGGCAATCATAGCAACCATAGAATCATAGGGATCAGGTCTTGCAATGCAACATTTAATCAGCCTGTATTAACCGGTTTACCCATAATGTGTCATTGCAAGACCTGACCCTGATTTTGCCTGAAAAAATCACGCTATGTCTTGATATGAAAAACGGCCGGGTAGTTAATGGAAATGGATATAACAGTTCTGTGGTTATCGGCGCCGGTCATGTCCTATGTTTCTTGTTAGCCAGATATGCCCCGCAGATTACCATGATGGCGCCTGTGATGAGGGACAGGTCGAGTTTTTCCTTCAGGAGCAGACAGGCGAGTATGACCGCGCTTACCGGAACAAAGTTGATAAACACAGATGCCTTCGATGCTCCGATCTTCTTTATTCCCTGATAATACCAGGTAAACCCGAGAACAGAGCCGAAAAATCCGAGATAAAAGATGCCTGCCCAGTCCGCCACGCTGTATCCCGTGATATCCCGGGGCATCCCCTCTATCCAGGCAGGAAATAAAAGCAGGATACCTCCGGCAAGGCAGGAGTATGTGACGGTCACCAGGGGAGACATGTCCTTCATGGCGCTTTTCCCAATCAGGGAATATAAGACCCAGCTCGCGACGCATCCAAGAATGTGAAGTTCTCCCGCCCCAAGGCCCCCTTGAATTATTCCCAGGGGGTTTCCCCTTGAGATGACGATAATCGCGCCGGATACGCAGAGTAAAATCCCGACCACATTTATCCCGGTCAGTTTTTCCTTGAAAAAGGTGTAAGCAAAAATAGATATAAAAATCGGGTTCATTGCTATAATAATAGAAGCGCGGCTTGCCGTAATCGTTTTCAGTCCGGAGAAAAAGAAGAAATTATATGCGAATACACCCGTCAGTCCGAGAAGTATGACAGGCAATATCTGGTGTTTTTTCAGCCAGGGAATTTTGCCTTCCATTCTTATAGTGATAAAGACAAGAAAAAGGGATGCAATAGCGAATCTCAGGAAAGAGGCGCTGAAAGGGCCGACAGTTTGCGCGACGACCCGCGCGGCTATAAAGGTTCCACCCCAGAAAATAGCGGTTAGCAGGAGCTTGACATAAATAATCAATTCAAAACTACCATTCCTGACGCATTCGTAGAAAGTCAGAAAACGCCACTTTTCGTCATCCCGGCGGAAGCCGGAATCCAGTAAATTCAACAGTTTCTGGATACCGGATCAAGCCCGGTATGACAGTTTTGGGATTTTTTACGACACCATCATTCTTTCCTTAAAAAAATTTCCCCGCGAGCCAGAATAGAAACATTCCTAAGATTACCGTTCCCGCGAGAGACCTTGTTTTCACCGCGAAGGCAAGGGTCGGCACTGCCACGATAAGCTCGGGCCGAAAAAGATCAAGATGCCGGGGGGCTCCCGTTGTTATGAGTATTGGGAGTATCAGGGCGCTTAATATCGCGGCGGGAATAAGGTCGAGCCACTGTTCAAACCAATCCGGCAGTCTTCGGCGGGACAGAAATACGAGTGGGAGCCACCGAGGTATATAGGTGACAACTCCCATCCCGAGAATGACATACAGGTAATTGTCATGTATCATGATTTCTGCTCCGTCGATGCGAACTGCTTCGATCTTTTGAGAAAAACTCCCAGCGTCGCCGCGATTACCGAGGCTGCCACTATGTATGCGTTTCCGGGGAGAAACAGAGATAAGGTAACGGCCAGTATCCCGGAGATGATTGCCACTATCACGTAAAGTCTTCCCCTCAACTGAAAAACAAGAAGACATACAAACATGGCGATCAGGGCGTAGTCGATCCCGAGAGCCCCGGCGGGTATAAACCGACCGCTGAATCCGCCTGCAACTGTGCTTATAATCCAGGCTAGATTTGATGTGTGATTGAGGACGAGGGCGCGTCTCCAGTCCCAGTTGCCATCCCTGAACCTGGCTGTATTGAGGGCAAAACTCTCATCGGTTACTCCATAGGCAAAGAGGGAAAGCTTGCCTATTCCGAGATTGCGCATGAAGGTTGAGAGGGATGAACTCATCAGCATATGGCGCAGGTTTATGGTAAATGTGGTTATGATTATGGGAATAATGCCGGCGCCTGCGCTCAGCATGGATATGCCAATAAACTGGGCGCTGCCCGCATAAACGAGGAGAGACATGAGACCGATTTCCATCGGGCTGAATCCCGCCTTTTGCGCGATCACCCCGAAGGCCAGGCCGATGGCAAGGTAGCCGAGACAGATGGGCCACGCGCCGACAACCCCGTCCTTTATTATTGCCAGCCAGCTGACGGTGAAGCTCCCCGCAACAAGTTGCGGGGAATCTCCGATTGTTAAGGAAAATATTATTTTATATTCGCTCGCTAACCCCGCCGCAAGCAGCGGGGAATGCGCTCGCTGTTCAATTCAACCCCCGAAGATATTAACATCAGCGCAGAAACCTACTATAACACAAACAGTAAGTCAAAAAGGTATTGACAATGGCAAGAGTAATGGTCTGCGGTGGGCCACCGGCAAAAATGATTTTATCAGACAAAATCTATCATCAACGAGGCGAAAACATTATGCTGCGAGAAATTTTGTTATTCACATACGGCGGAAAGATAAGATAAGTGGGGATGACATAATCATATTACATTAACAGAAGCAGGGAACAACTTGACATATATGGCGTGTATGTATAGAAAAATCCGGTTAATCGGATGATGTAATTTTGTCTGGACGGTGGTCGGTCTGTCCGGATATGGGATGTACGAATAACACGACTTGGACCAAATCCACAGTTTCTTAAGGGTCCTCCGATTTTGATGGTGAATCAGGGCCTGGAAAGCCGTATTGACATACTATAAAGGCTCATGTATATGCCTCTCCGACGACGATAAAACATTTTCCACAGGAGTTAGTGTATGCGAAATTTTGTATTCGAAAATCCGACTAAAATAGTTTTCGGCAGGGGCCAGATAAAGAAAATCGGCTGCGAAACAGCAAAATTCGGCAAAAAGGTTTTGATGGTGTATGGCCAGGGCAGCGTAAAGAAGAGTGGCGTTTACGACCAGGTTATTGCGTCACTTCAGGAATCGGACATCGAAATTGTCGAGTTTCCGGGCGTCAAGTCAAACCCGGTACTGTCCCATGTCTTGAAAGGTATAGACCTTGCCAGAAGAGAGGGAGTTGATGTAGTGCTCGCTGTCGGAGGCGGAAGTGTCATTGATACGGCAAAGACAATAGCGGTGGGGGCAAAAACGGATGATGATGTATGGGATTATTTTATGCGCGCAAAGACGATACAGGATGCCCTCCCCATTCTTACCGTTGTAACGATTTCCGCCAGCGCGTCGGAGATGAATCCGGCGGCAGTCATTACAAAAGAGGAAGGGGCCAGAAAATTCAGTTTCAGATCCCCCTTTGTCCAGCCGAAGACGTCCATCCTTGATCCCACGGCGCTCTTTACACTCAGCCCAGCGTACAGCGCATACAGCGCCGTTGACGCGATAACCCACATGCTGGAGGGTTATTTCAACAACAAAGAACCGCACAGCCCTCTGCAGGACAGGCTTGTGGAAGGCATGATAAAGACCATTATGGAAAGCACTGAAGTTATACTGAGAGATCCGGCAGATTATGACGCGAGGGCAAACATGATGTGGGCCGCCACGCTTGCCTTCAATGGCCTTACTGCCGCGGGAATGGGGATGACAAGTCTTCCCGCCCATATGATAGAACATTCGCTGAGCGCGATTTACGATATAGCGCATGGCGCCGGGCTTTCAATCGTTTTTCCGGGATGGATGTTTTACGCTGTCGAACAAGATCCAGTAAAATTTGCGCGGTTAGGCCGGGAGATTTTCGGCATTGAGGAAAATGACAACCTGAAGGCGGGAATGGAAGGAATAAACCGTATTAAAGAGTGGTTTGCGTCCATCGGGAGCCCCGTGTCGCTGAGAGAGGCAGATATTCCCGGGGAAGGCATAGGAAAGATTGCGGAAAACGCGCATGTTCTTGCACAGGCCTGGGGGCTTCGGAATTATACCGAAGAGGTCATTGTGGATATCCTCAGACTCTGCAAGTAAAACAGGAAAGCTGTGAACCGGATGACGGGCATCATACTATCGGGTGGTAAGAACACCAGAATGGGTACAAACAAGGCGTTTATAGAAATAGACGGGGAGAGGATCATTGACAGGACGATAAGGATCTTCAGAGGAATTTTTCAGGAGATAGTTCTGGTTACCAATTCACCCCTTGAGTATCTGGACCTGGATATCCGGATCGTAACAGATATTGTAAAGGGAAAGGCCGCTCTGGGTGGCATCTATACAGGCCTTTTTCACTCATCTGGTGACTATGCTTTCGTATGCCCCTGTGACCTGCCCTTTCTGAACGCTGATTTTATAAGGTACATGACAGGAAGGACAAAGGGCCACGATATTGTGGTCCCGGCCCCCCCCGATGGGCTCCAGCCCCTTCACGCGATATATTCCAGAAAATGCATGCCTTCCATAAAGAAACTCATCGATGAAGACAGGCTGAAGATAACCGGCTTCTACAGAAATGCGAGGGTGCTGGAAATTCCGGCCGATGTGATCGCAACTTTCGATCCGGATGACAGGATGTTTTTCAATGTCAACTCGCCCGATGACCTCGGAAAGGTGCGCGCGGCCAGCGGAAAGCAGACCGCCTGAATAATGTAGCGGGGTTAGCGAGCGAATAAAAAATAAACATCTTCCTTAATCCCGACTTGTCGGGATTGGTCCCTTTTCTTCAACTAAATGGTAGATGAACCTCATGAAAATCGAGCCATAATCCATCGTACAAAGAAAAAATACACGCAGCCTGTTGCAAAGAGGAATACGCAGGGCGGGAGAAGGTGCCTGTATACGCGTCCGAAGAGAGCTTCGAAATACTGGTTTGAGAGCAGGAGACAGAGGTGGAGGGGTGAGAGAAGAACCCCCGCGATACCGCTGACAAGCGCTAACATGACATAGGCCAGCATAAAGGAACCTTCACCCATGGAATGAACGAGCGGGACGATAATGGGAAAGGTACTCCCCACGAAGGCTATTGTTATCCCCGTGATTCCTCCTACCATAAAGGGGAGCGCAATAACAATCAGGGTGAGGGGAACAGAAAATTCTATAAGCTCTCTGCTTATGGCGGTGACGGCATGACTGTCCTCAAGCATTCCCTTGAAGATCAGTATGGCGATAATCATGTAGAACACCTTCAAAAGGTGGGGGTCTATGACAACCCTCCGAATCTTGCCACCATCCATTCCGTTTCGGAACCAGACATAAGCAATAGACAGAATAAGCGCTATAATCAGTCCCACTTCCTTCGCAATGTAAAGTCCGGGAAAGACGCGCGAGAGAAATATGCTGGCGCCGAGACCAATAAATATCACCATGAGGATGGGGATAAGTTCTTTTAAAAATGGTCCCACGGAACGGCTCTTATCTCTTTTTCCCGTTGCGTGTTTAAGGTCAACCCCTTTTATGGAAAGAGAGCCGAGAGAAACGGCCACAATGGTGAATGGCCACATAACCATCATAATTATCCCGAGATCCATGTCCGCCAGTGTCGCAGCAAGGAGTATCCCAGGATAGAGGGGCCACCAGTATTCCCAGATATGGCGGTACCAGTAGTTGATGAAGCTGAGTTGATCCGGCCTGAGCTGACTTTTATTTCCCAGCTCTTTTACCATGGGGGCGGAAAATACCGCGCCCCCGGGCATGGGTAGAAGGCCGATAAGGGCCGGGAATATGGCGAGGTTTAGCCTGGGGTTTGCCACGAGACCGCGAAAATTGCTGAGGAGCCTATCCATATGTCCCCCTTGCTCCATGCTGCTGCTGAGGACGAGGATGAGCGTGACTACAGCGGCAAGGGAAAGGGTTTTGGGCATCAAGATCGAGCCGGTGGCTGAGAAAAGCATCGCGCCCGGCGTCAATCCGAAGAGCACACCTGTAAGGATAGCCCCCAGGAGGAATGCATTTCCCAGAGAGACATTTTTTCTGATAGCGATGAGGACGAGAACGAAGACAATAAGTATCCTAAGGATGGGAGAAGTGTTTAGAATAATCGACATACTATATCCGATGAACCGGCACAAAAGGCGGGGAAATAATAAATAATAACCCAATTGTCAAGAATTTAAGGTCAGTATTGCAGGGTTTCCGATTTTTCAAGCTGTCCTATTCGTTCCGGTAGAATACCCGGTTTTTCCCCTGCCCCTTGGCGTGGTACATGTTGGCGTCTGCCCGTTTTAAAAAAATCCTCGACGCCTCTTGAAATATATACTGGGCCACCCCAATGCTCACGGTCTTGAACACTGCTTTCCCTCCGCCCAGGGGATAAAAGCCTTCATTCTCGAATTCCTCCCTTATTCTTTCTGCGAGAATGACTGCCGCGTCTCCAGTTGTTTCGGACAGGGCAACAATGAATTCTTCTCCCCCGTATCGGTATGCGGAGTCTGTCCTTCTCAGGCTTTTCAAGATTACCTTTCCCAGCCTGGCAAGGATTGAGTCCCCTTCAAGGTGTCCGTATGTGTCGTTGAAATCTTTAAAATCGTCAATATCAAGGAACAGAAGAGAGAGTGGATGACGATACCGTTCGGCCCGCTCTATTTCTAATCTTAACTGGTCGTAGAAATACCTCGAGTTATAAAGCCCGGTAAGCGCATCGGTGATGCTCAATGCCCTGTACATTTTTTCACTTTCCTTCAGCGTATCCTCGGCAAGCCTTCGGCCTGTTACATCTTCAAGGGTTTCCACTGCCCCTAAAATGGTCCCTGCTGAGTCCCTCAGCGCGGAGACGGTAAACCGCAGCCACTTGCTTCCCCCTCCCAGTTCCGGGAAAAAATCAGTTGCCTCATAGGCACCGTCTATTAATTTGGATTTACTTTGCTTATCCGGGTACCAAAACGGGATTTCGCTTTCGCGTTCATCTACAATAAGATCAGCCATGACAGGTCTGTATTTATGGTAGAATCCCCTCCAGGGATCTTTAGAACCAACAGCTTCTTCAGCCTTAATGCCGCTCAGCTGCTCCATCGCCCTGTTCCAGTATAGTATTTTATGATCTCTGCCTATAACAAACGTCGGTATCGGAGAGCTTTCAAAGACAGTCTTTAGCATCGGCTTTCCTCTCTATGCAACCTCACCCGGACAAGTCGGAACCAAACAAGATATCTTTTATCACGAAAGCACGGGATTATGAAAACCGAAAAAACATTCACAACTAAGGGACTAGCAACAAAAGGTGCCGTTTTCATAAATTGTAACGGTCTTCCCGTCTGATAGATGTGCTTTTACTGTTTTCTTCTCGGTGCTTACCATATCCCAGTGCAGGGCCGAGTCGTTAAGCCCAAGCTTTTTTTTCATGTCCTTCGTCAATTCGGCGGGATCTCCAGTGTATGTTTCGGAGAAAGACGCCCCGAGGGCTATATGACAGTTTCCCCATTGGCCCCCGTAATTTTCGTCGAAGAGGGTGTCTGCCATGAATCTGTCGATCCTGGAAAAACGCCTGTCGGTAAGGGAAAATTCTCCGACCCTGCCTGCCCCTCTGTCCATGGACAGTTGTTGTATTGTAAAGTCTTCGCCGGCTTTCGCCTCAATTTTGACGGCGTGGCCCTTTTCAAAGACAAGGCTTATGTTCTCCACGTAATTTCCGCTTCTGAAAGAGGGCTGGTTGGCGAAGTAGCGGCCCTCTGTCCCTCTCCAGTCGGGAGAGAGGAAAAGCTCGAAACTGGGTATATTATGACCTGAAACACCTATCCACTTTCTTTTTTCTCCCGGTCTTATACGAAGGTCGATATTTTCAGACTGGATGTGATAGTAAGAAACTGCCATGCCGTTCAACCATTTTTTTATCGTGTCGGCCTCCCTGTATACTGTTTCCCATCTGGAGGCCGGGTCATTGCTATCCAGAAAACATGCCTTTATTATCTGGTCGGTATATTCCGTAAGGGTAAGGTTTGCGTTTTTTGCGAGTTCCGATGTTGGAAATGTGCACAGTGTCCAGCCGAACTCGCCGATCTCTTCTCTCTTGTCCAGAATCTCCCGCAACTTTTTTCTCGCGATCAGTGACTTTGCTATCTTTTTGGGATCTGCGTCTTTTAAGTGGGTAAGGGATTCGGGGGCACAGATAAAGATGCTCCCATTGAGCGATTCATATAGCTCTTTTTCCCCTGGGGGATGAAAGACGAGTTGCCGCTGGTTCGCGCTGTCAAAGAAACCGCGTTCCATATTTGCGGTAAGACCGGCGCGGGGAATGGGATTCATCCCCATGACGAGCAACTTATCGTAAAGACATTCGGCAAGGCTCAAGGCGGGCAATTCGTATCGAATTAAAACGATGTCTCCCCGTTTGAACCGTCCCGTCCTGGCCTTTAGCAGTCCCCACAACAGGGCGTCGGTGTATCTGTTCAGATGATCTCTGGTTAGTGGCATACGAACCTCTCTTTACAATATGATAACAGTTTACGGTTGCCGGTTCACAGTTCACAGTTTTTCCAATAAACTATGCAATCATGAACGAAACCGAACGATTGAAGCATTTTGGATATTTATTTCAACTTTCTGCTTTTTAACCGTGAACCGATAACAGTAAACCGTGAACGGGTACCAGATATGACAGCTACACAAATGGAATGCTGTGGCTTCATTCATCCTTGAAGATCTTGCCGAAAAAATTAGACTTCTCTTTGGGAAAGTAGATTGTTGTTCCACGATCAACAATGAGTTTTCCATCAAGGTGATCAAGCTCATGCTGAACAACGCGGGCGAGAAATCCCGTGTAGCGTTTGTTTACCTTGTTTCCCTTTTCATCGTACGCCTTAACCTTTATTGAAGTGGCCCTTACGACATCGGCGCTTATATCGGGGCAGGACAGGCAGGCCTCCTGCGCCTTTTCCATGTCCCCCCTTATCTGTGTGATTCTCGGGTTTACAAGAACATCATAATGGTCCCCGCCTTTTTTTATAGGTGCTTTGTCGTCGAAGTTCCCATTTTTGAATACCACGACCCGTTTGCTTATCCCTATCTGCGGAGCGGCAAGCCCCGCGGCGTCATCCCTTCCGGTAAATGCGTCGACAAGGATTTCGATGTCGCTCTTTCCCTCTTCATCAAAGGGAATCGGAATCTCATCGGCATGCCTCCTCAGAAGCCTTGCCTCCTCTTCATTGATCTTTTCATCTTCCCATAATTTCCAGGTCTTCATTTTTCTTACACAGGGCCTTTCTGTCTTCGATTTTCTATTCTATAACACCATGGGATTATTATTTCAATAGTATTGAAATAATACGAGAATCCTGATAATCACAACGTAGCAATGTAAATAGAGGGGGTGGGTTGAATTGATAGACAGGATTATAACAGCAGCGACAAAACGGGAATTCTCCCGGGCCATGCGGTTTGAGGAAAGGATGGGTGCATTTCTCCCACAGGGGAATGCAAATCATGGAAGGCTTCTTTATCTCCATATTCCATTCTGTGAAAGCCTGTGTCCATACTGCTCATTTAACAGGATTGTGCTCGATAAAGATCTCTGTCGAAGGTATCACGCCGCCCTCAGAAAAGAGATACGGTTTTACAGGGATAAAGATTATAACTTCACCAGTGTGTATGTGGGCGGGGGAACACCGACAATAATGATGGATGAACTGGAGAAAACCCTGCTACTGGCAGCGGATTGTTTCAACATCCGGGAGATTTCAGTGGAGACCAATCCCAACCATCTCACACAGGAGAATGTTGATATCCTCAGGAAAATCGGTGTTAACAGGCTTTCGGTTGGGGTACAGAGTTTCGATGACGGGCTTTTGAAGGCAATGGGCAGATATGAGAAATATGGGAGCGGCGACACAATTGCCGGAAGAATTGCAGAGATATCGGGGCAGTTCGATACCTTGAATGCCGATATGATCTTTAACTTTCCTGTCCAGACCGAAGAAATTCTGGTTAGAGACCTGGATATTCTGATCGATACAGGTGTTGATCAAGTGACCTATTATCCCCTGATGGTCTCGGAATCCACGCGCAGCAAGGTGGAGGGAACGCTGGGGATAGTTGATTACAGGAAGGAAAAGAGGTTTTATCAACTGATTTCCAAAAAACTTGCCCCTTACTACCGTTTTTCCTCGGCGTGGTGTTTTTCCCGGAGAGGAACTATGGTTGATGAGTATATAGTGGATTATGACGAATATGCCGGTCTGGGCAGCGGTTCTATCGGATACATGGATGGTAGAAGTTACGCGAACACCTTCGACATACCTCGATATATTGAGATGCTGGACAGGGGAGAACTTCCATTGATGGCGGCGCGTGATTTTACACTCCAGCAACAGGCGCGCTACGACTTTCTGATGAAGCTGTTTGGTCTTAAACTGGATGTCTCCTTCTTGAGGAAGAAATATGGTGGCGGGAGCATCGGCTATCTCTGGAGAGAGATAGCCGCCTTTATGCTGGTCGGAGGGTTGCGCTACAAGCGCGGCACTTTTTACCTTACGGACCGTGGCAGATATTATTGGGTCATAATGATGCGGGAATTCTTTACCGCAGTCAACAATTTCCGCGACTTCTGTCTGGGGAGATAGGGAATAAAATGGATGACAAGATCAGAGAGTTACTGAAAACCCTTCCGAAGATTGACGAGGTGCTCCTCATTCTCGAAAATGATGACGCGTTTAAAGGTGTTTCAAGGGATATCGTGGTGGAAAAATGCCGCCAGGTTGTAGAAGAGATGAGGAAGGATATATTGGATTCGGAAAAAGGCGGTGGAAAAACTCCCGGTCCTCTTTCCCCTGACAGGGCTGCGAGGGAGGTGCAAAAAAGGTTGCTTGCCCTTCATGACTACAGCCTCCGCCGTGTGGTGAATGCCACCGGAATCATCCTGCATACCAATCTGGGGAGGGCCCCTCTCTGCGGGGAGGCCCTGAAAAGGATTATTGATGTCAGCGAAGGCTATTCAAACCTTGAGTTCAACCTTGACAAGGGGGAACGCGGGATAAGATACGATCATGTGAAGGACATACTCTGCTGCGTATCGGGAGCGGAAGATGCCATAATCGTCAACAATAACGCCGCCGCTGTCCTCCTTACCCTCAATGCCCTGTCGGAGGGAAAAGAGGCGATCGTTTCGAGGGGAGAGCTTATTGAGATAGGGGGAGCGTTTCGTATTCCCGAGGTTATGGAAAAAAGCGGAGCCATTCTCAGAGAGGTGGGTACCACCAACCGCACGCATTTTTCGGACTACGATAATGCGGTGTGCGGCAATACCGGGTTGATTCTTAAGGTTCATACAAGTAACTTCAAGGTGCTTGGCTTTACTGATGAGATAGGCCTGGACGAGCTGGTGGCACTTGGCAAAAAGAAAGACATTCCTGTAATGAATGATCTGGGGAGCGGATGCTTTGTGCAGCTGGATAAATATGGTTTTGAAAGGGAACCGACGGTTCAGGAGGTTTTGAAGACGGGTGTGGATGTGGTGACATTCAGCGGCGACAAGCTCCTCGGGGGGCCGCAGGCCGGGATAATCCTAGGCAAAAAGACGATACTGGACAGGATAAAGAAAAACCCTCTCAATCGTGCCCTGAGAATAGATAAATTGACCCTTGCGGCCCTTGAGGCAACTATGATGCATTATCTGGATCTCGACAGGGCGGTGTGCGATGTAAGGGTCTTACGCTCGCTGACGGAACCGGTCGCCGATGTCGAAAAAAGGGCGCGCAGGCTGTTGGATCTGCTGGAGAAATTATCCCTTAAGGACCTGACTTTCTCCATTATGAAAGAACATTCCATGGCCGGTGGCGGATCGCTTCCCACGCAGGAGATTCCCACCGTTGTCGTGACTGTAAGCTCTCGCGGCATCCCGACTAGCAGGATGGAAAGAAGATTAAGGAAGCTGGAAGTTCCCATAATTGCGAGGATATTCGAAGACCAAGTCCTCCTCGATCTGAGGACGATAACTGAGGAAGAATTTGTTTTTATAGAGGAAGGAATGAAACACATAGCGGGGCTTGCGTGATTTTCATGACCTTGGCTTTTAATTCTTTCGATTTTTATGTTTTCCGACCGGTTTCCCGATGAAAGAGAAAATGACATCTGGAGATGACAGAGAATTCAAGCTCAGTGTATCTCCCTCTGAGAGTGGAGAGCGCCTTGACATTTTTTTGTCTAAAAAAGGCGTTTTCGTTACGCGTTCGCGGGTTAAGAGGGCGATTGATGAAGGGCAGGTGCGGGTAAACGGAGCTGAATCAAAACCGGCCTGTCGTCTGAAGATGGGCGATATGGTCATTGTCCGGAGGGAAGAACCGAAGGAATGTGACCTTGCTCCGGAAGAAATACCCCTTGATATCATCTACGAAGATGCGCACATCCTTGTGTTGAACAAACCCTATGGTATGGTCGTCCATCCTGCGGCGGGAAACCGCAGCGGCACACTTGTCAATGCCCTTTTGTTTCATTGCGGGGATCTTTCCGGCATTGGCGGTGTTAAACGGCCCGGTATAGTACATCGACTGGACAAAGACACATCGGGGCTTATGGTGGTCGCGAAGTCGGATGAGGCCCACACCGGGCTGGCAAAACAGTTCAAAAAACATCTCGTGAAAAAAACCTACAGGGTTCTTGTACATGGCGATATGAAAGAAGAAGAGGGGGTAATCGATCTGTCCATAGGGAGGCATCCTGTGGACAGGAAGAAGATGTCCACTAACAGCAGAAGAGGCAAAGAATCTCTGACCCGCTGGAGTGTAGAGGAACGCTACAATATCGCCACACTCCTTGCTGTCCAGATTGAGACAGGAAGGACACATCAGATCCGGGTGCACCTGAACGCCACAGGATATCCTGTTGTCGGGGACGCTGTTTATGGTAATTCGAAAAAAAGAATCGAGGCGGTAAAAGATAATATCCGGCAGGTGGTGTTGAGGAAGATTCGCAGGCAGGCTCTCCATTCGAGCAAATTGTGCTTCCATCATCCGATCACAGGCGACCTTATGGATTTTTCATCTCCGCTTCCAGATGATATGGCGCAGGTCTGTCATGATTTGAGGAATAGAGGGTAATACTGTAGCAGTTTACGGTTTACAGTTGTAAAAACATTTGGTTCGACTGGTGAAATGAGAACACAGATGGTTCGCGAGAGGTTAACATGCTCTCTGATTTAGATGCGAAAGAATTAATACAAGAGATGGGATCACCATCTAACGTGCTTCAATTGTTGCATAGTTTACTTGAAAGAACTGTGAACTGTGAACCGACAACCGTGAACGGTTACAACTAATGTTTAAAAACCCGGATCATAGATACGGCACATCGGACGCGTTCAGATTTTCCAGGAGAGATGATGTGCGGTATCTGGAGTGTCTGGCGCTTGGTGGGTGCGATTTTATAACCCACGCGTTTTGTACCAGATGGGGCGGCACAAGCGGGGGAAAGTTGTCCAACCTCAACTTTGGCACGCGTTCGGGTGACACCGAAGGACATCTCTTGAAAAACAGGGGGGTCCTCCGCTCCGCCTTCGACCTCCCGGAACAAAATCTCATTACGGTCAATCAGGTTCATGGAGACAGGCTTCTGATTGTTGATGAAAAGACGCAGGATTGGCGGCATGGTAAAAAGCTCGAATATGACGGCATTATTTCTTCGATGCCCGGCGTGTCTGTCGGCATAAAGACGGCCGACTGCGTTCCGGTGCTTCTTGCCGATCGCGCAAAGCGGGTGGTCGGGGCGGTGCACGCGGGATGGAAGGGAACATCTCTGGGAATTGTCGCTAAGGCCATAGACACTTTCATGAAAGAATTTGTCTCCAGGCCGTCAGATATCCTGGCTGTCATAGGTCCCGCCATAGGCCCCTGCTGCTATGAGGTTGATGAAACTGTTTTTCATCACTTTGATAACAACCCGAACAGAGAGTCTTTCTTCACCGAAGGTAAAAAAGAGGGGAAATGGATGCTTGACCTTCCCGCCGCCAACAGATCCCAGTTGCTTGGCAAGGGTGTTCCCTCGGACAATATATTTTCTGCTGATATCTGCACGTCCTGTAACAGGGGCACCTTCTTCTCGCACAGGGGGGAGCATGGCGGAACGGGAAGACAAATTAACTTTATAATGTTACGATAGACTGCCCGCTTGGCATAAAGTTAAAAAATCCTTGACATGTCCGCCGGTTTAGTATAGACGGGCTTTCATTAAGGTTGTGTGCTAAATCCTTCCTTCCGAAGTATTTCAGGAGACCAGATTAGCTACCGGAAATAAAAGAGCATTGTAACGTGCATCATTGATGCCGGAAGTCTTTTAGCAATTCCAAGTATGTTTCACTGTACACCTCAGGATTTGTTCTCTGGCGCAATCAACCGGATTCGCAATGTTTAGATTTTAAAAAAGTTTACACTTCAAAGAAATTCTGCTTCATTTCCAGGATCTGTTTTTATGCTTTTCATAAGTTTTCAAGGAGATAAACAAATATAATACACTACCTGCCTGAATTGGGGGGAAGGCATCTATGTGCATCCCCTGAAGAATAAATATTAAAACCCGGCATCATAACCATACAATAAAGGAAAGATATATGAACATTTCAGAGGTCAAAAACAAATCCATAAGTGAGCTTAATGAATTGGCTAAGGGGCTTAAAATAGCTGGTACGAGCGGGATGAAAAGGCAGGATCTTATCTTCGCAATTCTCCAGTACCAGACAGAGAAAAATGGCGTCATCACGGGAGAGGGAGTTTTGGAAACACTTCCGGATGGATTCGGCTTTCTCAGGTCGGTAAGTTATAACTATTTTCCGGGGCCCGATGATATCTATGTTTCCCCCTCTCAGATACGCAGATTCGGGATGAGAACGGGGGATACGATATACGGGGAGGTGCGGCCTCCGAAAGAGGGAGAGAAATATTTTGCCCTCCTGAAGGTAGAATCCATAAATTTTGAGGCTCCGGAGGCGGCCAGGGGTAAGATACTCTTTGATAATTTGACACCGCTGTACCCCGAAGAAAAATGGATGCTGGAATCGGATCCGGAGAACTACTCGACAAGGATTATGGATATTTTTACACCGATAGGCAAAGGGCAGAGAGGCCTTATCGTTTCTCCACCCAGAACAGGGAAAACAGTCCTTTTGAAAGATATTGCCAACAGTATTACAGCGAATCACAAAGATGCCATCCTTATGGTTCTCCTGATAGATGAACGTCCTGAAGAAGTGACGGATATGGAGAGAAGCGTTTCCGGAGAGGTTATTTCTTCAACCTTTGATGAAACTGCCACACGGCATGTCCAGATTGCGGAGATGGTTATCGAAAAAGCCAAACGCCTGGTAGAACACAACCGGGATGTTGTTATACTTCTGGACAGTATTACCCGGCTTGCCAGGGCCTATAACTCCGTTGTACCGCCAAGCGGAAAGGTGCTCTCCGGTGGTGTTGATTCCAACGCCCTGCACAAGCCGAAGAGGTTTTTCGGCGCCGCGAGGAATATTGAAGAAGGTGGCAGTCTCACAATAATCTCGACGGCCCTTATCGATACTGGAAGCCGGATGGACGATGTTATCTTTGAAGAATTCAAGGGAACAGGGAATATGGAGCTGCATCTCGATAGAAGAATCTCAGACAGGAGAATCTTTCCCTCGTTTGATGTTGTCCGTTCCGGTACAAGAAAAGAGGAAATGCTGATCGACAAGGACAATCTGAACAGATTGTGGATACTGAGAAGGCTCCTGCAGGAGATGAGTCCTGTGGATGCCATGGAATTTATAATTGATAAGGTAAAACGAACAAGCACCAACGAGGAATTCTTTAAGTCCATGAATCGGTGAGTTTGAAATTATTTTCTTGAAATTCATTTTGATATGGATATAATGGTGATTTTTTAAATGCCGAGGGAGGCTGACAGAAATTATGAAGAAGAATATTCATCCGGAATATAAGGAAGCAAAGATAACATGCGTCTGCGGGAATGTTATTGAGACGAGATCCACCAAAGGTGATACCAAGGTTGAGATATGCTCAAAATGTCACCCGTTTTTTACTGGAAAACAGAAAATAATGGATACTGCTGGAAGGATCGAGAAGTTCAATCGCAGATATGCCAATCTTGAGCAGAAGTAACAGGTATAGCTGATCAGGCACAAAGAGGGTTTTCTGTTGACAATCTTTTGCAAGATGTTTTCTTCTATTCTTTCTTTGTGCCTTTGTAACCCTGAACAGTTGCTTTTTATCAGGTATCTTCCGGCCCGTAAGGGCTGTCCGTCTAGAGTCATCCCCTTCTGAAGAAAATCGTCATCAATCCGGGAAGAACAGTATGCTGACAAAGCTTAGTGAAATTGAGAAAAGATATCAAGATCTGGAAGGATTGTTGAGCGATCCCGCCGTAATCGGCAATTATGGTGAATACCGGAAGTACGCCAGGGAACATGCCGGCATTTCCGATATTGTGCAGGCCTACAGAGAGTATGAAGATATAACCTCTCAAATTGAGGACAATAAAGATCTTCTCAAAGATGGAGATGAGGAGCTGCGGGAGATGGCAAAAGATGAGATCCCCCAGTTGCGGAAAAAACTGCAGGTTCTGGAAGAAAAGTTGAAAATTCTTTTGCTTCCAAAAGATCCAAATGACGAGAGAAATGTCTTTCTGGAAATAAGAGCTGGCACAGGAGGAGATGAGGCAGGACTTTTTGCCGGGGATCTTTTCAGGATGTATACCAGGTACGCGGAAAAATGTAACTGGAAAGTGGAAATTATGAGCTCCAGTATATCTGGAGGCGTGGGAGGATTTAAGGAAGTCATACTCCTTGTTGAGGGAGGTGGCGCGTACAGCAGATTGAAATACGAAAGCGGTGTTCACCGTGTACAGAGGGTTCCAGTTACCGAGACACAGGGGAGAATCCATACATCCGCTGTGTCTGTGGCGGTTCTTCCTGAGGTGGAAGAAGCGGAAGTGAATATTGATCCGAATGACCTGAGGATAGATGTCTATCGTTCCACAGGCCATGGGGGACAGAGCGTCAACACCACAGATTCCGCGGTAAGAATTACTCATCTTCCATCAGGCCTTGTGGTAACCTGTCAGGACGAAAAATCGCAGCATAAGAACAAGGCAAAGGCTTTAAATGTACTCCGGGCAAGACTTTTTGAACAGGTAAAAGAGGAACAGGATGCCTCGATCTCTGCGGCAAGAAAACAACAGGTGGGGAGCGGAGACAGGAGCCAGAGGATACGAACCTATAATTTCCCTCAGGGGCGGATGACAGACCACCGGATCGGGCTTACCATGTATAGTCTGGAAAGTATTCTTGATGGAGATATCAGCGCCATTATTGATGCCCTGAATACCCATTATCAAACAGAAACCCTGAAGACGTCCGATGTATGACTGGTCGGATCACCTGATTGAGAAAGTTTCCCGTTTGACTTTTAAACATTTCTAAGATAAGCACAACCATCTTTTTGTCCAAGCAGCGCTTCTCTCACAATTTCAACCGACAACTGTGAACCGACAGCTGTAAACTATCCTTTCAGGTGGTTCCTTATCATTTCGGCGTATCTTCGCGCTGCCCCCTTGTTGGAGGCAACTATCTCACGTCCCGCTTCTCCTTTCCTGCGGAGGGTCTCGGGATCTTCCATCAGTTTCAGTGCCTCGCCCAGCAGTTCATTGCCGTCCCTGATGGTAATACCCCCCCCTGCCATCTCCAGCCTTTCTCGCTCATCCATAAAATCTTCCATTGAGGGGCCATAGAGAACGACCTTTCCCCACGCAGCGGGCTCCAGGATGTTCTGTCCTCCCTTGGGAACCAGGCTCCCGCCGCAGAAGACCAGGGTGGCGAGGCTGTAAACCTTGAAGAGCTCTCCTATAACGTCAACAATGATAATCCGCTGGCCGGAACGTCTCTCGCCGCTGTTTATCACTGCCATCGTAATGCAGTCATCAAAACCCGCATCCTTCGCAAGAGAAAATACCGCGTTGCCCCTCTCTGGATGCCGCGGGACAATAACCATAAGCATATCAGGATATCTTTCAAGCAGGCCCCGGTAGACTCTAAGAACCACATCGTCCTCGCCCTCATGCGTACTGCCCGCTACGAAGACCTTTGTTCCGTGAGGTATATCCAGTTTTGCCTCCATTTCGTTCCTCAGAGAGTCATCCGCCCTTGCGGCAAGGCTGTCATATTTCGCGTTTCCCAAAACATGGATCCTGGATGGTTTCACTCCCAGGGTCTCCAACCTGGAGGCGTCAATCGCGGATATGGACCCTATCATGCCGATCATATTCATAATCCGCTTCCAGAAAAATTTTGTCCTTCTGTACCGCCTGAAGGAGCGGGGAGAAATCCGGCCATTTACCATCGCTATTTTAATTTCTCTCTCACTGCAGATGCGTATGAAGTTGGGCCATATCTCTGTCTCGACTGGAACAAATATATCCGGGTTCACCCTGTCCATGACCCGTCTGACAACAATGGGGATGTCGAGGGGGTAGTAGATATGTGATGTGGCGTCCGTGATCAGGCTCCGCGCCATCTCCTGGCCGGTCTCCGTGCTTGTGGAGAGGACAATGCATGCCTCGGGATACATCTCTCTCAGCGATGAAACTATGGGAGCGGCAGCGGTAACCTCTCCCACCGACACCGCATGCACCCATATCCGGGGCGAACCTTTCATTTCTTCGAAGACGCCCCGCGGAATGAGCCCGAACTTGGGGCCGATACTCTTTCTGTATTTTCCAGCAAACACGATTTTCACCGCAAAAAATGGGATGAGGAAGAAGGCTGCGATAAACAGTAATACATTATAAAGTAAACAGTTCATAGTTGGTGGAACATAGTGATCTTTTAGCCTTCTGTCAAGTCTTCACAAAACGGATTGACAGGCACAGCAAAAAATAATAGAATCCACCAATTCGACGCACGTAAAATCAGCAGAGAGGAGAATCGATCATGACACGAACAAACAGGGCTTGTATGCTGGGGGCCATTCTTTTTGTCCTTATTACGATTGTGGGATGCGCAAGGTATGAGAGAAAAGTTGTGCCCTTTAAAATGCCGAGTGCCTACTCGAATGCGACGGAAGTGGCGGGAGCCACTATAGCGGCCAAGGCATACACCCGGGAAGAGGCGAAGGCCGCTTTCGGATTTGATATGTTAGGTTCGGGAGTGCTTCCCGTCCAGGTGATCTTTGACAACAGGGGGAATCATCCCCTGAAAATTGTCGCGGGCAGGACTTATCTGGTGGACATCCAGAACAACCTGTGGCCGATCCTTGATCAGAAAATAGCCTACGACCGTATAGCAAAGGAATCGGAATATGGAGAAATTCTCCCGGAAGGCTCAAAAACCGGTCTGCTGGCGGGCGCGGCGGGCGCTGTTATCGGCGCGGCGATAGGGATAGTGACCGGGACCAGCATTGGCGAGGCGGCGGGCAAGGGCGCAGCTATCGGAGCTGCCGCGGGGCTTACCATGGGCGGGACCAAGGGATTGGCAGATGAAAAGGCGCCTCACCAGATAGGCGAAGATCTGCATGACAGATCTCTGGAAGACAGGCCTGTACCCCCGGATGACATATCTCACGGCTTTATATTTTTTCCGGGAGAGGCAAAAGAGCAGGCAAAAGAGCTTCGGTTGACTGTAAAAGAAGTTGACACCGGTGTGACACATTCCCTCATTATGAGATTTTGATATGAAAAAGATCGCGCCATCAATATTATCTGCCGATTTCAACAGACTCGGTGAGGAAATCCTCGCAGTCGAAGACGCCGGGGCGGATCTGATTCATGTGGACGTTATGGATGGACATTTTGTTCCTAATATAACCATAGGCCCTCCTGTCGTGGCATCCATAAAGAAAACCGCGCGCGTCCCTCTTGATGTTCACCTGATGATAGATGACCCCGACAGATATATTCAAAGCTTCGCTGATGCGGGCAGTGACATCATTACCGTGCATGCCGAAGCGACTGCTCACCTTCACCGGACAGTTCACCTGATCAGGGAGGCAGGTGCAAAAGCCGGCGTTTCGATCAACCCCGCAACCCCATTAGTCGATATTGAACAGGTTATCGGCGACATTGACCTGTTGCTTGTCATGACGGTGAACCCCGGATTTGGGGGACAGAAATTCATAGAGAGCATGTTGCCCAAAATACGGACGGCACGGGATATGATTGACCGCATCTCGCCCGATATCCTTCTTGAGGTGGACGGGGGAATCACACTTCATAACATAGGTGCAGTGAAGGAGGCCGGTGTCGATATCTTCGTCGCTGGTTCCAGCATATTCCTCAGCGAGGATTATGGGCAGACAATAAAGGATATGAGGACAATCCTGGGCGATTGATCGAGACCCGCAACTCGAATTATGCACATCATCATAGACGGATATAATCTAATCAGACAATCAGATTCTCTGAAACGTCTCGAAAGGTTCAGCCTGGAGGCGGGCCGCAGTGGGTTGATGAAGAGAGTCGCCGGGTACAAAAAGCTGAAGGATCACAAGATAACAGTGGTCTTTGACGGGTGGGCAAATGGATCTGCCAGAGAGGAACGGCTCAGGGAGGACGGCGTCCATATTGTATATTCCAGGAGGGGTGAAACAGCGGATGAGGTCATAAAAAGGATGGCAATGGCGGGAAGGGGTGGAGAAATCATCGTTGTTACATCCGACAGAGACGTGGCGGATTCGGTTGTGAAAGCAGGCGGCGTGGCAATATCTTCACCTGACTTCGAGGCGAGAATGAAGGAAGAGGAGATGATGGCTGTGATGCAGGGCGGTGAACCCTGTAAAGATGATGATTACGATATCCCGGAATCCAGAGCCATAAAGAAAGGCACCGCAAAGAGAAAACCCAAAAGAGAGAGACAGGCGCAGAGAAGATTGAACAAGCTGTGAGGACCTTTTTACGAGAACATTTAACATTGCACTTCATCACTGCCGGCACATCCCTATAATCAGGCGTTTCAGCGCAAGCTCCGAGTCTATGCCGGAGGACTTCAGGGCAAGATCCAGATCGGCAAGGCGTTTCATGTAACCGATAAGTTCCTCCCGGGAAAATCTGCCAGCACTTCTAAAGGTCTTATAGATCACATAGGGATGCTGGGTTGCAAGCCATTTACCCTTCCGGCCATATTTGTCCACCAGATTTTTCACCGAGGGATAGATCCTGGCCTGAAATGTCCCGTAATCGATACCGGAGCGGAAAGCGGGAATTTCCCCCGACTCAATGATTGTGTTTCCCTGAAGCAGAAGTCTCACTTCTCTGGCTATCATCGCGAGTATAAGGATGTGGTTGACTTCCTGATCAAAAAGCTGCTGGAGTGTCTGAAGCGCCTTGCCGGCATTTTTTTCCACAATGGCTGATGTGAGATCGAAGACCGAATCTTCCGCGGTCTTTTTTACAACCGCATCTATGTCATTTCTGTCAATGGTTTCTCTGTCTCCCACGTAGGCAATCAGTTTTTCAATCTCTTTCAGGGAATCCCGGAGATCTCGTCCCGTCTTTTCGCCCAGCGCGAGAAGGGCATCCGGCGTAAGCTTTTTTCCTTTTTTTACAAGAGAGGCTTTCACTGTGTCCATGAAAAGACCCTTTTGGCCTGATTCATTCCTGGATTTTGAGAAGGAAAGGACGACTCCCACGTCGGTTATGGTCTTAAAAAGCCTCTTTCTTTTATCAGCCGCGCCAGCGGTCATTATCAGGCAGTTGCCATCGGGGATACCATCTTTCAACACATTTTCAAGCCTGTCTGTATCCTTCCGTTTTCCTCCCCCTGTAATCTTGAGCCTGTCGCACAGGTCTATCATCCTTGGAAGCCATTTTTCTCTGTCCGTCTCTGCCGCGCCACCAGTCGCGCTCTTCCAGTCGGCATCGGAGATCTTCTTCCACTGCCCATCCTTCAGGTCTTCAATGGACCAGCCCGCCATTTTCAGAAGGGAGGTAAACGCCCTCGCGGCCCTGCTGGGTTCCTTCTCAATATTTGAGGTGATTTCTTTTATAACGTCGGCCGACGAGGCCTTTGAGTGAAAGAGACGGGTGTTCCTTACAAGTACAACTTTTTTACCGGGTATGAGAGGTGGTGTGAGAAGGGAATTACATATGGCATCTATATCCTCATCCTCCCCCTCCAGATGAAAGAGATTGAGGTCTTTCTGGTTTGGGGGGAGAATGCCGTCTATGATCCGATTCGTGGCATCCTCTACCAGGTAATCCTCATCCCCGTATATGAGGTAACAGGGAGCCGTTTTGCCCCTGCCGATATCGCCAAGGGCTGTCTTCAATGTTCCTTTCATGTCAGAGGATTACGAACTTTTTTATATGCCTTACCACCTGTTCGGGCTCATCGATTACCTGAATACGCTCAAGATCCTCTTCAGATATCTTTCCCTCCGGCAGCATGGTCGCCTTCATCCAGTCCACAAGCCCCTTCCAGTATTCGCTTCCCATAAGAACCACGGGGAAACTCCTTATCCTCTTAGTCTGAATAAGGGTGAGGGCCTCAAAGAGTTCATCCATTGTGCCGAACCCTCCGGGAAGGATAACATAGGCCATGGCATATTTGACAAACATCACCTTTCGGATAAAGAAATATTTGTAGGCAATACTTACATTGGCGTAGGGGTTTGGGTTTTGTTCAAAGGGAAGCTGTATGTTCATACCGACCGACACGGCGTCGGCCTCACTGGCACCCCGGTTGGCAGCCTCCATGATGCCAGGCCCTCCTCCGGTAATCACACCGAAACCCTCTTCTCCGAGGAGACGGGCAACTTCCCGCGCCTTATCATAATATTCGTCTCCGGGGGCATCTCTGGCCGACCCGAATATGCTCACTGCATGTCCAACCTTTGAAAGCTCCTCAATGGCATCCACAAATTCCGCCATGATCCGGAAGACACGCCACGATTCATCAACAGACAGGGAATCAACAATATACTGTTTCTCTTCCATAACCTCCTCAGAAAATGCGCGGTGGTCAGGGGAACAATATTCGCACAGTACAATTCCCCATCAATGTCATGTCAACGATGGTCTGCCATTTTGAATAAGTCTTCTCGACTGAGAAATCCTGGATTTCACCCTGACGGGCATTATAGCTCCCTTCGGTCGAAATGGCACTTCTTGATGGACACGACACTAAACCACCATCGCTATCTATCTCTATCTCTATCTTGGCGACCACTTTCGTCTCGCTGCCTTGACTACTCTTCTTCGCGCTTCCAGGGCCTTCCTCTTCTTCTTTACAGATGGTTTCTCGTAAGCCCTGCGCAGCTTGAGCTCCTTAAAAAACCCGTTCTTTGAAAGTTTGTTTTTCAGTATTTTCAGGGCTCTTTCAACATCGTTATCAAACACCTTTACTTCCAAAAACGATCACCTCCCTCTTTAAAGACAAGAAAAGGGGCAGAACAACTCCGCAACAACGTCGCCTTCCGCCCCCTATTTTTACCTATATTTTATTATTACTCTCCATGCATAACGACCTTCAGGGTCTCTATAAACTCCCTGTTTTCATCTTCCGTCCCGACTGTTACCCTCATGCAGCTTTTGAGGATGTCAGGGGATGTAAAGCTTTTCACCAGCACACCTCTGTCAACTAGTTGCGCATATACATCATCTTTTTCCATAAGACAACTAAAAAGGACAAAATTCGCGTCTGAAGGGTAGGGAATAATCCCTGCAATTGCCATCAACTCATCAAAAAGCCATTTCCTGTCGGAAATGATCCTGTCAGTCAGGTCCAGAAACTTTTCGCTGTGTTCAACAAATAAACTCCCGATTACCTGTGAAAAGATATTCACATTATAGGGCAGTCTCACCTTATTCAAGTGGTGAACCAGCGAAGGATGCCCTATGAGAATGCCCAGCCTCAGGGCCGCCAGTCCTACCTTGGAAAGGGTTCTCAATATTACAAGATTATCCCACCGGTCAAGATCGCGCAAAAATGTCTTTCCCGAAAAATTAAAATAGGCCTCATCGAGTACCACAAGACCGCTGGATGCCTCCAGAATCTTTTCAATATCGTCTCTGTTAAAGCACTTGCCAGTGGGGTTGTTGGGATAACTGAGAAATATGAGGGTCGGCTTTTTATCGGATATCACGCCGAGCATCTCGTCTATATCGAGACCCAGGCGGTCGTTCAGGGGCACTTCAATAATATCGTGTCCTGTGTTCAGGGCGATGATTCTATACATGGCAAAGGTGGGGGTTGGAAACATGACGCTGCCTGATGTGGAGGCGTTAACGGCCGTCAGCAATATATGGATAAGCTCATCCGATCCGTTCCCGATAAGGATCGTATCTTCGTCCACCCCGTAATACCGCGCGAAATCCGCTTTCAGGCCAGGGGAACCGGGCGCCGGATAGCGGTTGAGGGACACAGCCTCCAGACGTTCTGAAATTATGCGTTTGAGACCGGGGGGCAGGGGATAGGGATTTTCGTTGGCGTCAAGCTTGATCCTGCACAAGTTTTCTTCCATGGGATAGGCCTCCTGCAAAAGCACAGCGTTTTTTATAATCTTTTCAATGTCCATTCTTTGTCCCTCGACCTTTCATGTTCCACCGGTCACTCAAATATTTGCTCTCAAGGAGACTGTCTCTGAGCGTCTCCTCTTCGGGAGACAATTCCCCCACTATCAGACGTATGTCCAAGACCTCTTCAAACCCAGCTGCAATGTTACGGCACAAAGTGTCTATTCCGATATCATCTCCGGCATTCTCACGGATGGAAGTAACAGATGCCTTGAGCTTTTCCACTTCCATGGCAGAAATTTTCGTTATTATTGCCGCGCAGACCGCAACCGGATCAAAATCCATCAAAAGGGACCCGTGCTGCAGGAACATGCCCTTTGCCCTTACCTGAGCGCTCCCGCAGATTTTTTTACCGTTCGCGAGGAGTTCATTCTTATACGCGGCAGCAAAGCAGAAGGCTCCCGCGGATCCGCTTCCGGGCCGGCCCTCTTTCACCATTTTTGCTACAACTCCTGATTTTTCAAGGCCTCTTATTATGCACCCGCTTATTGTTCTGTACGTTTCGACAATATCGGAGGAAAAGTGCGGGTTGTCCTCTCCTGCCACGAGAGAATAGGTCAGATCATTCCCATGAAGAACCGCCCGGCCCCCCGTGGGTCGTCTGACGATATCTATACCCCTGTCGCGACAGTATTCGCAATTTATCTCCCTTTCGGCATCCTGGAAATATCCCAGTGACACAGCCGGCCTCTTCCAGCCATAGAACCGGAGGGTTGGAGGCATTTCCCTCTGCCTGCCTGCCCTGAATATGGCCTCATCGATGGCTATATTTTCAAAAGGATCATACTGTTCGAAAGGGATAATCCTCCACGTGTCCACTTGATGTCAACCGACCTCTTCACTTTCGTCAATATAATTCACGTCTTCCTCCACGTCCAGTAGAGGGTCCACCTCTTTCGAATCTGTCACTTCAACCTCGTCAATATAATCCGCGTATGCCTCCGCATCCAGCAGATGGTCCATCCCTTCTAAATTTCTTACTTCAACGGTAATCATCCACCCTGTGTCATATGGGTCACTGTTGAGGATGCCCACATCGTCGGGAAGGTCTTCATTGACGCTGATGATGTACCCGCTCACTGGAGAAATCAATTCGGTAGTAACTTTCAGAGATTCTATGATACCGAAAGGCTCGCCCTGCTCAATAGGGGAGTCCACCGGGAAAAGTTCGATAGACAGTATCTCGTCCAGTTTATCCTGGGCATAATCCGTTATTCCCACTGTCGCGATATTATCATCAATCCCTGCCCATGTGTGGTCACGACCGTAAAGCAGATCCTCCGGAAACAGCATAAACCAACAACCTCCTGAAGTTATAGTATCCTGAGAGCCTTGGGCATCTTTGTCAGGATCTCACATCCGTCCTTTTCGACCATGACAGTGTCTTCTATTCTTACCCCCCACAGGCCCGGAATATAGATGCCGGGTTCAACTGTAATGACCATCCCCTCCTCCAGAATATCTTTCGAGCCTTCAGATAGCCTTGGTGGTTCATGGACGTTAAGTCCCACGCCATGTCCTGTGCCATGTGAAAAATATTCGCCATATCCAGCATCACCGATATATCTCCTGGCAATCCCGTCGATATCCTGGCAGGCAATCCCGGCCTTTACCCCATCCACTGCTTTATCATGCGCGTCTTTTACGATAGCGTACACAGCGGCCTGTTTTTTAGTCACACTCCGGATGGCAAAGGTGCATGTCTCATCGGAGTGGTAACCCCTGTACATGGTTCCATAATCTATTATCAGAAAATCACCGTCTTGTATCTCGCGGGGGCCGGGGACCGCGTGGGGGAGAGCGGCGTTGCTGCCGGAGGCCACGATGGTCTCGAAAGAAGGTTTCTCACTTCCGGCCTCCCTCATCTTCATCTCCACGATCGAAGCGATATCTCTTTCAGTGATACCGGGCCTGATATGCCCCAGCGTTTCCTCAAGGGCGCGGGCCGCCATTATCGCGGCCTCCCTGAGAAGAGAAGCCTCCCCGCCATCCTTTATTATTCTTATACGTTCTATCTCCTCCGACAGGGGGTTCAGAAAGACATTTTTCACCCGGTCCCGCAATTTAAGATAACTGTTCAGGTCAATCGCCGGTGACTCAATGCCCACTCTTTTCAGTCCCAGATCGGAGACTACTCCGGCCATGCCCTCCGTCCTGTCACCGAATTTAATGATATCGCAGCTCGTCGCTTCGTCCTTCGCCTGCGTTATATACCTTCCATCCACCAGCAGAAGGGTTTTCCCTCCGCCTACAAAAAGGACCCCGTCCGTCCCCGCAAAACCTGTAAGATAGCTGATATTTGCCTCTTCGAAAAAAAATATGCCCTCTACATCAAACCCGGACAGCATCGATCGTACGCGCTCTATCCGGGTTTCCCGCGTGGAAGATTCACTGCCCTCTTTTTTTTTGCAGTCCATTCAACCACCTCTCCAGTTCATCAATGACCGGCCCCCACCCCTTTTCCATCAGGCGTCTCACGTGCTTTGCGTATTTCACGGCCTCAACATTTCCCGGATCGCTTTCCAGTATTCTGTCGAGCACATCCCCTGCCATTTTGAAGTGGCCCTGTTTCGCATACAGTCTGGCCAGGGTGACGGTATGAAAATCTGTCGGCATATCGGCATCCCCATCTTCATCTTTGGTGCTAATGCCTTGCAATGAAGCAATCTTTTCAGATACACGCCCGGATGCCAGCGGGTCAGTGTTCAGCGCCGCAAATCTCATATAGGCATCTATCGCCTCTTTTGTCATTTCCTTCCGGTTGTACGCGTCCCCCAGGACTTCATAAACCCGCGACTGTTCCCGCATGATATCGTGCCACTGTTCAACAACCTCTCCGGCCTCTACCGGTCTATCCATCTCGGACTGGCAAGAGGCTATGGCAAGACAGGCATCCATGTCCCCCGGAAAGAGTTTCAATCTTTCCTCCGCGAGGGTAATGGCGTCATCATACAATCCTTCATCCATCTTTGCCCTGATATCCGACAAAAAAGATTTCCTGCCTTCAAGGTATGTCCTGTCCATAATTTCTGCCTTTAACCCGGGCCTTATTACAGGCAATTTTCCGAAAAATCAATTGACATAATTCATGCCGCAGTGATATTGCTCTTACCCTTATTTGATTTGTAGATATCTTTCAATGGAAATTTTATATGACTTCACAAAATATTCAATTTATAAAATATCTCTTTGTCTGCTCCCTGCTTCTGGCAAATATTCTTGCGTGCAAGATAATCACAGTGGGGGGGCTGGTGTTGCCCGCGGCGATCATTCTCTATCCTCTTACCTTCCTTTTCACCGATGTGGTGGCGGAGGTAGAGGGCAAAAAGAGCGCCGGCAATCTTGTCATGATGGGGTTTTACATGTCGCTGTTCATGGTACTTGTGATACTCGCGGGCAGGTTGCTTCCGCCGGCCGGGTTCTGGAAGCATCAGGAGGCATACAACATTATCCTTGGATCAACGCCGAGGATAGTAATGGCGTCCATGATAGCATATATAGTGTCCCAGAAGCACGATGTATGGGCGTTTCACTGGTGGAGAAAGAAGACCGGTGGAAGGCACCTGTGGCTGAGAAACAATCTTTCGACGATTGGCTCCCAGCTGATCGATTCCGTTCTGTTCATAACCATAGCCTTCTGGGGCCTGTTCCCTCCGGCGGCAATAGGGGTGATGATTCTCAGCCAGTACCTTGTCAAGATAGGAATAGCCCTTCTTGACACACCGATCTGTTACATATTAGTGAGGTTTTATGGAGGCAATAGAGAACAAGTACAAAGAGCATGATTACGAGGTAGATATACGATTCCCCGAGTTTACATGTCTCTGCCCGATGACCGCTCAACCGGACTTCGCGGAGATAAATATCACCTATGTGCCAGGTGAGTTTCTGGTCGAACTGAAGTCTCTGAAGATATATCTGAACTCCTACCGCGACAGGGGGATCTTTCACGAAGAGGCGGTAAACAGCATCCTGAAAGACTTTGTGGAAAAGATATGCCCCAAGAAGGTGGAAGTTGTCGGCAGATTCAACGTAAGGGGCGGGATTCACACCACGGTAAGGGCAGGGTATCCTGACGGCTGTCAGGAATAAGGAATGCCCCTGCTCTGACCGGAGGAGTTTTTACGACTGAAAAATCTTAGACTTTCCCCATCCGGTCATTGAAGGCATTTCTTCCCACAATTAATCAAGTATCGTGTTCCCGGAATTTTCGGCGGCATTCGCTGCCTCGATTATCCTTGGGGTGATGAAAATCAAAAGTTCCCTCTTCTGTTTTATTTTTGACTCGGTCTTGAACAACCACCCCAGAGCTGGTATCTTCGAAAGCCAGGGAACACCATCTGTATTGTCAGTTTCTATAGTTTTATAAATGCCGCCAACCACTATAGTATCCCCATTTTTAACTACAACTTTTGAATCGACCTCGCTTTTATCTATAGCCGGCATACCGAGGACCGCATTTGCCCAATCCAATTCTTTATTCGTGGCATAGATATCCATGGAAATCCTTTCATCGGGGGTAATCGTGGGGGTTACCTTCAATTCCAAAACAACTTCTTTGAAGTCCGAATGTGTCGGTTCGTCGCCAGCAGCTGGAACTAGGTAAGGAACTTCCTTCCCCTGCGATATCTTTGCTTCTTCCCCGTCAAGCGTTGTAATCTTGGGAGATGAAATAATCTTACCATCGCCACCAACTTCCATCGCCTGCAGCTGGGCATCAAGAATCAACTTGCTTGTCCCAATCAGCATTCCGAGTGTCGGCGAGGTAACGGACGTGAGTGAAGGAAAATTTACGGCAACACTGCTGCCTGTCAATCCTATTCCCTCTATCCTGCGCAGCACGGGTTTTTCATTCGGAGCACTTGGCGGAAGCAGGGTCAAAGTACCCGAAGATGAATTTCCTATCCCCATGGCAATATCCCTGTCATTCCAGCTCCCTTTAAAACCAGCACCCCATTGAACCCCAAGCTTTCTTGAAAAAGAGGTCGTTACCTCTACTATCTTTGCCTCTATCGCAATCTGCCTGAGACTGCCCTGGGTCACATCTTTTTTCTGCTGTTCCTCTTCGGCCTTCTTGAGTTCCTCAAAAGGCAAAACGGTTATTACCTTCCCCGACTGTTTCTTCCCGAGGGCGTTTACTTCCAGAATAGTATCCAGGGCCTGATCCCAGGGGACATTTTTCATGTGCGCCGTCACTTCGGCTTTTACACCCGGGCCCGCGATGATACTGAACCCGCTTATCTCCGATATCAGCCTGAACACGCTGTTTATATCGGCGCCCTGGAAATCGAGAGTCATTTTTTCACCGGTGTACTGGCCGCATTCTTCCGGCTGAGCGTCGGTTTCCCTGTGCGTGATCTCAAAGTCGACTTCCCCGGGTGTGATCTCTATGGTCTGGGCCGCATGTGCGGGGTTGACTTTCGGGGAATATTCCGCGGCGGGGGGTGCTGCGTAGGACAGGGTAGAGACATCAAAATCAACAATTACCTTTGTGCCGTCTTTCCTGTATCTGTAAGGAACCATCCTTTTCAGGAGTACTCTGGCATATGCCTCGTCTCCCCCCTTTGTCGTATTCTGATAAAGGGTTACCCCTTTTAGGTTTCTCAGCTTTCCCCCGCTGTATTCTTTTTCCATCCCCTCTGGGATAGATACACCCCGCAGCTTTATCACCAGGGCATTGCCCGATTCCCTTGATATGTCAAAATCGGGGGCATCAGAAAGCAGGATGGATACCTGCTCTTTTCCCTTCATCGTTTCAAGGGTCACGCCCTTGATATAGGCGCTGCCGGCATTTTCCCCAGCCTTTTCCTGCGCGGAAGAAACTCCCGCGGGAGTTTTACTGCTGACGGTTGCACAGCCGTACAGGACCAGAAGGACTGTCAGGAAAGAAATGGCGAAGAAAAGGATTCTTCTCTCTGGCTTCATGGATTTCCCCCATTTTTTCTAAGTGTAAGGATGACACGTTCCATATTTGTGTTTCCCTCAAAATCTTTTATCTTCTCCAATACCATCAAATTGTCAGAAAGTATCTTTATCACTCTGCCTTTATTTACTCCTATGTGGGTCCCTTCGCGGAGGATATAACGTTTTCCTTCGGGGGTTTCCACCATGGCAATCCTTTTGTTTCCGGTCAGGACAATACCGGTAAGACGGAACTGCCCCGTTCCGAATCTCTGCAGGGGAGGGATGAAAGCGGCCTGTCCTTCAATTAGTTGTGTGCCCGGCGCTTTTCCCCCAGGCTTTCCCTTTTTCACTATCTTGATGAAAGGTTTGAAGGGATCCGCCTTTCCCTCTGGATTGTATCTATAGGTCTCAGCATTCGCCTCCCCCGGCCCGGCACAATACACCACGGCGGTCACAGGAAAGAAAAGCAGCACAACAAGCGCTGCCGCAACCCATTTAAACGGATGGCTATTTCTTTTTTTTTTTTTTTTTTTCATTCGTCTCTTCCAGAAACATGTATATCTTCATCGAACAGTAGGCCTTAAGGATATCTTCTCCGGCGCTTTTCTCTCCCCTTTTGATTTCAACATCCGTTATGTTGGCTATGCGCGGAAGATTCGCCACGCTGTCAAAAAAAACAGCGATATCATTATACTTACCCTCAACCACAATTTTTACCGGTATCTCGGCATAAAATTCCTTTGGAAGGGGGGACATGGGCTCGAAAAGCACAAAATCGAGTCCCGCATCCCTCCCGGCTTCGGAGACGGATGTGAGAAGGTGGGGAATTTCTTTTTGCTCCGGAAGCTTGGCCAGGATTATTTGCAGAGTCCCCTCCAGTTTGGCTATTTCTTTTTTATGCTGTTTTATCTGCCCTGCTACCCGCCGGCTTGTCACTATCTGTCTATTGATGCTCTCCAGATCTTCACCCAGTTTAGCCTTCTTTTCTAAGGCGGGTTGCAGAAGGTAAAACCCGTAAAAATATCCCAGGAGGAGAAGCAGGCCAAGGCCTATCATCAGCTTTTTCCCGAGAGACAGTTTCTTTATGTCATCCAGGCCTATCGCCATTTATTATCCCTTTTCCGCCGTACACAAGAGAACAAAACCCATCAGTTTTACTCCCGAGATAACCGCCTGTTTAGACGAAATGAGGTCCACTGTTTTGATATAGGGAGACCCTTCAAGTCTTTTCATAAACTGTGCTATGGCGGGATTATTGACGGCCACTCCCTCCACTAGCAGGTTATTGTCCTTCTTCGCAACGCTGTTAAGCCACGCACTCTGGGGAGAAATCCTGGAAGCGAGTTCATCCATGAGATGCACCGGGTAAGCCCTGTTTTTTTCAAGGTCTTTTATTACCCCTATCTTTTTTTCCAATATTTCTTTATCTGCCTTGAATTTTTCCGGGTCTCCAGTCACCTTTGTAAGGGCATCCAATTGGACGCGCGCCGATTTGACCTCGGTTTCCAGTTTTGCAATATTCATAACCATATAGATGTGGAGGGAGACCGCCAGCAGGAAGAAGATTCCGAAAGAAACCAGCCCGATGATGACCTGACGCTGGGTGCCAGCCTTCTTTTTTTCTTCACGATATGGGAGGAGGTTGATTCTTATCATCTGTTCTCTACCCCCCTGAGGGCCAGGCCAATCCCTACAGTAGCGACAGTGCCTATATCCTTTATATAAGACGGACTGAAAACATTTTTATCGAAGGCTATATTTTTAAAGGGATTGAATATTTCCACTTCACAAAGAAACTTCTCTTTCATGGTGTCAACTATGCCCGGAATTCCGGCGCAACCACCACTGACGAGAATATGACTGATATTTGGCTCGGTTGCCGTTGAACTGAAATAATCGAAAGACCGCCCTATTTCCAGAAAAATGGGTTCAAGATGGCTGAGAACTTCTCCCTGTATGTTATCAGGATCGTCCGACCCCTCAAGCTTTATCAGTTCAGCTTCTTCAAAAGAAACATCGTGTCTTTTTTGAAGGGCCTGTGTAAGGGAATTCCCGCCCAGCAGGATATTTCTTGTAAAAACAGACTCCCCGTCCTTGATAATATTGATATTGGTCATGCTCGCGCCGATATTCACCAGGGCAATTGTATCCTCGGCATCAAACTCATAGTTTTCCTCATAGGCTGTCTCCAGGGCGAAGGAATCGACGTCTATTATCGTCACTTTTCGTCCCGTCTTCTCGATCGCGGAGACATAACTTTCAGTAACATCCTTTTTCGCGGCAGCGATGATGACTTCCATCTGACTGGGATCCAGGCCTTGCTCCCCGCATATGTGAAAATCAAAGTTGATATCTCCGATGTTGTCGAAAGGCATATATTCCCCGGCTTCATCGATTATAAATTCACGCAGTTCCTCATCTTCCATTTTCCGGAAACCGGCTTTCTTAATCATGACGACATGCCCGGAGAGAGCGGTTACGACATTCTTTGCCCCGCAGCGGGACACATTAAAAAGCTCCTTTATTTTCTTAACAAGGGTGTCGTGATCCTTGACGAAACCACCCTCTATGACGCCCATCTCCAGAGGCACCTGCGCAAACTTGTGCAGAACGTACCCTTCTGAGGTTTCCCGCAGCTCAACAAGTTTGATAAGGCTTGAACCTATATCGATTCCGGCGGTCTTTCTGCTTCTGGAAAATAGATTTTTTACTGAGAGCATACGGTTTGTCCACTTTCCATCAGTCAATAAACTGATAAACTATATCGCCCTGTTTCACCATTCCGAGTTCTCTTCTCGCTACTGTCTCAACGTGGCGCAGATCGGTCTTGAGCAACGTTATCTTTCTTTTCAGCTCATCATTCTCAGCCGCGATACATTCATTAGTCTCGCCCAGCGCCGCCTGTTTTTCCTTCAACATACGATAATCTGTAAATCCTCTGTTCCCAAAGATTATAAAAAACACTATGATAATGAAAATTCCGAGCAGAAACTTACCGATCTTCATACAGAGACTCCCTTCCCCTAAAGGACAACGGTTCCTCCCCCTGAACGAACAACAAACATGCCACATGGATCTTCAGTCCATGCATACCACGCCACAAATATTGCGAAAACCTTCAGCTATTGTCAGAAACAGAACAAACATTCCTAATATAATCTCTAACTCGTTAACAATAAAGAAAATTGTCTATATCCCGTCGATAGTCGGCATACTTTATTGCGGTGTCCGGTATGTCGACTATAACAATTCGGCATGATAAAGCCTTTGCCCACTATACATTGCTTCTGTTTTTCTATACAAGTAAAAAATGGTCATTTTCACCGGAAAAACATTGTTTTCATTAATGATTGACGGCTACTTTGCAAGATCGGTGCATCATGCTTCGTTGTCAGGAACCGCTGGAAGGGAGAATCTGTTGAGGCTCACCCAGAAGAAAATCTCCCTTTTCAATCCAGTCTTTAAGGATATTGGCGATTTCTCTTGCCTTATAATAGCTGGACATGGGCGCGGTAGGAATAACCCTGCCATCAAGTTTTATCTTGCCGCTTCTCAGCTCTTTATAGTTTGTCTCGCCGATGCTCTTTGAAATTCCGTTGGGATAATCAACCCCATAGTCGTAGACCTGCGCGTATATATCTTCATCTCTGACGGCAGTATACCGCACCATCTCTTCGTTAAGTATCGGTATTGGCACTCCTATCCCCACATAAAGGGACACACCATAACCGAGCATGCTTGCCCCCACCAGCCACTTCGAACTCATATCCTTCAGGTTTCCTATGGTCGCCAGTGTTCCAGCTCCTTCTTTCGGAACACCGTTCCCGCCCCTCAGCACATCCGCATTGTGCTGAGTGCCCGGCCAGGCCACAAACCCCTGGGCGCCGCCAAGAAATATCCTTGTACCTATGCCGATGGTCTTAAAATAAGGATCATTCAGAAGGGGACTTAACTGTCCTGATGTGGCATAGGTAGCGTTTGCCATGTCGGGTCTCAACACACCCATATAGGTGTAGATTGTCCGGTCAGACATGTTCGTTGCACAATTGTAATTCTGATAGGCGTTTCTGGGATTGAAAAGCACAGCGTCCCTGAGATCATGTATCGTGATGTTCTTTTCATGCCTCCGGGCGGGATAGCAGTCGGTGCCGTAGGATTCAAGGCGCAGTCGGACAACCTTCCCCGCAACCAGATCTTCCAGGACATGCCCTCCGCCGTAATTAAACTCGCCGGGATGTATGCTGTTGAGCGGATCCCCTTCAACCACCTCGGTGGCTCCGATATAGCAATCCACTGCGGCAATACCGCCATAAGCCGGAACATCGTTGATCCATACCTTTGAGGCCCTTATCTTGGGGGAGGTGTGACCGAAATTAAGAAATGCACCCGATGAACACATGGGGCTGAAGGTTCCGGTAGTTACAACATCTATCTCTCTGGCAGCCGCAATGTCTCCCTTCTTCTCCACAATATCTATGATCTCTTCCGCGGTGACAACTACGGCCCTGCCTTCTTTTATCTTCTCATTTATTTCCCGGTATGTTTTATTTACTTTGTGTTTCTTCATTGTTATCCCTCGCATATAGCATTGGGCAATACACTAAATAAGTAAATAAGACAAATAAAAAACCCCTGCCATTGCAACGGACAGGGGTTTTAGCGTCAAATCAGCCGAATCTCTCAAAAACTACGCGGATCGTCATGTTTATCCTGTATGACCGAATCCACCATCTCCCCGCTCTGTAATCTCCAGGTTGTCGGTCATATTCCATGAAGCTCTGTATATCTTGTGGATAACCATCTGGGCAATACGATCACCCCTTTTCACGGCAAAGGGTTTGTCTCCATGATTGATTATCAGGATCTTCACCTCTCCCCGATAGTCCGCGTCTATAGTGCCGGGGGAGTTCAACACGGTGATACCCGCCTCCACTGCCAGCCCGCTCCTCGGCCTTATCTGGGCTTCATAACCGGGGGGCAGCGCAATGGCGATGCCCGTGGGTATCAGTCTTCTCTCGCCGGGCAGCAGGGTTTCCTCGCCATCCATCGCCGCGGATATATCCATCCCCGCCGAGTTCTCCGTCATATAACGGGGGAGGGATATATCCTTGCCGTGCAGTCTTTTAACAGAAATTGCCACTTTGTTATTCAAGGGCATCCTTCCTGCTCAGCCTTATCTTTCCACTTCTGTCAATATCGATAACCTTGACGCGAACCGTGTCGCCTTCATTAAGCACGTCTGTAACCTTTTCCACCCTTTTGTTGTCTAACTGGGATATGTGCACAAGTCCATCCGTGCCGGGCAATATCTCCACAAAGGCTCCGAAATCGAGGACCTTTTTCACCGTGCCTTCGTAAATTCTGCCAATTTCGGGCTCTTCAGTCAGTGCCCTGACCATGGCGACCGCCCTTTCCGATGACTGTGCATCGCTGGAGGCTATAGTGACTGTGCCATCATCATCCACGTTCATAGACACGCCTGTTTCGCTTATAATCCCCCTGATATTCTTTCCTCCGGAGCCTATGACGTCTCTTATCTTCTCCTGCTTTACCGTCATAGTGGTAATCCTCGGGGAATACGCGGAAAGGCCTTCCCTGGGGGTGGTCATAGTCTCATTCAGTTTGCCAATAATGAATTCTCTGCCCTCTCTGGCCTGATAAAGGGCATTTTTCAGTATATCCTCCGCAAGCCTGTCAACTTTTATATCCATCTGCAGAGCGGTTATACCCTTCTTTGTGCCACATACCTTAAAGTCCATATCTCCCGCGTGATCCTCATCTCCGAGAATATCCGAAAGGATCACGACTTCATCGCCTTCCTTCAAAAGCCCCATCGCGATGCCGGCAACAGTATCTTTGACCGGAACGCCACCATCCATAAGCGCGAGACAACCTCCGCATACAGTTGCCATGGAAGATGAACCATTTGAGGATAATATCTCGGAAACAAGCCGGATGGTATATGGAAATTCTTCATGTGACGGAAGGAGTGGAAGCAACGCCCTCCTGGCAAGGGCTCCGTGCCCGATCTCTCTTCTTCCGGGTCCTCTCAGGAACTTGGCCTCTCCTACTGAGTAAGGGGGAAAATTGTAGTGAAGTATGAAAGACCTCATCTCTTCCCCGCCTATGAAATCCAGCCTCTGCTCATCCGAGGATGTCCCCAGCGTAAGGGCAACAAGGGCCTGAGTTTCGCCTCTCGTGAACAGCCCGGAGCCGTGCGCCCTGGGAAGGATACCGACTTCGGACGTAATCGTCCTGATATCCTTGCTGGATCTGCCGTCTATCCTTCTCCCTTCCACCATGATCATGTTGCGGATGATTTCACGCTCCAGATCTTCAAAGACGCCTCTGGCCTTTGGGTCAAGTCCGGCTTCCTCCTGGCTCAGCTCTGCAATCATCTTTTTCTTGACTTCGTCCCTCTGTGCGTACCTCTCCAGTTTTCTCCCCTCGAGGTAGGCCTCCTTGAGCCCGTCATAGGCAACATCTCTGACCCTCTGCTGGAGTTCCTCACTGATCTCATCAGGTTCGAACGCTCTCTTAGCCTTGCCCACTGCCTGGCAGATAGTGTCCTGAAGCTCAATGGCGGGCCTCATTGCTTCAAGCCCGAAGCTGATGGCATCGAGTATTTCATCTTCAGGAATTTCACTTGCGCCTCCCTCCAGCATGATGAGATTGACATCAAAGTCTCTCTTTCCATCAGCGGAAGGCACCTTTCTTCCAACAAGGAACAGGTCCAGATCGCTCTCGCCCATCTCGCCGGTAGAAGGATTGCACGCCAGTTTTCCATCCACTCTTCCCACTCTAACTCCCGCGATAGGTCCCTTGAATGGTATGTCGGACATACAAAGGGCTGCGGAGGCTCCAAGCATGGCCACGATGTCGGAATCATTTTCAGCATCAACTGAAAGAACCGTTGCGACTATCTGGGTTTCATGAACATACCCCTCGGGGAAAAGGGGGCGTATCGACCGGTCAATAATTCTCGAGGTAAGGATCTCCTTCTCGTTTTGGCGCGCCTCTCTCTTGAAAAATCCGCCGGGGATCTTCCCCGCGGCAAAGGTCTTCTCCTGATAGTCTACCGTCAGGGGCAGAAAATCCAGCCCCTCTCTTTTGGATTTAAGTGATACCGCTGTTACGAGAACAACTGTATCGCCATATGTAACCAATGCGGATCCATCCGCCTGCCCTGCGAGATAGTTCGTCTTTACAGACACATCCCTTCCCGCAAAGGTTGTTTTAAATGCTTCACTCATATTAATATTTACCCCTCTATTCTTTATTTTGTTGTTTGGTTCTTCTCCAATTTAGTTGGAGAAGAGGGCCCAAGGATTCCAAGGGTCAAGGATTGAACCCTTCCTTGTAGTATCTCAGCATTTCATTCGACCCCTCGAATCCCTGATCACACGACCCCTCTGGCATCAATTATAGATAACGAACTTATTTTGCCTTAATTAACTGAAACTAATAGGGAGATGATCAATTTACTCTACCTTCTCAGGCCGAGACGCTTGATGAGTTCTCGATACCTTTCTATGTCTTTCTTCTTGAGATAATCGAGCATATTCCTCCTCTGCCCGACAAGCTTCAAAAGTCCCCTCCGGGAATGATGGTCCTTTTTGTGTGTCTTGAAGTGATCTGTCAGGTACGTTATCCTTCCACTCAGAAGCGCAACCTGGACTTCCGGAGACCCTGTATCTCCCTCATGGGTCTGAAAATCAGTTATTATCTCTTTTTTCCTTTCTTCATCTAACACGGTTATTTATCCTCCCTTATATATCTATCTTGTTTGTCTCTCTCAATTAAACACCCTTAAAATTTTAGCCGCCTGCTCTCCGTCACTCAGCAGAGAAACTTCCTTCGAAGAAAAAAGCGTCTTTGCAACAGCGATGATCCTGCCATCCTGCAGGACGAATTTTACCAGAGCTCCCTTCTCAAGCAAAGGAGTATTTTTATCATCCAAAACACCACGATCAGGTTGATATCCTTTTCTTATCCTGCCTGCTGTGTCCTGGTCAACAGTAATATTACAGATACCGGGCAGTGCATCCGCCATGGGAATAAGTTTTTTTTCAAGGATCCCGGCCCGTTCCCCGTTAGCGAGACCTTCAAGTGATATGGCATCTTTCTCACTGAAACAACCGCTTCTCGTTCGTCTGAGGGCTGACAAACACGCGCCGCATCCCAACCGGTCCCCGATATCGGCACATAGCGACCTTATATAGGTACCCTTCGAACAGGAAACTGTAAAAGTAACATAGGGGATCCTTACCTCTTCCACGTTTATATGATATAAGTCAACTTTTCTCAAAGGAGGTTCAATGTCAACCCCCTGTCTTGTCCATTTATAGAGAGGCTTGCCCTTGAACTTGACGGCAGAATATTTAGGGACCCTCTGCTCTATTCGACCGACAAAACCCTCCACCGCACCCTTTATCTCTCCTGCCTGGAGATGGGGTTGGGGTTCACAGCGTTCTGTCACCTTACCTTCTATATCAAGGGTGTCCGTCCTGACGCCCAGAAGCATCGTGGCACGATAGTCCTTATCATCATTCGAAAAGAACTGCGCGAGCTTGGTGGCCTCATTTACACAAATGGTGAGGACCCCCGTTGCCAGTGGATCAAGCGTTCCCGCGTGACCTACTTTTTTTGTCCCGAGCAATTTTTTAACATCGCGGACAATATCATACGATGTCCTGCCGGACGGTTTGTCAATGATCAGCACTCCATTCATATCATAAACTTCATATTTTTAAAAATTTGCCAGGAACCTCGGGGCTCAGCTTCATCTTGCTAACTCTCTTGTAACTGCTCCGGTTGTTTAGACTGTAGGCTGAAGGCATTTAGTAAGTTAGAAATTATCCCGTTTATCGGGGTTAGGTTACAAAAAGCTAATAGCCTTCAGTCTAAATAGCTTCAGCCTGACTACGTGAGTAGTTACAAATCCCTTTTCATAAAGGGCCGCACAACGCCCTTATAGCGCCGAGTACTTTTCCCTTGACTGCTTTAATGCTTCCCTCAATCCTGCAGGCGGAGGCATTCTTGTGTCCTCCCCCTCCCAATTTGCCCGCAACTTTTTCCACATTCGCTTTTCCCTTTGATCGAAGGCTTATCTTAAAGCGGTTTCTGGAAACCTCATAATAACATGCAGCAATTTCAACACCCTGTATTGAGCGGACTATATCCACAAATCCTTCTGTGTGCTCCGGCAAGGCGCCTTCCTTGCGAAGCATTTCCTGCGTGACATAAATGAAGCCCACCTTTTTACCTTCATAAAACTCCAGGGTATCCAGCGCTTTTCCCATCAGCCGGATCTGAGTCGCTGGTCTGGCCTCATAAATTTTCTCCGCTATGTATCGGCAGTTTGCTCCTTTGTCCACCAGATCAGCCGCGGCCCTGAATGTGTCGCTTCCAGTGTTGGAATAGTGGAAACTGCCGGTATCTGTCAGGATAGCCGTATATATATTCGTGGCAATGTCTCCGTTTATCGCAATCCCCATCTTCTTCAGAAGACGGTGGATTATCTCTCCCGTGGAACTCGCTGTGGAATCCACCAGCAATATTTCAGAAAATGTGCCGACGGAGACATGATGATCAATGTTAACAATATTTTTTATAGAACCTATCCTGTTATTTTTATCTCCGACCCTTTCAATATCACTGCAATCGAGAACGAAAACCGCGTCAAACCCGTTTACAGAATCCAGGGAATGTACAATATTGCGCGAACCGGGGAGGAATTCATACATGGCTGGTGTCTCGTCCTGGTTATAAACAACGACATCCTTTCCCATGCCACGCAACACGTTATACATGGCCAGCTCAGACCCCAAGGCATCCCCATCCGGCCTTACATGGGAAACTATGAGAAAGGTGGAGCAGGAATTTATAACTTCGATAGCTCTATCAAACATTTTTCTTTATTTCCGCCAGTAATCTGTCAATACGATCTCCATATCCGAATGATCCATCAAATATAAACTTTATTTCGGGAATATAGCGAAGCCGCAACCTTTTCCCCAGTTCTCTTCTCAGAAAACCGGTAGCCCTCTGCAGGCCCTTCATTGTCTCGTCGCTGCAGGTATCCTCTCCCGTCCGGACAAAAAAAACCTTCGCCTGGTGGAGGTCATCTGTCACTTTGACGCCGGTGACGGTTATTTCCCTTACCTGCGGATCATTTATCCGCCTCAACAGGATATCTGAAATCTCGGTCTTTATGAGATCTGCAACTTTATCAGCTCTTTTGAAACTCATCTGATCCATTTTCTCACGGCCATTTCCGGCATCCGATATATTGTAAATTTCTGTATCGACATTAACCATATCAGCCAGATTAAGCCCTTCAATTTAGTTGGAGAAGAGGGTCCGAGACTTTCTTTTACTCGATCCCTTGGCATTTCGAACCCTTTTATAACCACAACTAATCGGGAGATGATTCAAAACACAATAAAATGAGTCCTATAATTTCCTGGCCATTTCTTCTTTTGTATAAGTTTCTATGATATCTCCTTCTCTGATATCATTAAAGTTTTCTATCCCAATACCGCATTCGAAACCGGAGAGCACCTCCCTTGCATCATCCTTGAATCTCTTGAGCGACAGGAATTTACCGTCATGAATAACTGTTCCGCCCCTCAACAACCTCAATCTGGCATTTCGGGTCATTTTGCCATCGGTCACACGGGTTCCCGCAATAGTGCCGATTTTTGACACCTTAAACACCTGGATAACATCCGCTCGTCCCTCAACAACCTCTTTATAAATGGGATCAAGCAACCCTTCCATGGCATCTCTTACATCAGAGATTGCATCGTATATGACATCGTAAAGCTTGACACTCACACCTTCCTTTTCGATAATTTCCGAAACCCTCGCGTCAGGCCTGACCTTGAATCCTATTACTATCGCATCGGACGCCGACGCCAGCATGATGTCTGTTTCAGTGATCGCACCCGCGGAGTTGTGGATCAGTTTCAGCTTCACATCGTCCGTGCTGAGTTTAACGAGAGCCTCCGAAAGTGCCTCCACCGATCCCTGAACATCGGCCTTGATAACAACTTTCAGCTCCTTGGCGCCCCCCTTAATCCTCTCATACAGTTGCTCAAGCGTAATCTTCGAAGTTCTGGAAAGCTCTTTCTCCCGTTCTTTTCTCAACCAGTGCTCGCCTGCGGCCCGCGCCTTTTTGTCGTCTTCCACAGAGACAAAATCCATGCCGGCCTGCGGCACACTGGAAAAGCCTACAACCTCCACCGGCATCGAAGGCCCAGCTTCTGTAACTCTGAACCCCTTGTCATTGGTCATGGCTCGTACTCTGCCGTACTCCATCCTGGAAACAATAGCATCCCCCTCTCTCAGGGTGCCTTCCTGAACGATAACAGTAGCCACAGGGCCTCTTCCCCTGTCGAGTCTCGCCTCAATAACAACTCCTCGCGCCAGTCTGTCCGGATCGGCCTTAAGCTCCATGACATCTGCCTGGAGGAGGATCAATTCCAGTAATTCCTCTATTCCTGTTTTTCCCTTCGCCGAAACCTCCGCATAGATGGTATCCCCCCCCCACGCCTCTGGCACAAGGTCGAAGTCCGAAAGCTGCTGTTTTATCCTTTCCGGGTCGGCATTTGGCTTATCGATCTTATTGACCGCAACTATGATGGGGACGCCAGCGGCCCTGGAATGATTGATCGCTTCAACCGTCTGATCCATAACACCATCGTCAGCGGCAACCACAAGCACCACGATATCGGTTACCTGGGCTCCCCTCGCCCTCATTGTCGTGAAGGCCTCGTGCCCCGGTGTATCCAGGAACACAATATCCTTTTCCCTGATACGCACATGATACGCCCCTATCGCCTGAGTTATTCCGCCCGATTCCCCCTCTATAACATTTGTCTTTCTTACAACATCCAGAAGTGATGTTTTGCCATGATCAACATGACCCATAATGGTCACTACAGGAGCCCTCGGCTTAAGGCTTTTGGACAGGGGTTCCTCCCTGTGCATGATATCTTCATACTCTGCCCCGACAGATTCCACCTGATATCCAAATTCACCGGCAACGAGGGTTGCGGCATCGATGTCTATCGACTGATTGATCGTCACCATCATGCCCAGAGAAACAAACTTGCTGATCAACTCCCCGGCCTTAATACCCATTTTCTTCGCGAGGTCACTTATTCTTATGACATCTTCTATTCTCATCCTTCTTTTTATCGCTCTGGGGGTTGTAATTTCCGTCGTCTTCATCCGGGAAGCAGAAACCTTATCCTCTTTCCAGCTATGACGCCCTTCCCTGTTTTTACCGGTTTTGGATCGGCCTGCTCTTTTATCGACACGTTGTTTGACAAAGACCTTTTTGCGTCTTTGTTCATTATCTATGTGTACCTCAACAGGCTTTTTCCCCTTATATGAAGGTTTAGATGCCGGCGCTTTTCCCTCTTTCTTAGTCTCCTCCGCGCGCGCGGGTTTGACTTCTTGATGTACCGGCGCCCTCTTCTCCGGCCTGGGAGAGACATTCTCTTTCGGAGGTATTTTCTTTATTTCTTTTTTTGGAGCTTCCCGGATGATTTTTATTAGCGACTTACGTGGTCTTATTAATGGTGTGGCGATTTTTTCTTTCTTCTCATCCCTCTTTTCCCTCGCCTTGTCTTCTGCCGGAACGTCTTTTTCTGAAACCGCCACCGGTTCTCTTTCCGTTTCCTTTATCGTTTCTTCCGGTACTGTCTCAGGTTGAAGTCCATCAGGAGTTTCCTCAATTTCGGGAACTTGCTGCCGAATCGCTCTTCTTCTAATAACCGTTCTCTTGACTCTTTTTTCTACGACTGCATTCTTATCGCCCAGCGCGAACTCCCCTCGCACCCTCTCAGCATCACTATCTTCCAGAGAGCTGGAAGGGGCCTTGACAGCTATCCCGAGTTTCTCCAGCCGTTCGATAAGCTCTTTGTTATCTATGCCAAGCTCTTTCGCCAATTCGTAGACTCTTGTTTTGGACATTATTGGGACTCCCGATTGCCTTGTTGATAACATACGAACAGTTTTTAAATATCTTCAGACGGATTTTTGCTGCCTTCGTTATCAATAATTTTCTTTGCTTCTTCAATCCAGGCGATGGCTTTCTTCTGGCTGACTCCCTTTATGGAGCTCAACGCCTCGGGTTCCGCCGAACCCACCATCGCAATACCCTTATATCCTTCTTCATAGAGAAGATCGGCTGTACGCTCACCAATTCCGGTGATCTTCATGAGGGATACGGATCCTTCTTTTTCCTCTTTTGCCACACCAGCCTCATTTTTGACATCAATCCTCCAGCCGGTAAGCCTGGCTGCCAGTCGGACATTCTGACCAGCCCTGCCAATAGCCAGAGAAAGCTGATCATCAGGCACGATGACCTCCATCCTCCTGGCATCTTCATCCATGTACACCCTGTCAACCTTGGCCGGAGACAGGGCGTTGCATACGTATCTCACAGGATCGTCGGAACAGGGAACAATATCTATCTTTTCTCCCCGAAGCTCCTGCACAACACCCTGCACTCTTGATCCTCTCATTCCCACACAGGCTCCGACCGGATCAATGTCCTTGTCCTCCGATTTTACAGAAATCTTGGTCCTGTTTCCCGGCTCTCTTGCTATATTGACAATATCTATCAGACCCTCTGATATTTCCGGAACTTCCATTTCAAAGAGCGTTCGGATAAAACCGGGGTGTGTTCTGGATAACAGTATCTGTGGGCCCTTGGAAACCCTTTTTACATCGTATATATATGCCCTTATTCTTTCCCCTCTCCTGAAAGATTCCCTCTTTATCTGTTCAGAAGGAGGGATGATTCCTTCCGACATGCCGAGGCTTACGATTATACTTCCCCCTTCAAATCTTTGCACAAAACCATTGACAAGATCACCTTTCCTGTCTTTGTATTCTTCGTAAATATTGTCGCGCTCGGCATCCTTGACCTTCTGGATTATAATCTGCTTGGCTGTCTGAACGGCTATTCTGCCGAAGGTATCCGTCTCTATCTTTATTCCGAGGCTGTCTCCCGGCTCCGCGTCTTCATCCATGGTTGCACGCGCCTCTTCCAGGGATATCTGCGAGTCGGGACTCAGAACGTGTTCCACCACCGTCTTAAACAGGAAAGTCTCTATTTCCCCCGCTTCCTCGTTATAAGCCACTTCAAGGTCCAGATCCAGCCCCAGTTTCTTCCTTGCAGCGGTTAAAACAGCCGTTTCCAGTGCGTCTATTATTATTTCACTGTCTATGCCCTTTTCCTTACCCATCTGTTCGATGAGACGTTTGAGATCTGGCAACATGCTACTGACCCTCCGAGCTAAAATTCGTATTGAAGATTTGCCTTTATTATCATACTGCGCGGTATGTTATAAACCCTTCCCTCCACATTTATAACGACGATCTTTTCTCCTTCTTTCTCAATAAACTCCACCAGTCGGCCCTTTAAATTCTTTTTTCCCTCTATCTTTTCGGCAACGCGAATTCTGATTTTGTGTCCCGCGTACCTTATAAAATCTTTATCCCGCGCAAGGGGACGGTCAAGGCCCGGTGATGATATCTCAAGAGAGTAAGAACCGGGAGGAGTCTCATTTACATCGAGAAGATCACCAATCTCACCGCTTATCATGGCGCAATCATCAAGACCTACCCCACCCTCTTTGTCTATATAAATCCTGACCATCCAGCGGGTTTTTCCCTTGAGGCATTCGACGTCGACGAGCTCCATTCTTCCGGACTCAAGGACCGGTTCAACCAGGTCCATTATCTTTTCGCGATATGATTGAGTTGAACGATCCATTCCGCACCATCAAAAATAAAAAAAGCGGGCAAAGCCCACTTCTGAAGTGCTGATAACACAGCAAGAACTTTTTTGCAACCAAAAAAATTGGAGCGGGCGATGGGATTCGAACCCACGACATTCAGCTTGGGAAGCTGACATTCTACCCCTGAATTACGCCCGCTCAATAATTCCTGTGCAGACCTTTAGGCGACCATGCACTTTTTGTCAAGAATTTTTTGTTTTGTTTGACGTTCTACCTCTTAAGCGTATCATAATTGATCTCTTGTGCGCTTCAAGACCTTCAATGTCTGCAAATCCGGCAGCCTTTAACCCGTGTTTCTCGAGTGCTTTGCCGGAAAAGGATATTACATTTATCCTTTTGATGAAATCGTAGACCCCAAGTGGTGAAGAAAATCTCGCCGTTCCCCCGGTGGGGAGTATATGGTTCGGGCCCGCGATATAATCCCCCAGAACTTCCGGGGTATTTTGCCCGAGGAATACCGCTCCCGCGTTGGTTATCCTGCTCAGGAGAGCTTTGGGTTTTTCCACTGCCAACTCAAGGTGCTCCGGCGCGAGGCTGTTCGCGATATCTACAGCCTCATCCATATCCGCGGTTATAATTGCCGCGCCATAATTTTCCAGTGCCTCCGCAGCCACCGGGCTCTCAAGCTCTTTTGCCTTCAGTTGGGCTTCGGCGGCAACCTTGCAGGCAAATTCTCTGTCTGGTGTAAGGAGAATAGCGCCGGCCATCGGGTCATGCTCGGCCTGAGACAGGAGATCGGCGGCCACCACTTCCGGTTCTATCATGCCATCGGAAATGATAACTATCTCACTGGGGCCGGCTATCATGTCTATCCCTGTTTTCCCATACACCATCCTCTTTGCGGTGGCCACGTAGATATTCCCGGGGCCGACTATTTTGTCCACCCGCGGAATGGACTCTGTGCCGCAGGCAAGCGCGGCTATAGCCTGAGCGCCGCCTATTTTGAATATCCGGTCCACACCAGACAGTCTCGCGGCAACGAGCATCAGGGGATTTATGTACCCATTTCTCGCGGGGGTGACAAGTATGATTTCTCCGACACCCGCGATCCCGGCAGGCACCGCAGCCATCAATACCGTGGAGGGATACGTCGCGAGACCACCCGGCGCATATATGCCGACACGTTCAAGGGGGCGCAATATTTGCCCGAGCTCTATCCCCTCGTCATCGGAATAAGACCATGACTCTTCAATCTGTCTCCTGTGAAAATCTTCTATTCTTGCGGCAGAGAACTTAAGAATATCCACATCATCGGCGTTGACTTCACGAAATGCCGTTTCTATCTCGTCCGGAGAGACCTCGACTGTACGGGGGTTGAGGAGAATGCCGTCAAACTTTTCCGTGTACTCAAAGAGTGCATCATCTCCCCTTGCCACCACGTCATCCAGGATTTTGGATACAACATCCTCCACGGCCTGGGGGACAGAATTCCGTCTGTTTTTTATGCGATCGAGTTCCCCCGCGAATGAGCTTTCATCTGTGCTTATAACCTTCACTTCAGCCTCTAACCCTCCTTATATCAGCCCCTATCGAAGAAAGCTTTTCTTCGATATGTTCATATCCCCTGTCTATGTGATAGATTCTAAAGATCTCAGTCGCGTCTTCGGCCACCAGACCGGCAAGTATGAGAGAAGCGGAAGCTCTCAGGTCTGTCGCCATCACCGGAGCTCCACGTAGCCCGGAAACACCTCTGACAATGGCGCTGTTACCGTCAACAGTTATATCCGCCCCCATTCTTGTAAGCTCATTTACGTGCATAAATCTGTTTTCAAACACAGTTTCTTTAATAACGCTGACACCTCCACCCATGGACATCAGCACCATCATCTGCGCCTGAAGATCCGTGGGAAAGCCGGGATAGGGGAGGGTTTTTGCATCCACACTGGTTATATTCCGGTTACCCACAACCCGGAGGCCTCCGGGTATCGGAGTAATCTCCATGCCCGTCTCTCTTAATCTGGCTGTCACAGCATCAAGATGAGCCGGTACACACCCGAGGATATTTACATCCCCGCCGGTGAGCCCCGCTGCGATCATATATGTTCCCGCTTCAATCCTGTCGGGAATTATATCCGCTTCAACCGGATGGAGGGTCTTTACTCCCTCAATCTCCACTATATCGGTTCCCGCGCCCCTGATTTTTGCACCCATGCCTTTCAGCACGTCGGCAAGATTTACGATCTCCGGTTCCCTTGCCGCATTTTCAAGGATCGTTATTCCCTCAGCCAGTGAGGCGGCCATCATGATATTTTCGGTGCCGGTTACCGTTGATATATCAAAATATATGGTGGCTCCCTTTAGTTTTGGCGCTCTGGCTTCAACATACCCATCCTTAAGATCTATCTCCGCTCCCATAGACTGCAGGGCCTTCAGGTGCAGATTCACAGGTCTGGCGCCTATGGCGCATCCACCCGGAAGAGAAACGCGCGCCCTGCCCATCCTTGCCACGAGCGGTCCGAGAACAAGAATCGAGGCCCGCATCGTTCTGACAAGATCGTAGGGGGCCTCGCAACTTGTGATTTCTCCCGCGTTGATCCTGAGCGTCTTGTCCCCTTCAATCTCGACACCAAAACCGGCCAGGAGCCGCTTTATTGTTCTGATATCCGCAAGATCGGGAACGTTATGGAAGGTATTCCACCCATCTGTGAGAAGCGAAGACACTATAACAGGAAGAGCGGCATTTTTTGCTCCACTCACGCGGACATCACCTTCAAGCCTTCTCCCGCCACGTATGATAATTCTGTCCAACTTGTTATCTCCTCTTCCTCGCAAGAACGACTCGCTCTATCCCAGCATAATCTGAGCGAAAAGCAATATCACAGTAATCTTTTTCTTTCAGCATTTTTTCTATGGCGACCCTCTGATCTGCCCCCATTTCCATGACAAGACGGCCGCCCTTCTCCAGAAATCGCTCCCCATCACGCGCGAGTTTCCGGTGAAACTCTGTGCCCTCCGGGCCAGCCACAAGCGCCCGGTGAGGTTCATACTCCCTGACCTCCGGGGCGAGCAATCCAAATTCATACTCGGAGATATAGGGCGGATTTGAGACGATTATATCAAATTTGCCCTCAACAGGCTCGAACATGTCCCCGCATAAAAATGAAATCTTCTCCCCCACTTTATTATTCACGGCGTTTTTCTCCGCAACCGCAAGGGCATTCGGGGAAAAATCCGTAGCCGTAATGGAGGCATTTTTCAATTCGGACGCAAGCGCGATACTGATTGCCCCGCTTCCGGTACCGATCTCCAATATCCTGATCTTTTCCGCTCTTTCCTGCCTGGAGAGCTTCAGGATCTCCTCGAGCAGAATCTCTGTGTCCGGTCTCGGTATCAGCACATCTGGAGTGACCTCAAAGATCAGCGACCAGAACTCCTTTCTTCCGGTGATATAGGCAATCGGTTCCCCTTTCATTCTCCTCGCGACCAGTGAGCGGAATTTCTCCACCTCCAGTCCGGGAATCTCTTTCGCGGGATGCGTGTAGAGGAAAGGTCGCTCTCTGTCAATAGAGAATGCAAGCAGAACTTCCGCGTCCAGCCCGGGTGTGGACAATCTTTCAGCGCTAAACCTGGACACTGTCTTTTTCAAGAGTTGTGAAATATTCATTTGTTATCGTACCTCTGGAGATCAGATTGATACCGCATACCCTTAATCCACAGATTTCGCAGATTACACTGAATTTAAGCCTCGGTGAGTAAATGAGGGAAAAAATCCTTCAACTCAACCATGACGCACTCAACAAATGACGAGCGCTGTCTTTGCAGTTTTTAGCAGTTCACTCGACCCCTTGAATCCCTGAGCCTTTCCAAAATTAATAGCAGACCTTACACCAGATCTGCTCTGATTGACCACAACAAAAAACCTTTGAGCCTCCTTTGTGTGAGATCACTGTGTGAGACCAGCGGTTTCAAACGAACCTGCCCGCCGGGCGTGTGATTGTACGTGCCGGAAAAGTGTGATATCAGTGCGCAGCAACGTTGGCGCAGTTACCCGCGGGAGAGAGGAGGAAAACAGATGAATAATATCATGATAGGAGCCTTCCTCCTGGGGATGATACTTGTAGGTATCCTGAGCATGAAGAAGATCAAGAGCGCCTCAAGTTATTTTGTTGCGGACAGGCAGGCCAATACTCCGGCAGTAACAGGTTCATTGCTTGCCACGATAATAGGGGGTTCGAGCACCATCGGCATTGCCGGCCTGGGTTATTCAAAGGGGCTTGTGGGGGCATGGTGGATGCTCGTAGGGGCAATAGGCTTGTTATCCCTTTCTGTATGGTTCGCCGAACGGGTTAGAAACTATGAAGTGTATACCCTTCCCGAAATCCTCAGGAAACAGTACGGAGGAAACGCGGTAAGGATTATCGCTTCTGTGCTGATCGCCGCCGCGTGGCTGGGGATAATCGCGGCGCAGATCATTGCAGCGGGCAAGATCCTGTCGGTATTATGGCCGGGGCAGTCCGTCCCGTTGATGATCATTGCCGGATCTGTTTTTATCATTTACACCCTTCTCGGCGGCCAGTATTCCATCCTGCGTACAGATCTCATACAATCAGCATTTATCATCGCGGGTGTTATTGTCTGCGCGATTGTGGGTGTGTCTGCCGCAGGCGGGTTGTCGGGAATGGCAGAGAATCTTTCCCCCTCGTACTTTTCATTCCCAACGTCTCCCGATTTCGGATGGATCGATCTTCTGACGTTTCTCTTTTTCGTTGGCGCGACGTACCTTGTTGGCCCGGATATATACTCCAGAATCTTCTGCTCCAAAGATCCCAAAGTTGCCAGAAGGTCTCTTGCGCTGGCCGCGTCTGTTATGATTCCCACAGCCTTTCTTATAACATTCGCGGGGATTGCAGCGCGGGTACTACTACCGGAGATCCAGCCGGAGAGCGCATTGCCCGCGCTTATCATGAACACAATCCCGACAGGTCTGAACGGTCTCGTAATAATCGCTCTCCTGGCGGCGGTAATGTCCTCGGCAGACACATGCCTGCTCACCACAAGTGCCATCATCTCTTCGGATATACTAAGCCCCCTGTTCAAGATTGATGAAAAAAGGCTGCTCGGAATATCCAGGATATGCGTAATCGTCACGGGGATTGCTTCTCTCGTGATCGCGCTGAGGCTGCAAGGCATAATTGCCTCTCTCCTGCTGGGATACACTATTTATTCGGCGGGCCTTGTCATCCCGATTCTGTTCGGATTTCATGCAGAAAGGTTCGGCCTGAATGCCGCGGGGGCGATGCTCGCAATCGTGGGAGGGGGCGTATCGGGACTCTTTCTGAAACTCTCAGGCCACAGCGGCCTGCTTTTATGCACCATTCCCCTTTCAGCAGTTCTGCTCTTTATCGGAAGCTACGTTTGGAACAGGACACACAATAACGGATAAGGATTATATTTTGGGCATCAACTGGATATTAGTGGACAATCCGCAAAAACTTGAAGCGGCAAAAGGCGACATACTAAACGCGCGGCATATAGGAATAGATACAGAATACGATTCCTTCAGGTACTTTCGTGAGATTCTGTGCCTGATACAAATATGCACAGAATCTCACGCATATATCTTTGACCCGCTTCTGGATATGGATATCTCTTTTCTGGGTGATGCCTTCATAAATGCCTCAACCGTTAAGATCATCCACGCATGTGACAATGATATACGCCTGCTGAATCGTGACTACGGCTTCAGGTTCAGGAATATCTTTGATACTTACAGAGCGGCTTCCATCCTGGGAATTACAGCCCTTTCGCTTACGTCGATCGTCAGTGAATGTCTGGGGGTGGAACTTAAAAAGCCGAAGAAAATTCAACGGTCGAGGTGGGATATACGGCCCCTTACAGATGAGCAGCTGAATTACGCGGCGCTTGATACCCGCTATCTGCCAGACCTGTATTCCCATCTCAAAGAAGGCCTGATACGCAACAAACTGGAGGAGGAGGCTGAAGCGATCTTCCATAGGATGGCTAATGTGAGGTGGAGTGAAAAAACCTTTCATCCGGAAGGGTCTTCCAGAATTGAGGGGTATGACAGCCTGGATGGACTCCAGAGGTGTCGCCTGAAAAACCTCTACCGCTGGCGGTTCGAAGCGGCAAAAAGGACTAATGCAGCCGTTTTTCTTGTACTCTCCGACAGGAACATCATGGATCTGTCAAAAGGGAATGGCCAAACCGTCAGATCTCTGAGTGAATCCGGTTTAATATCTGCCGCAAAGCTAAAGACCTTTGGACCTGAGATCATAGAGATACTTGGAAAGGGGGATTTATAAAAGAAGGCTTAGAGGGGTCGAGTGCTCGAGGGTTTACAGTTGTCGGTTACCGGTTCACAGTTGCCGCCTCTCGTTCCCAGGCGCCAAACTGGATAAACCGGAATCAAAAAGCTCATCAGCTCAAGCAGGTGCAATTTTCTTTTGCCATTTTTGCACGGACTTTACAATTAAGAGACTAATTCTTGCCCCCTTGAAACCTCGACCCCTTTAACCCTTCTTTCAGGGATTTTATAAGTATCTCCGAAGGATCAACGGCGGGGATGCCTGAAAAATGCGCCAGCTGCATCCTGCACGCCCCGCAGTCCGATACGAGCATGTCCGGATCAATATCTTTTATCGCCCGCGCCGCGGTAATGCCCAGCCTCACGGCGGTATCCTCATTGCTCCTTTTAAAGCCATAGCTTCCGGAAAGTCCGCAACAATTATCCTCAAGGATAACAACCTCAAGGCCGGGGATCTTTTCAAAAAGTCCAGCGGCCGGATAACCAATGCCCAACGCCCGCAGATGGCAGGGGATATGATATGCCACCCTTCGATGAAACGGTTCAAAGACCGGCTCTATATAGTGTTCTTCCATGAGTTTAAGTACATATTCGTGCAGATTATAAGAGTTTTCAGATACTTTCCTGCCGTGAGGGACCTCCAGTATGCCCGGATAGTCCTGCGTGAGAGCCAGACCGCATGATGTGCAGGTGTATATCACATCGTATCCCCTGTCTATGTACCCGGCAAGAATGCGTGCATTTTTCCTCGCGAATTTCCTGGCGGTTTCTATGTCTCCATTACCCAGGGCGGGCAGGCCGCAGCACACCTGCCTCGGCATGATTACCCGAACCCCGAGAGACGCAAGGAAATCCCTTACATCTCTTCCCAGATCGGGACGGTTGTAGTTCAGAAAACAGCCATAGAAAAACACCACCTTTTTTCGGCTCTTCCGGTGGCCCTTCCATCTCCAGCTTCTGCTCAGGGTATGAATATGGAACCGGGGGAATGGAAGGTATGTGGATATCCCGAATACATTCAATATCCTCTTTGTTAACTTCATCGGGGCCAGCCTGTTGACTATGGGGGCAATTACAGAATTTACAGCTCCAAGCCAGTAGTTGTTGGCGAATACGCGGGATGCAAGGGGCCTGAAATGTTTCCCGCCATATTGCACCTGTTCCCTGAGTATGATCTGGGCCGGATTAACACCGTAAGGGCAGGACACTTCACATCGCTTGCACTGGCTGCAGAGTCTTATCCATTTGTCTATGGACGTTTCATCGTCTGAGCGGAAACGTTCCGCATCCGGGCCGGCCTGTTTGGGGCCGGGGAAATCCGGATTTACCCGGGACACTGGGCAGTTTGCCACACATATGGTACATCTTATACAGTGTTGAAAATCAAGATTCATTATGCCAGCTCCCCACACACATTCGCGGCAGCTACTCCCGTTGCTATGGCCATACCGTGGCCACAGCCGTATTTCATCACTTCCGAAAAGGCTAATATACTCCCGCACACAAAGAGGTTTTCAATCCGGGAATCAACAGGTCTGAATGATTGGTCCACACATATACCGGACTTTTCTATCGCGTGTCCCGGGGCAAAGAAGTCGTCGTTGAACCATGATTCCCTTTTCCCTGGGAGATATACAGGCAGATCAAATGCCGTCTCTGTGGCTGCGTCCATCGATGCGTGAAGTCCGCCGCTTACAAATGAACCCGTGGCCAGGATAAACGCGTTTCCCTGCACACGCGCGGATCGCCCGGCGCCGGCAAGTGTAACCGCCTCAATCTGACTGCCCGACTTTTCAACACTGTATATCTCTTTCCCCCAGTATAGATTGACACCCCTCTTCAGCAGGGCATTTTTCAGGCCGTCAAACAACCTCAGGCCCGGCATGGAGGGTGGCAGGGTGGGTATCTCAAAGACCTTCCTGCCGAGTTCGGCCGATATTTCATTATACACATTCACAGCGAAATGCATACCAAGCACCGCCGGTATGGCTATTCTCCCCTCCGGAATATCGAGGCCCTTTAACCACGATATAAACTCTTCGAGAAACTGCCTGTTTTCAAACCGCTCCGCAATACTCATCGTGGTAGAGACCCCCGCGTCAAATATGGAACAACCGGAGTTTTTGTATCTTGATGTAATGTAATTCGGGTAGAAATCTTTCATTTCATTAAACGATATTACATGAATATATTCGTCAGAATGGAAATCAGCGAACTCCATTGTCACCGGCACAAGACATGTAATCTTGTGCCTTCCCAAGGGCGTCAATATCCTCCTGTTCGCATGTACATCACCCACATACGCTCCGCGCTCTTCCGACATAACAGTCCTGAACATCTCGAGGGATGCCTTGAGAGTGTCTTCTCCAACCAGACGATAAGGGTGATTGTCCGGCAGCGAACCGATACCCTCCAGGGGATCATTGCCGGCCGCGAGCACATCTATACAGCCCGTGGAAAGACAACAGACGGGATCACCTCTCGAGACCACCGCGACCTTCCTGCCCATATCCGCAAGCGCGACCGCCGCCATCATCCCCGACATCCCTCCGCCTATGATCACAACATCGTACGTACCATTCATTGCACCTGCTCCATACCCAGAATACCGAGATATATACTTTCGATAAGCTGTTCTTCCCGGAGTTGATCACCCCACAGGGCCGGCTTGATCCCCTTGAATCTTCTCTGCAAAAATTCTCTTAGAACCTGCATGGATTCCTCCGGGGTCATCTTCCCCGTTTCCTGCATGATCCCCAGTGCCCGGTAAGTGCAAAAGCCCCCCTGACACGGCCCCATACCCAGACGTGTCCTGTGCTGGATGTCCCCGATATGTCTGGTCCCAATTTCTCTGGCAATCTTCTCTACATCATCCGCTGTTACCAGCTCACATTCACATACAATGTTTTCCAGGATTTTTAGACGGCTGGAGAGAGGATACCCATGCAATTCCTCCTGCCCCTCAAGGGGAACCTCTGCCGTCCGGCACCTCGTCTTAAGACCAAACGCCTCCATTACTCTGTCGGATATCTTTTCAGCCATAAGTCTGTAAGTGGTGAGTTTTCCTCCCATAATACTGAGCATACCGTTCTTGTGATCTATTATCCTGAAACCTCTGGATATTTTTCTGTCGTCTCCGCCATCCGCCTTAAGCAAAGGCCGGACGCCCGCGTAGGTCCTGATCAATCGTGTGGTGCCAAAGTCCGGGAGCATTTGCTGTGCCTGAGTCGCTATAATATCTACTTCGGCCGGATCAACTTCGCTTTCATCAGGATCGTTAACCGTTATGGATGTAGTGCCCGCAAGACATACCGCCTCATTGGGTACAATGATATCTCCATCAGATGAAGGCCGCAGCCTGTTTATCACCATATTTGTCAGCCGGTGATTCGTGACGATAAGACTTCCTTTGGACAGGGTCATCGGCACACCGCTTCCGGCCAGAGACGCTATTTTGTTCCCCCACGCACCCGCGGCATTTATGATAATCTTGCCTCTGATTTCCCTGACTTCAGATGTTGATTCTTCCTGCACCTTTACGCCGACGCATCTGCCATGCTCCCTGATTATGTCTATCACCTTGTTATGGGTCAGGATTTCTCCGCCTCTCTTCTGAGATGAGGTTATATTCAACATGCACAGTCTGAATGGATCGATGGAACAGTCAGGCACCTTTATCGCCTCTTCGAGAGACGAGTTGAGGCTGGGGACCAGCTCAAGCGCCCTGCTCGGAGAGAGCACTTCGGTAGAGATACCCGTCTCCTCACAACTTTTCAGAAACATATCTCTGAATCTCTTTGAATCGCCCGGAAGACGCACAAACAATCCGCCTGTCTGCTCCACGCATTTTGTGCCTATTTTCCGCAGGATCATGTTCTCGGAGAGGCACTCAGCCGCCGCTTCGGGATCATTCACCGCGTACCGGCCGCCGCTGTGAAGCAGCCCGTGGCACGCGCCCGTCGCCCCTGCGGCAAAATCACCCTTTTCAATAAGACAGTGTGGGATCCCCCGCAACGCCAGGTCCCTCGCTACACCGCAGCCCGTGGAACCGCCACCAATAATAATCACATCAGTTTTGATCATAATTACTCTTCAGATTCATAATACTTAAAAAAAGGGTTCAAGGGCTTGTTATCTAAAGACTTTATCAGAGCCTTTAGCATTCCCTCGCTTTCTGCTATGTCTTCTTTCAGTTTGTCAAATACACCTTTTTCAATTAAATCTAAATCCCCTGCTAATAATATCTATGTTTCCACTTCACAAAACGATCTTTGTAATTCTTTAGCCTTTCGCTTGGACCCCCGAATTCTGGACTCCTTCTTTGTAGTCTCTCAGCACTTCACTCGAATCCTGGAACCCTTGACCCCTTTAATCCTCTATCTACCGCAGCAGCCGGACCGCTCTCTGAGGAAAATCAGTGATCAGCCCGGCAGCGCCTGCTTGCGTGAACCGCAGCATTTCCGCTTCTTCATTCACTGTGAAGAGATTAACGGATATCCCCTTTTCTGTTAATGCACGCACCTGTTTTTCGTCTATCAGTGTGCTGAGAACATTATAAGTTTCAAAATCCAAATTTCCCCAGTCCAGAGAATCGGTTTCAGACTCGCCTGCCAGGGCTTGTATTGAAAGAAATGGATTGCTGGCCTGGACCTCACGCAACCATTCATGATTAAAGGAGGAGACAATAACGCGCTCATGTTCTATCCCGGTATCGTCGATCATCGCCAGTACCTGTTCAACCACGGGAAAATTCTTCATAGGGGGTGGAAGGCGTTTCAACTCCAGGTTGATACAAAAGGCGGCATCCTGTGTAAAACGGAGGGCTTCTCTCAGTGTCGGGATCTTCTCATTCCGATAAGCCGACAGATCCTCCTGCGTTACCTCTCCTGCCACGATCCGGCCGAAAGGATCGGCCTTAACGAACCAGGAACCCGCATCCAGCAAGCGGATTTCATCCAGGGTAAATGTCGTAGAATGCCACGGGTCGCGGTCTGGAAAACGGTCTTTAACATTGGTGGTGCGGGCAAGGGAATCATCATGCAAAAGTACCAGCTCACCATCACTAGTTACCACCACATCCGTTTCCCACAGATCGGCTCCAACCTCCAGAGCCTTGCGGGCCGCGGCCAGCGTGTTTTCGGGTGCCAGACTTCGTGCGCCTCTATGAGCTATAATGAGTGCCATCTACCTCCGAAACCATTCAATATTAACCATTTGACATTCAAAGTTGCTTCTGTGCAGCCGCCCTTCTCATACCCCTCCATGTTTTTTACATCATCTTTTTAATAGCGGTCAGGTACGGACCTGAACGATCCAGGTAGAATGACAGCGCCTTCGAGAAGTTTTTCCCCACAATCCCATCGACAAACAGCTGACTTACCTCCCTGTCACGTTCAAGAACCGACTGCACGCGAACAAATATCTGACGTTCTTCGGGGGACATTCCCCTCATAATTGCATGCAGCGCGCTTTCGGCGCGGGGCTGGTACATCCAGAAATACAGCAGGTCGAGGGCGTTTATAATCACTATCTTTTCCAGGTCACGAGCCTCGATCTTTATGGCGCGTATGAAGCTCTTGGGAGATTCAAGCATCTCACACACGTCAGACTCGGGGAAAAGCAGCTCCATGCGGGTATATATGTCAAACATCTGCGCCAGTTTGCTTCGATAGTCCAGCATGCGGGTACGTACATTCTGATAGCGATCGGCAAACCCCTCTATAAACCCTGCCACACAGTCGGACGCGCCCTTGGAAATTACAGTCGCCCATCTTTGGAGAACGGCATTTACATCCACAACACCGGAGGCATAGAGGATATCTCCGGCTACCATGCTGAACAGAACGGCAATGGGAATGGAAAGGACCGTCCTGAAAAAATTCCCGAAAACAGCGCCCTTAGACAGTCCGCGAAAGGCGTTATGTGTTGAGATATACAATCCATTTGCCAGGGCTATAACGGTGTACAGCAGGACGGGACTTGTAGAGGCCGTAATCCCGAATGCCCTGTCCAGCAGCAGGGTTTTGACCAGATAATCGAGCAGGGGAACGGAAAATCCCGTAAAGAGGAGGGAATCCGTCAGGCGGTCCCAGCTGACATAATCATTCCACTTCAACAGCGGAGAACGGCGAATACCGCCTCCGCCTATGACAGACTGGAGTATGTTGCGCGCGCCCGTGATCCCGAACCAGATAAATGCCCCGAACCAGGAGAGCAGCCACCAGTCTTTGGTAAGATAAAACGTAAGAAACGCCGGCACAAATCCTATTAGCACCTTCATCCAGTTTTTCAGGCCGCTGTTGAGATATTCCCATGAAAGCCCCGCCCGGCTCTTCGACAAATCTGGAGATCCGAAATAGCCTTCATTGGTCCTTTCCTCGTCAAATCCGCCTAATGTGACGACATTGCCCCCGGTCTCCACACCCATATGGGTGGTGGAAAACCGATCGATCTCCCATTCTTCCAGACGCTTTGTCCCTATAAGACGCAGGCCCGGAATGCAACAGGCGATACGGTAAAAGGCATTTACCAGCCTGTTGGAGCTGTCATGCTTAACATAGCTGGCACGCAGATAAACCCCTGTGTTAATAGGGATAGTCAGGCGGGAAGCAGGTGGCGCCCGCTTTATCTCCATTCGCGCCCTGAGGGGAAGGGTGTCCTTTATGACAAGCCCCATCCCATAGAGATGATGTGAACGTCCGGTAGAATCGCTACCGACACGGCTCTTGAGCCGTGTCCCCTTATAATACGACCGAAACGTTGATATGTCATGCAGGATCTTTGTGAGCTTATCAATTCCCCCAATATCTTCAGTACTTAACCGCTTGATGGATTCCTGCATAATACGCTTTAATATTATAATATTATCTTCGTTTATAGCCCTTTGCAATGCGCTGATCTCTACATTGTGAGGCTCTCTGCCGGTCACATAATCCTTGAGATTGAATATTTCCAGGTGGGTTATCATGCCCCTGCAATCATAGAGAAGCTCCATCACATCTTCGACATTCAGATTACCGAGGGAAAGCGTAATACTGTAACCGGCATTAAGATGTCCCAGCCGCTCAAGAAGCTCAAGCGGTAAGAGATTCAGCAAAGGCGGAACATCTACCCCATCGGACGGTATATTGGGGTCCGAAACGGAAGGATTGTGAGCTGGACGCAGGTACCTCTCCACAATAGCCTCTGAATCCAGCAGGTTCAGCTCATCCACAATATCGGCTATTCGCTGACGCTCTTCAGGTCTCGCTCCGGCATACGCTACCCTCAGCTCGGCAACATGATCCTTCATAGCCGGAAGCATTTTAGTGTGCGCGTATTCGGCCAGGTGCAGCAGAGACGCCTGACCAACGCCCACAAAAGACAGAAACTCCTCCTGATCAAGGAGAGGAGGCAGAAACCCATAGCTATCCTCTATAGTGTAGCGGTGCCTGTCGTTGAACTCATCAAGGACCGCCATGATATAACGACGCTGATATTCCGAAACCTTTCGTCCCTCAGCCATGAAAGACTCAACCGGTTCTTCCTTGAGAAAATTCCGGTAATCCTGCGCGTCCAGAAGCCCTCGTGGCGCCCATATAAACAGGGCATACCTGTCATGAAATCTCGCGGAAAACTCGACGCCGATCCTGACCCTGATTCCCATAATCTCAGCCGCTTTCAGGAGCTCTTCGGCCACATTCGCTTTTACGTGATTATAATAGATCACCTTGATCCTTCGGACACCCTTGATCCAGGCATCCATTATCAGGTGAGTGGAAGATTTTCGCCCCTTGGTATTAACATCGTGGACATGATCGTCGGTTGCGATCTGATTCCATTCCTCCGGCATTTCCAGCAGATGATAACGCCTCAACTGTTCTCGGACAATACGGGGTTTCCCGGACGCCGCGATGCGGAAATCATGCGCCAGTTCCAGTTGTCGGCGATAATCGCCCTGGGCCTGAACCAGTTTTTTCATGATTTGCAGGAGGACCCGGGCGGTATTTCTGCGGAGAAAACTCTGGGCGCTGTAGAGCACCTCATCCTTCAGGGAACGCAGAGCATCCAGGCGATCCTGCGCCCCACCGACCTCCAGAGAATTGAGCAGGTGAATTACGGCATAAGCAACGCGCAGCTCCTTCGCCGCCGCCATCTCCTTGATCCCATGCGGGTGCAGATACGGGTTCAGAAGCTTTTTGAGATACTTTCGCGACTTATCCCTGTTGAGAACCTCATTGACAATGACCAGAAGTTCATGATCCTGCTTATCAAAAAGCATTCTCGAAATACCATGATCCATCATCATATTCCTTTTGTAATACCCCTTCCAAGTGGCTTAAATTTGCAAATGCGTTGTAATTTGTTAATATTTTAAAGCATCTGCTCGAAATAACAAATTTGTCAAAAACGTAAGTTACTTCCAATTATAACGCCCCGACGTGTCGGCATAGTGTAGCCGTTTAGAACAGTTTTTCCAAGAGTTTTCGGGCGTCTTTCTGGATGTAGTAGGATGAGAGGGCGTTGAGCACGTATTCGGTATCGAGGAAGGGGACCGGTTTTCGAATTGATCCTTTCAGTGTAATGGGCAATGCCATGTGTCCCTGATTGTTCAGAAGTGCCCTCAGGATATCGGCCTTTTCCACCAGTCTCCGGGAATGCCGTTCTGACAGGATAACCACCCCTCTCAGATCAAGGGTTTTAGCCGCTCTATCCACGACACCCTTCAGAGTCGCCACCGAGTCGGTTGCCTTACTGGTCTGGATATTCCGAAGTTCCAGCGATTTCACCTGTATGATGGTATCCTCCATTTCAAAGGTTCCATCCAGTGAATCAAATCGTGTCGATTCGTGCCGTGCCACCTCCCCACCCTGATAGCCTAGAAACCGGCCGACACCTTCCATACCGAAG
>JAFDBG010000030.1 GCA_019313385.1 Deltaproteobacteria bacterium | reverse complement strand
GGCATATGGTTCAATGATGGAGTTGAGGAAAGGACTTGCTACCTATTTCACATCCTACAACGAAAAAAGATGGCACCAAAGTTTTGACAAGAAGACCCCGGCTATGGTTTACTTCAATACCCAAACGCAGAGACAGGCTGTGGCATGAACATCAACCCAGGGCAGCTTCACACTTATAAATCCCTGTTACCTGTCCTAATAAACCATACCACCTTAAAGTTCCGATTTGGATAAAGCGGCGTTGTACAGCAATTCAGTGGCTAAACCTCGTGCTTCATCAAGCATTTGTAGGAATGTTGCAAAGGATTCAGCTCTCTTTTCGAGAAGCCATTTATGGTGTTGGGCTTGGCGAGTAAAATAAGCACCTGTAAATCCACCAGCGAGAGCTGATAATGCTGTGGTTATTGTTTGAAACATTGTTTCCTCTAGGAGGGGAAGGGAGTCTGGCCCCTTTCCCCTTACTTGATGCTTGTCAAGTAATCAATATGTGTTAGCCATACTTTCAGCTACCCGATCACAGAGAAAAGGGGGCTGATGCGACTATTTTTTCCCCTCTTTATACCACTTTATGAATCTTTTTATTCCCTCTTCTATCGGTGTTGAGGGTTTGAATCCTGTATCATCCACCAAGTCGTCTATGTCGGCAAAGGTCGCTGGAACATCTCCCGGCTGGAGGGGAAGCATGTTCTTTTCCGCCTTCATGCCAAGGGCGTTTTCAATGGTCTCAATGAATTTCATAAGTTCAACGGGGTTGTTGTTCCCGATATTATATATCTTGTATGGCGCGAAGCTCGTTCCGGGGTCCGGCCTGTCGCCGCTCCAGTCCGAGTCCGGCGACGGAATTCGGTCCATTACCCTGACAATGCCCTTTATGATATCGTCTATGTAGGTGAAGTCTCTCTTCATCTTGCCGTGATTATAGATGTCTATCGGCTTCTTGTTAAGAATGGCGTCGGTGAAAAGGAAATAGGCCATGTCAGGTCTTCCCCATGGACCATATACCGTGAAGAACCGCAGGCCGGTACAGGGTATTTTGTACAGGGCCGCGTAGGAATGCGCCATGAGTTCATTCGCTTTTTTCGTGGCTGCGTAGAGACTTACCGGATGATCGACGTTGTGATGCACTGAAAAGGGCATCGTTGTATTCGCGCCGTAGACAGAGCTGGACGAGGCGAATACGAGGTGCGGGACCTTTGCATGGCGGCAGCCTTCGAGGATATTTATGAAGCCGACAAGGTTGCTCTCCACATATGCATGCGGATTTTCAAGGCTGTAGCGCACACCCGCCTGAGCGGCCAGATGGACGACTCTGTCAAATGCGTGATCGGCAAAGAGGCTTTCCATGCCATCTCTGTCTGCCAGATCAAGGCGAACAAAACGAAATTTGTCAAAGGGCTTCAGGATATCAAGACGCGCCTTTTTCAGACGTACATCATAGTAGCTGTTAAGATTGTCAAGACCGACGACGCTGTACCCGTCATCGAGGAGACGCCGACACAGGTGAAATCCTATGAACCCGGCCGCCCCTGTGACCAGAATGCGACCAGACCTTGAATTATTTTTTCTTGAATTTTTAATTGGAAAACTCCGTGTGATACAGCTCCGCCCCTCCATGCTACATCAGGAGGAAAAATAGTGTCAAGAATGAAGATCCAACCCCTTATTACTTTATCCCGACAAATCGGGACTTAAAGTGCCAAAAGTTAAAGTAAAGGGGAAAGTAGCCTGTCCCCTTTTCTCCTATTTTTCCACGCTAAGAAAATGCCGTCAGAGTTGCGTCTATGTCTTCATCAGTATGCGCAAGGGAGACAAAAGAAGCCTCGAACTGAGAAGGGGCTATCATTACTCCTCCCGCCAGCATCTTCCCGAAATGGCGTGAAAAAAGTTTCGCGTCGCTCTTCGCGGCCGAGGTAAAATCCGTGACGTCTTCCTGGGTAAAGAATAGTGTGAACATGGAACCCACTCGGTTTATCCGGCGCGAACTCCCCTTTTCTTCAAGTATTTTCTCGATTCCGGCGCACAGGCGCACGGTCTTCTCCTCGAGTGCCTCGTACACGCCGGTTTTTTGCAGGCAATTGAGAGTAGCGATGCCCGCCGCCATAGCGAGGGGATTCCCCGAGAGTGTGCCGGCCTGGTACACCGGTCCCATCGGCGCCAGCTGTTCCATTATATCTTTTCTGCCGCCGAATGCCCCGACAGGAAGGCCCCCGCCGATAATCTTACCGAGACACGTAATATCCGGCTCAATGCCAGCAATATTCTGAAAACCACCATACGTCAATCTGAAGCCGGTGATTACCTCGTCAAATATCAGGAGGATGCCCCTCTCGGCGGTAATCTTCCGCAACCCTTCAAGAAATCCAAAAGCCGGGGGAACGACGCCCATATTTCCGGCAACAGGCTCAACGATGACACATGCGAGATCATCACAATACAGGTCCACTGCGGATTCTGCCGCCTTGATATCGTTATATGGAACAGTAATCGTTAATTTCGCGAGTTCTTCAGGCACGCCTGGACTGCCGGGGATACCGAGCGTTGCCACGCCTGATCCCGCCTTTACCAAAAGAGAATCGGCATGGCCGTGGTAACACCCCTCGAACTTTATGATCCTGTTTTTTTTTGTGTATCCACGGGCAAGCCTGATCGCGCTCATCGCGGCCTCTGTTCCGGAACTGACCATCCGCACCATATCGATCGACGGGATTGCATCGACAATAAGTCTCGCCATCTCGATCTCCATATCCGTCGGAGCGCCATAACTTGTTCCCCTCTCCGCGGCCTGTCTTATCGCGTCCACCACTACAGGAAAGGCGTGTCCGAGAATCATTGGTCCCCACGAGCCGATGTAGTCTATATATTTCCTCCCATCAACATCGTACACCTTCGAACCTGAGGCCCTGTTTATAAATACCGGATCGTATCCGACCGACCCGCAGGCGCGCACGGGACTGTTTACACCACCAGGGATGTATTTTTGCGCCTCCTGAAAAAGTGATCTGGACATATCCATCTAAAAATACTCCATACTGTTCTTTTTGAATTCCTCGAGACTTCTGAGGATCTTGTATTTCCCGATACCGATGACTGAAGAGATACCTGCTGTAAATTCCTCCATCCTGTCCTTTCCGGGTGTCTCTTCTTCCCTCCCCCCGGTAGCCAGGTGCACCATCGTGAAGATGTTATATACGCCCTCGAGAGGAGGAGTCCTTTCGTAACAGTGGGTTATCTCCTTGTAAGACGCTAGGAGAAAGCCAGCTTCTTCACACCTCTCTTCCGGAACGGCCCAGACGACCATGGCATTCTCGGAGAAACCCGCACGCTGGTGTCTCAGTACCGCGCCTAATCTGCGAATGATTCCCTTCTTCTTCAACCTCTTCAGGACATCGATGACATCTTCTCCACTTATCCCTATTCTCTTTCCGATGGCGTCAAAAGGCCTTTTCTCAAGGGGAATATCTCCCTGTATCTGCTGCGCGACTCTTTTTTCCATATCTGTTATTTCAGCCATAATTTATTATTTTCCGATTGATCATCTCCCGCGGTCTTCATACCACACGCGGATATTTTTTGACAAATATTTCTTGACAATTGTGACCTTAGCGATTAGGTAAGACGTGTTGTTTTTTCATGTTAGTCCTATTCTGGCGAATAAAGAGAGTCTGGAGCAGGACCGTATCATGGGGAAATAGGCAAATAAATAATACGGAGGAGTAATTTTATTATGAGGAAATCTTTAAAAGGCATTACCATCTTAATGATCAGCGTGGGGTTTATGCTCGTAACCGCCGCTATCGCAGTCGCGGCTGAGGCTTCACCTGACACCCTTGCCAACAACAAGGCACTGGTAGTTGCATGCAGCGTTATCGCCGCTGCCATAGCGATGGGATTTGGCGCGATCGGCGCCGGTAGCGGAATGGGTCAGGCAACTGGTGGCGCAGCAAACGCTGTTGGCAGAAATCCAGACTCACAGGGAAAAATCATGCTCACCATGCTGGTTGGTATGGCTATGACAGAGTCCATCGCTATCTATGCGCTGGTCGTATCACTGGTCATTCTCTATGCCAATCCGTTGATCAAGTACGTGGCCGGATAAAACGTACCTGAAAGGCTTTATCGGAAAAGGGGAGGAACGAATGAAAAATGTTCCTCCCCTTTTTTATTCTATTACCTTTGTGCGCAGGGTCTTTTTCTCAGACTGGATATGTTTCAATCTGAGCACCTTTTCTTTTGCCTTTTTTGACCGTCTCCTCTTCTGCCGTCTTATCTTTTCAATCTTCTGGCACTGCAGGCTTGCCTTTCCCTTTTTTATCCGCTCTATTCTGTCAAGAAGAATACGCCTCGCAAAAAACCTGTTCAGTTCCCGGGAGCGCTCCTGCTGGCACTTCACCGAAAGCCCGGTCGGAATATGCATAAGAAACACACAGGAGGATGTCTTGTTTACCTTCTGCCCCCCCGAACCGGAACCCCTGACAAATGTTTCGCGAATATCTTCCTCTCTTACGCCCAGTTCCTCCATACGCAAGGAGAGTGTGCCTTCTTTTCTCTGTGATACACTCATTTTTCAATAAATACCCCTCAGGCAATGCTGGAGGACAAGACTCAGGATATCTTCTCTATCTGGAAACCCTCCAGCTTGATGGCTACAGAGCGCTGGAGCATATCTATGGACACTACGAAGAGATGTCTTCGGTAATCGGCCTGCTTAACAATCCCCTCTATATCCTTGAAGGGACCGTCCGTTATCTTCGCCCTCTCTCCCTCCTTCGGATATAGATAAGGCTGTATCTCCACATCTGAGGCTATCAGGCACTTGATCGCGTGTATCTGCGAATCAGGAACCCGTAACGGCTCGTAGCTGTCCGGCTTGTCCAGCATTCTTACCACACCGATAGTGGAGAGGACATCGAGTTTTCTCTCGTTTGTGTATTCAGGAAGGTCCACAAAGAGATAACCGGAGAACATGGGAATCATTATCTTCTTTTTTCTGTCTTTTCGCCGGCTCCATACCTCTATCTTTGGAAGAAAGGTCTCCACGGATCTCTGAACGAGCCCGGCATATACCTTGTCTTCGAAACGACTCTTTGTGTAAACCACGTACCAGGGCATATTAATTTCTCTTCCTTAACGATGTAATGACATCCTCACCCTTCCGGCAGACCTGCTCAATCTTCAGCGAGATGGAATCGTCCATCCGAGATATTCCCAGATCGCCCACCGCTTCTATTCCCCTGCCCAGTATCTTTGGGGCGGTGATGACAATTATCCTGTCAAAAAGGCCCTCTCTCACAAAGGAGGTAATAACACCTGCGCCCCCCTCCACGAGAACCGAAGATATCTGCCTTTTTCCAAGTTCAGCCAGCAGTTTCTTCATACTCAGAACACCTGTGCTATTCTCGTCGATAATCAGTGTTTCAATACCGTTCTCTTCCAACATGGAATGTCTTTTTCTTCCGCGAAGGGGCCTGGTAACAATCAACGTCTTCGCGACATCCTGATTGTCGAGGACATGCGCGCCGGGCGGTATTCTCAGTGTGGAATCGGCAACAACCCTCAGGGGATTTCGTCCCCTTACCAGGCGAACCCGAAGGTCGGGATCATCCGCTACAACTGTCCCTATCCCAACCAGTACAGCGTCATGTAGGCCCCTCAACCTGTGCGCGAATCTGAGGGAAGGCTCCGAGCTTATCCACCGGGAATGGCCCGTTGATGAAGCTATCCGCCCGTCAAGGGTCTGGGCGTATTTCAGCGTAACAAAGGGCATGCCGGTCCGCATGAACTTGAAAAATTTTTCATTCAGATTCTCGCACTGTTCTCCAAGGACACCCACTTTTGTTTCTATACAGTGGTCATTCAATATAGAGATCCCCCTCCCGGAGACAAGGGGGTTGGGATCAACGGTTCCTATGACTACCCTTGAGGCCTTTTCTTCGATGATTCTGTCAACACAGGGAGGTGTTTTTCCATGGTGGGAACAGGGCTCCAGTGTAACATAGACTGTGGCTCCTTCAACAGATCCGGACACGTTGTTGATTGCGTTGACCTCCGCATGTGCCTCCCCGTATCTCCTGTGATATCCCTTTCCTATTACCTTTTCATCCCTGACAATAACGACTCCCACCATGGGATTGGGACTCGTCCACCCCGCACCACGGCGCGCAAGTTTCAGGGCCATTTTCATATAGTATTCATCATTCATAGTCTCATACCCCGTGCGCTTAATGCTTAATGTTGAATGAAAACATATCTGTGCATCGTATACTATACGGCGTGAACCATGTAAAGATCTTTACATCAAACATCTGTTTCCCAGCTCTTCCGAATATTCTATATGCAGGCGACAGCTCACAGAAAAGGAGATACACATGAAGGGAATTGTTCTTACAGGGGGGCTCGGCACCAGAATGCACCCACTCACAAAGGTCACTAACAAGCATCTGCTTCCAATCTATGACAAGCCCATGATTTATTACTCGATCACCACCCTGGTCAATGCCGGAATAGACGAGATACTCATTGTGACGGGGGGAAACAGCGCGGGTGATTTCCTGAAACTGCTGGGAAACGGAAAAGAGTTTGGACTCAAACATCTGAATTACACCTATCAGGAGGGCGAAGGTGGTATAGCGGCTGCCCTGAGCCTGGCGGAATTCTTTGCCGATAATGACAGAATAGTCGTCATGCTCGTAGATAATGTCATTGAAAAGAACATTAAGGGAGCGATCGAGGAATTTAGGAAGCAGAAGGAAGGCGCCAAAGTGCTGTTAAAAGAGGTCAACGACCCGCTACGGTTTGGCGTTCCAACATTCGAGCATGGCAAGATAGTCAACATCGAAGAGAAACCCTCATCCCCGGCGTTTTCATATGCGGTTATCGGCATCTATATGTATGATAATACGGTCTTTGATTTCATAAAGACCTTGAAACCCTCGGGCAGAGGCGAGTTGGAGATAACCGATGTGAACAACTATTACATAGACCGAGGAACCATTACCCATGATATCCTGGATGGCTGGTGGACAGATGCGGGAACCTTTGAATCCCTCCAGTACGCTGGGAATATGGTCGCAAAGACCGGGGCCAACAAGGTATAGGAAACAGTGGTCAGCAAGCAGAATACAAATGTTCACAGTTTACAGTTATCGGTTTACTGTTGAAAAAACAGAGGGCTGAAATCAATACCAAAAATGCTTTTATCGTTGTGCTTCGCTAATCGTTACATAATTTATTGGAAGAACCGTGAACTGTAAACCGACAACTGTGAACAGCTACAATAAAACAGGCAGGGAGGGCATCTTTATGATTGAAGGAGTGAAAATCAAAAAATTAAAAGTTATACCGGATGAACGCGGCAGGTTGATGAAGATACTTCGCCGTGATGATGAAATGTTTGAGGGGTTCGGCCAGGCTTACATGACAACCGCCTACCCGGGTGTGGTAAAGGGGTGGCACTACCACAAGAAACAGTACGATAACATGGCAGTGATAAATGGCACTATGAAGATCGTCCTGTGTGACGGGAGAAAAGACTCCCCGACATACAGAGAGGTGAATGTGTTTTTTGCCGGAGAGCACAACCCTATCCTGGTACACATACCGCCTTACGTATATCACGGTTTCAAATGCGTCTCACAGGAAGAGACCATCGTTGTCAACACGCTTACCGAAACGTACGAATACGAAGAGCCGGACCAATTTCGTGTCCACCCACACGATAATGACCTGCCTTGTGACTGGGGAAGGAAAGATGGATGATTCAGTGATCAGGAGCCAGTAGGCAGTCCCGACAAATCGGGACTCGGGAAACCATTCCTGTTTCAACTACTGCCTTCTAACTCCTGTCGCCTTTATTTCTTATTTTTCAGGTACTCGTCCATTGCCTTGGCTGCCTTTTTCGCGGCGCCCATTGCCAAGATAACAGTTGCTGAACCTGTAACTATATCTCCGCCCGCATAGACCCCTTCCCTGCTGGTCCTGCCGGTTTCTCCGTCGGCCACAACAATATAGCCCCATTTGTTTGTTTCCAGACCGGGGGTTGTAACAGGAACAACGGGATTGGCGTTTGTTCCTATGGCCACTACCACCATATCCACGTCTAGCACAAATTCGGACCCCTTTATGGGAACAGGACTGCGTCTCCCAGACGCATCGGGCTCACCCAACTCCATCTGGATGCATTTCATTCCCGTTACCCAGCCATTCTCGTCTCCGATATATTCCACCGGATTGGTAAGGAGTTTGAACTGCACACCCTCTTGTTTCGCGTGATGAACTTCCTCCGCCCTAGCCGGCATTTCAACCTCTGTTCTGCGATAAACCACGCTAACATTTTCAGCACCAAGACGCAGGGCTGTCCTCGCGGAGTCCATCGTAACGTTACCGGCACCGAGGACCGCCACATTTTTCCCACGCGCTATGGGTGTATCGTATTCGGGAAATCTGTATGCCTTCATCAGATTGGATCTTGTGAGATACTCGTTAGCAGAATAGATCCCGCTCAGATTTTCTCCCGGTATATTCATGAAAACAGGCGCGCCAGCACCTACACCCAGAAATACCGCGTCGAATCCGTCGTTGAGGAGATCGTCAACTGTTTTTCCTCTTCCAATGACAGCATTTGTGACAACCTCAACCCCCATCTTCTCAAGGTATGATATCTCTGCATCAACGATGTCCTTGGGGAGACGGAATTCGGGAATTCCATAGATAAGGACTCCCCCGGCCTTGTGCAATCCCTCGAATATAGTGACTTTATGCCCACATTTTACAAGATCCCCGGCAACTGTAAGCCCGGCTGGACCGGAACCAACAACGGCCACTCTTTTGCCCGATGGCGCGGGAGTTTCGGGAACCTGAACAGCGCCGGTATTGCGCTCATAATCAGCAACAAAACGTTCGAGCCTTCCGACGGCAACCGGCTCTCCTTTTTTGCCCAGAATGCACAGACTCTCACACTGACTCTCCTGGGGACACACTCTGCCGCAAACGGCGGGCAGGCTATTTGTGCCCTTGATCCAGCGGGCAGCCCCTGTAAAATCTTTTTCGGTAATCAGTTTTATGAATCCCGGGATATCAACATCCACAGGACATCCTTCTATACACTGAGGCTTCTTGCACTGCAGACACCTGCCAGCTTCAAGTAGAGCCTGCTCCTCCGTATAACCGAGAGGAACCTCATCAAAATTCTTGCTGCGAACCATCGGGTCCTGCTCCGGCATATTCTGTCTCGGAATCTTTTCCTTCTTACTCATGACATCTGCACCCCTTTCTGGCTTCCTCCTCTTCATCGTTATACATCCTGAGTCGGTTCATCAGAAGATCAAAGTCCACACCATGCCCATCAAACTCGGGGCCATCAACGCACGCAAATTTTGTCTCTCCTCCAACAGCAACACGACACGCACCGCACATGCCGGTCGCATCCACCATGATCGGGTTCAGACTTACGATGGTTTTTATCTTATAGGGTCTTGTAACCTCGCACAGAAACTTCATCATAATAACGGGACCTATCGCGTAAACCCGATTAACAACCTCTCCGGAGTCAATCAGGTCTTGTAACACATTCGTCACAAACCCATGCACTCCATGGCTTCCGTCGTCGGTCGACACGATAAGCTTGTCACATGTTTTCTGTATCTCATCTTCAAGGATCAGAATATCTTTTGTCCTGGCACCTATAATAGCTATGACCTTATTGCCGGCCTCTTTGAGGGCCTTGATTATCGGATAGGCGACACCAATACCCACACCGCCGCCGACAACCACGGCAGTTCCAAAGTTTTCCATCTCCGTTGGTGTTCCGAGTGGTCCCAGGACGGCAAAAAGATCTTCTCCCTCTTTCATCGCCGCCAGGCACATGGTGGTCTTGCCAACAACCTGAAATATAATGGTAACCGTTCCCGCGTCTATGTCGGAATCAACTATGGTCAGGGGGACACGCTCTCCCTTTTCTTCAGTCATAATGACGACAAACTGCCCGGCCTTTCTCTTTGCCGCAATCAGGGGGGCATTAATTATCATTCTGAATACATTCTCAGACAACTGAGTATTGTTCACTATTCTGTTCAAACCCTCACCTCCAAATCATTCTGTATAAGTCAAGCCCACACCACGAAACCTAGTCTATTTAAGGTCTCGCTTTGAGCGAAACACACCCGTTAAACTCTTTCAAAATCAAGCGGATCTAATGCGATATTATTGACGGTCTCAGGCGTGGCATACCGATGAGTAAACACACACTCAGGAGAGCTACTATGCCACGCGGCCACTCTGCTCTTATCAAACCATCACTATGATTGGGCTACGCTGCTCTCCCTTACTCCAGGGCTTCTGCTACTATTTCGGCCAGATCCAGTACCCGTACCGAATCCTCCGACTCCTTATCCTTCAAGCCATCTTCAAACATGGTCATACAAAACGGACAGCAGGTGCAGATTGTATCAGGCTTCTCTTTCAGAGCTTGCTCGGTACGCACTATATAAATTCGATCACCGGCACTTTCCTCCATCCACATGCGCCCGCCTCCGCCTCCGCAACAAAATGCCTTTTCGTGATTGCGCTCCATCTCCGCCGGCGCTTTGTTTGTAACAGCAGCGATCACCTTGCGAGGTTCCTCGTAAATTGAGTTATAGCGTCCCAGATAACACGAATCATGAAATACCACTTTGCCAAAATCGCCGCTACCGTTGAATTTAAGCTTTTTCTTTTCAATAAGACTGTTGATAAACTCAGCGTGATGAATGACCTCGAAGTCGCCCCCGTACTGGCGGTAGTCATTCTTCAGAGTGTTGTAGCAGTGAGGACATTGGACTATAATCTTCTTGACACCCTTCTCTTTGAAGAGATTAACATTCTCCTGGGCCATGCTGTCAAAAATGTACTCATTGCCCAGACGTCTCATGCTATCACCGCAACACAGTTCCTCCTTGCCCAGAACGCCCCATGATATGCCAGCGGCATTTAGAACCTTGGCCGTAGCCAGCGTTACATGCCTGCCGCGGGGATCAAGAGCACCAGAACAGCCAACGAAGAACAAATACTCCGTCACACCTGCTTCAAACGGTTTGGCCCCGGCTTCTTCCATCCATGCGGTACGCTTCTCGGGAGCGATGCCCCACGGGTTGCTGCGACCTTCCATGTTCTCGAAGAAGTTAAGCAGTTCATGAGGGAATTTGGCCTTCATCTCTACCAGGTTTCGGCGCATATCAACAACTTTGGGCACGTGCTCGATGAACACCGGGCATACTTCCATACAGGCTCCACACGTCGTGCAGTCCCAGATTGCCTCCTCGGACACGCTGCCATCCTTATCATTATCAATCCCGATCAAAGGATGGGTCGGTTCTCCGTTTCTTACCAACCCCGGCCCGTTTTGAAGCATATTTACCTTGATGTTGTGGATAAGCTTCTTGGGATCCAGCGCCTTACCAGTAGATGCCGCCGGACAGTTATCGACACAGCGACCGCATTCTGTACAGGAATATGAATCAAACAGATCCTTCCAGGTAAATTGATCAATCCGCTCCGTTCCGTAGACATTGCCTTTGGCAAACGTCTCACGGGGTTGCGTATTAACCGTCTCCAAGCTTCTAAAGAAGCAATTGGGTATGGATGTCAGGATATGCATATGCTTGCTGTAGGGAAGGTAGTTGAGAAAAGCAAGGAGCACGATAGCATGGATCCACCAGAAGACATTTACCGCAGTCTCCAGCGCTCCGGCCGACATACCGCTAAAGAAAACTGTTCCTGCGAAAGCAGAGATCGGCATATAACTGACCGCTTTCTCGGTACCCATGGCTATCTCGGCGCCGTGCATGCCAAAGAAGGCTAACATCAAAGCAGAGATAAGTCCCAAGATCACAAAGGCATCTCCACTTTTTGCATCAATATAAGACGGCGGGAAAACCAATCGCCGGATAACTGCGGAACATACGGCCAGCAAAGCAATGATTGATGCGATATCAAAAATCCAGGCTAGGGCGTGATACGCGCCAGCCGGCAACTTTGACAAACCGATATAATCCGGGGCCAGACCGTGGAGCAGAAACTCGGTATTGGCTATTAGCAAAAGCACAAAAGCCCAGAAAAGTATGGCGTGATTTATGCCGAAACGATAGCCGTGGGAAATTGTACATCGTTGCGCTAATGGGTAATAGATGACGCTCCAGACACGTTTGGCAATTTCTTTAAGACGATCATCAGGTTTTCCCAGAGCGACCAGACGGAAACGATTGTAACAACTCCAACCGAAAAAGGCTATTGAGATGACGAAGACTACAATAAATATCAGAGTGTTGGCAGACACGGTTTACTCCTTTGTTGGTGTACTCAAATACTGTATAGCTAACTGGCTTTCTTGCAACGTAACTCTTTCAGCCGGCTTGTAATAAACGGAACCACCTTAAAGACATCACCGACGATGCCATAGGTAGCCACTTCAAAGATCGCCGCAGATCGGTCACGATTTATCGCGATGATTACATCCGAATCCTGCATACCGACCAGATGCTGGATCGCTCCAGAGATTGCACATGCGATATATATCTTCGGCCTTACCGTCTTACCGGTCTGGCCAACCTGACGTTCCAGAGGCATGAATCCGGCCTCTACTGCAGCGCGTGAACAACCGACAACACCACCCAGTTCATCGGCCAGTTCCTGCAGTATGCCAAAATTTTCTTCGTTTAACATGCCACGTCCTCCGGAAACAATAACCTCCGCCGCCGCGACATCTATAGCATCCGCCCCTTCCCTGCGATCATCGATCACCTCCAGCACCTTGGTCAGGATATCCTCTTCCCTGACCGGCGATGATTCTCTGATGATCTCTCCGCTAAGAGTGGCGTCTCTTTCCGGCATAGGCATCACATGCGGCCGAACAGTAGACATCTGAGGTCTGGTACGTTCGGTTACAATCGTTGCCATGATGTTACCGCCGAAAGCGGGACGGGTCTGCAATAAAAACCTCTTATCATCGATAGCCAGGCCTGTGCAGTCCGCCGTCAAGCCGGTAAGCAAGCGTGTTGCCACTGCCCCCGCCACATCTCTACCCAAACCGGTAGCACCCGTAAGCAGGATCTCTGGCTTATACTTTTCCACCAGATAGCAGACAGACTTGTAATACGACTCGGTACGATAATTATGAAAAACAGGATCATCGACCAAATAGGCTTTGGATGCTCCATAGTAGAACGCTTCTTTACAGAGATGTTCTACGTTATCTCCGATAACGACCGCACACAACTCAACTCCCAGAGTTTTAGCAAGTTCAGCGCCCACCCCCAGCAGTTCCCAGGAAACAGTGGCTGCTTGGCCCCCCGTATGCTCCACGTAGACCCAGACACCTTTATACGCGCTTATTTTAGCCAGTATAGCGGCTTCCTCTTCGGTTAACTCTTCGGCTTCCTCAACCTTCCCACCAGCAGCTTTCTGTGCTTCCCATTGTTTGAGAAGTTCGAGTTCTTCCGGGGTCAGGTACATCTCTATGGCTTCGGATGGACATATCTTAACGCACTTGCCACAACCGATGCAGTCCTTTGTCTCAATGATCGGCTCGCCATTATCTTCCATCTTTATGCAGCCCTTGGGACAGGTCGCCTCGCAACGACCGCCACACGCAATGCACTTACCGGAAATGAGCCGCGCTACGCCTCGGGGTTTCTTTATCTTTTTATTCTTTTCATCCATATCTTTATCCGTGTAGAGTTTAAATAGAAATGACGTCCTTCTCAAGCAGGGCATCAATCAGCAGGCGTGCAGTTTCATCGGGTTTGTTTTCACCGTCGCCCAGTATCTCACCTTCTGTTCTCTCTGGGGAAAATATCTTCCGTACCTGCGTAGCGGAGCCCGCAAGTCCGATAAGCTCTGCTGGCAACCCTATGGTACTGTTGTCCCATAACCTCACCTCGGCGTCACTGGATATCAGCCGCATGGGTACCGTCGGGTACCGGGGCTGATTTATCTCGCGAACCACTGTGATCAACGTCGGCAACGGAGTTTCCACTATTTCGTGCCGTCCTTCCAGTTTGCGTCTGACCCTTACCTTCTTTGCCGCCAAGTCCAGTTCCTGGATCTGGTCAACGAGGGTGAGAGGAGTGAATCCCAAGCGCGTGGCGATACCCGGTCCAACTTGAGCGGTATCTCCATCAATGCTCTGACGACCGCACAGCACAACCGCCACCTCGTCCTCCTCTGCAATCTTCGATATTGCTTCCGCCAAAACCTTGCTGGTGGCCAGTGTATCGGCCCCTCCGAAAGCACGGTCGCTCAACAATACAGCATCATCGGCTCCCAGCGCCAAGGCCTTTTTCAAAGTAACTTCGGTATTCGGGGGACCCATGGAAATCACTACCACTCGAAATCCATACTCGTCTTTGAGTTTGAGGGCTTCCTCCAACGCCGGGCTGTCGAACGGGTTAACGATGAATGGCACACCCTCCCTGATGAGTGTACCGGTTACCGGATCTGTCTTTACCTGGGTTGTATCCGGTACCTGTTTGATACATGCAACTACTATCACTTATTTCTCCTCTAAAAAAAGAAATCCCCCGCGTGGCTTACGGGGTCTGTTTTCTGATGGGCGGGTATGCCAAAAATATTTACGGATGTCAAGTAAAATTATATGACCGCCGACCATCTAACAACCAAACCGGGGGACAGATAACAAGATTTGAACCCCCTGTCAAGACATAATTATAAATTTCTCGGAATTTTTTTAAAAGGTCTTTAATGCCACATAGAAGGCAAGGGAAGAGGGGTCAGGAGACGGAAGAACAGGCGTCCTCTATCGCCCTCCAGATCTCGTCTTTACCTTGACGCGTCCGGGCGGAAAAGGGGATAAGCTCGTCATAGGGAACTTGCAGATGCTCTCCTATCTTTCGCCTGGATATATTGACCCGGCTCCTGGAAAATTTGTCCACCTTTGTCAGCACGAATACTATTTTAATATCATTGTCGCTAAGCCACTGAATAAGCAGATCATCATCTGCCGAGGGGTCTCTCCTTATATCAAGTATTATGACCACGAGGCGCAAGCTCTTACGCCTTTCAAGGTACCCCTCCACCATCGCTTTCCATCCCTTTTTTACGGAGATGGGCACCTTCGCGTACCCGTAACCGGGAAGGTCGACAAAAGAAAGGTTTTTATTTATCACGAAGAAATTCACAAGCTGGGTGCGTCCAGGTGTGTTACTTGTCTTCGCAAGCTTTTTCCTGTTCACAAGGGTATTAATAAGGGAAGACTTCCCCACATTCGACCTGCCGACAAACGCCACTTCCGGCAACGAATCATCCGGATAATAAAAGGGGTCGACAGCGCTCTTTATGAATTCTGCTGATATAACTTTCATGGATCCTCCTCTGATTTTGACGGCATAATAACACAACACAGAGCCAAATCGCAAAGCACACCGGAACCCGGCCCATGATTTACAGATTCTGCTTGCAAAGGAACTGCATTAAGAGCTAGTAAGGGGAGATTTTCTGTTATTTAGAGATCTTCAACAAAACGCAAGATCAGATATTAATCCGGGACCGCGACAGCGGAAACTTATGCAAAAAATTTTCAAGAAAATATTCTTATCTCATCTGAGCGCGAATGAGCATGCCATAATGATATTCATGGCGATTATCGTCGGGATACTTGGAGGATACGGTGCTGTTCTGTTCAGGTGGATGATATGGTTCTTTCAAGAAGCTTCTTTCGGGAATGGTGGGGGAAATCTTCTGTCTAAATTGATGGTTCTGCCTTGGTACGCAAGGATTATTCCCCCTGTTATAGGGGGCGCGGTGGTCGGCCTTATCATCTATTTCTTTGCAAGGGAGGCAAAAGGACACGGGGTCCCTGAGGTAATGGAGGCGGTCGCTCTTAAGGGAGGAATTATAAGAAAACGTGTTGTGCTGATGAAATCGCTCGCCTCTGCCATATGTATCGGGACAGGCGGTTCGGCGGGCAGGGAGGGACCTATTGTACAGATAGGCTCTGCCATAGGATCATCTTTCGGGCAGATACTAAAGGTTTCCGCCGACAGGATGAGAACGCTGGTGGGATGCGGCGCAGCCGCGGGAATAGCGGCAACATTCAACGCCCCCCTCGCCGGTGTTATGTTCGCCATGGAAATTATCCTGGGTGAATTCGGCATCGCCACATTCAGCCCCATTGTGGTCTCTTCCGTCATGGCAACCGTTATATCCAGGGCATATCTGGGAGACTACCCTGCCTTCATTGTTCCGCATTACACGCTGGTAAGCACGCTGGAAATGCCTTTCTATGTAATACTGGGTATCCTTGCCGGTGTGGTTGGTGTAATTTTTACTTCAACGCTCTACAAGATCGAAGACCTGTTTGATTCCATAAAAATCCCTGATTATACAAAGGCGGCGCTGGGCGGCCTGCTCATAGGAATAATCGGCTTATACTTTCCACATGTTTACGGCGTCGGGTACGACGCAATCGGCCTCGCCCTGCTGGAGAACCTTTCCTGGTATATGCTGGTTGCCCTCATATTTGCCAAGATACTTGCGACCTCTTTTACCATAGGTTCCGGTGGATCCGGGGGTATTTTTGCCCCGTCACTCTTTATCGGGGCCATGCTGGGCGGAGCCTTCGGGTGTATGGTTCACCACTTGTTTCCCGAAATCACAGCCACATACGGGGCCTATAGTCTGGTCGGCATGGGAGCACTTGTAGCCGGAGCCACTCACGGCCCGATTACAGCGATACTCATACTGTTTGAGATGACAGGTGATTACAAGATTATACTCCCCCTCATGCTTTCCTGCATTTTGAGCTCTGTTATAGCATCACAAATTAAACGAGAATCCATCTATACCTTAAAACTGATAAGAAGGGGGACAGATATCAGGGCGGGGAAAGAAGTCAATATCATGAAGTCCCTTCTCGTTAAGGACGCCATGACAAGAGAGGTTGCAACTGTGTCTGAAAATATGCACCTCAATAAACTGCTCAAGCACACCTTTTCAAGCAAGCACTCGAGCTTCCCCGTGGTTGACAATGGTGGTCTGCTAAGCGGGATAGTGACCTTTCAGGATTTCAAGGAGGTGGTTTTCGAGGAAGGTCTGGGAGACCTCGTCGTGGTGAAGGATATCTCCATACCCAATGTAATAACCATAACAGGAAATGAAAGTCTGGATGAGGCACTGAAAAAGATAGGACTGAAGAATATAGAACAGCTTCCGGTGGTTGACGAAAATAACCCGCGAAAAATAGTGGGCATACTCTCACGAAGGGATATATTCTCGGCATACAACAAGGCGCTTATAGACAAATCACTGGTAAGAGGAATGGGTGAAAAGGGTTCGAAGAAGGGCGGACCAAAGGCTGAAGGCTGTTAGTTCTAAAGCTAAACGCCTACATTATAAACAACCTGAGCAGTTTATGATACCCTAATCACAATATGCCGTTTTTTTCCTTTTCTCAGGTGTATCTCTCCATTTTCATTAAGATGATTGATACTTATTTTCTCATCAAATGCCTGAAGCTGTTCTCCGTTTACATAGCCACCGCCCTGTGAGATTACCCTCCTCGCTTCACTTTTGGTCGCACACAAATCAACATCATAAAAAAGTTCAAAGGCGGGAATTCCTGCTGCAATTTCTTCCCTTGTTTTTGCGACTGCGGGAATGGCAGAGATGTCTCGAGATATACCAGTCCTGGGGATGGAGCTTGACGGGAACAGGTCGGGACTCAAGGGTTTCAGGCCGAAGGTGTCCACTGCCGCCCCCCAGGCGGCAACCGCCGCCTCCTGTCCATGTGTAATCCTTGTCGCCTCAAAAGCCAGAACCGCCTTTGCCAAATTCAGCCCGGAATCCGTAAGTTTTTTCACCTCTCCCACCTCTTCCATGGGCAGAAGGGTAAACAGGGCAAGGAATCTTTTCACATCGGAATCTTCCGTGTTTATCCAGTATTGGAAATAATCATAGGGCGTGGTAAGTCCGGCATCCAGCCATACAGTACCCTTCTCGGTTTTGCCCATCTTGTGTCCCTGGGATGTGGTCAGAAGGGGAAAGGTTACGCCATAGGTCTTCTTCTCTTCCAGCCTCCTTGTAAGGTCTATTCCCGCCACAATATTGCCCCACTGGTCATTACCACCCATCTGGAGAATGCACCCATAATTTTTGCAGAGATAATAAAAATCGTAGGATTGCAGAAGCATATAATTAAATTCGATAAAGTTGAGCCCCTTTTCCAGGCGCATCTTGCAGCTCTCTGCGGTAAGCATTCGGTTGACGCTGAAGCAACATCCTACATCTCTCAGGAATTCCAGATAATTGAGCTTAGCCAGCCAGTCCGCGTTGTTCACCATAAGAGCCCTGCCCTCTCCAAAATCCAGATACTGTGAAAGCTGTCTCTTTATGCCCTCCGCGTTCTTGTCTATTTCATCACGCGTCAATATGCGGCGCATCTCGGTCTTGCCGCTCGGATCACCTATAAGAGCGGTACCGCCGCCGACAAGGGCGATGGGTTTGTGGCCGCAGCTCTGCATATGCATGAGCGACATTATCGGGACAAGACTCCCTATGTGAAGACTCGCCGCGGTGGGATCAAAACCGATATAACAGGTGATATTTTCTCTTTCCAGAAGATCCCTTATGGACTTCTCATCCGTTACCTGCTCTATAAAACCTCTCTCATGTAGTACGTCATACGCGCTTTTCCCACTCATAATCATCAACCTTTTGTATCAATGCTCAGCCTCTCAATGGAGCATGCTCTGCCTGTATTGTTGTCAATGTCTATCAGAACTCCCTGGATCCGGATATCCCCCTTCGCGACACCTAACCTGTTGGGCAGGAGGGTCAAAAATCTTTCAAGAGAAACCTCTTTCCTCATACCCAGAACAGAATCAAAGGGGCCCGTCATACCAACATCCGTTATGTAGGCGGTTCCACCGGGCAACACCCTCTCATCCGCCGTCTGCACGTGCGTGTGCGTACCCAGAACAGCGCTGACCTTTCCATCCAGAAACCAGCCCAGCGCCTCCTTTTCGGATGTAGCCTCGGCGTGCATGTCGACAATTATTATATCCGTCTTATTCTTCAGTTTTTCTATTTCTCTCTCGGCAACACGAAAGGGACAGTCAAGAGGTCTCATGAAGATTCTTCCTTCAAGATTCAACACGCCCAGAGATATCCCCCTCAATCTGGTTTTTATTACCACACTTCCTTTGCCTACAGTTCCTTCCGGGTAATTGGCTGGTCTTAAAAGGGTCTCGTAGTCATCAATAAAACTGTTTATCTCTTTCTTGTCCCATATATGATTTCCGGAAGTCAGGATGTCTATTTCGCTGTGGTAGAGTTCATCCACTATCTTCCTGGTTACACCAAACCCGGCGGCCGCATTCTCACAATTCGCGATGACAATGTCCACCCCGTATCGCCCCACTATACCGGGAAGGAGAGCTCTTATCGCGTTTCTCCCCGGCTTTCCCACTATATCTCCTATAAAGAGTACCTTCACTTTTCAGAACTCTCCTCTATTTTGCAAACTCGGACACACGCGTCTCCCTTATTACAGTGACCTTTATCTGTCCCGGATAGGTAAGTTCCGATTCGACCTTTTTCGCAATATCTCTACAGAGCATCACTGCATTATTGTCGGACACTTTTTCATTTTCCACAAGTATACGTATCTCTCTTCCGGCCTGAATAGCGTAACACTTATCAACGCCGTTGAAAGAGGTCGCTATCTTCTCCAGTTCGGTCAATCGCTTTACGTAAGTCTCCAGCATCTCCCTGCGTGCGCCGGGCCTTGCGGCGGAAAGTGTATCCGCCGTCTGTATAAGAACGTCCAGGACGCTGTTATTGCGCCCGTCATCATGATGATGTTCTATAGCCTGAATAATCCTCTCGGATTCCCCAAATTTTCTGGCGTATTCCGCTCCAATAGAGGCATGGGGGCCCTCCACTTCATGATCAATGGCCTTCCCTATATCATGCAGCAACCCCGCCCTTTTGGCGTCTTTTACATTCACCTTGATCTCGGCGGCCATCATGCCTGCAAGATGCGAGACCTCTATGGAATGTTCCAGAACATTCTGGGAAAAGCTTGTCCTGAACCTCAACCTTCCGAGGAGATTCAGCAACTCAGGATGGACATCATGAACACCCGCATCGAATGACACCCTTTCGCCTGTTTCACGAATCACCTTGTCAATCTCGGATCTTACCTTCTTGACTATCTCCTCTATCCTCCCCGGATGGATCCTCCCGTCACTTATCAGGTTCTCCAGTGACCTTTTTGCCACTTCCCGCCGTATGGGATCGAAGCTCGAGATAACCACGGCTTCGGGTGTGTCATCTATAATCAGGTCTGTACCGGTAGCGGCCTCGATGGCCCTTATGTTTCTTCCTTCTCTACCGATTATTCTTCCCTTCATTTCATCCGAGGGAAGATTTACAACTGATACGGTCTTCTCGACCACAAAATCGGATGCATACCTCTGGACCGCGTAGGCCAATATCTCACTGGACCTTTTCTCAGATTCCCGTTTTGTTTCTTCCTCCATCTTTCTTATTACGCCGCTCGCCTCGTGCCGCGCGTCATCCGTCATCAACTGAACAAGATATTCCCTTGCTTCTTTTGATGAAATCCCTGCGATTCTTTCCAGCCTTTCTCTTTGCTCTTGAATAACCTTATCCAGATTGTCATGCTTTTCATTCAAGAGTGCCTCTTTACCAAGAACTGCGCTCTCTTTTTTCTCTATTCCGGTCTCTCTCTGGGCGAAAAGGTCCACCTTCTTGTCCAGATTTTCTTCCTTCTGGCGAAGCCTGCCTTCTATCTTCTCAAACTCCGCCCTTCTGTCTCGTGTTTCTCTTTCTAATTCACTTTTGGACCTGAGAAGATTGTCCTTGGCCTGGAGAGCAGCTTCCTTTTTTATACTCTCCGCTTCTTTCTTTGCCTCGCTTGTAATCCTGAGCGACAGGTTCTCAGACGACTCCAGCATCCTGCTGGAAATATTCTTTCTGGCAAGATATCCCAGCACCATGCCCGCCGCGACAGACCCCAACACTATAAGTATTATAAAACTGATGTTTGACAAATTCTATTACCTCCCCCCGTAATTAATCCCGCAAGAACTGGGAACTTAAGATTGTAGAAACGGGAGGGGACAGGAAAACGGCATATTGCGCCCTAAGCACAATCATCCGGAGGTAGGGTTGGATAAATTTCACCCTGATCTTGGAGGAAAATGAAATTGCTTCTGCTATATTTCTCCCCCGCATATGCCGTAACAACCATTTTTTTGAACCTTACAAAAAAAATTAGAGCCCTGTTGCTGCTTCAGGCTTCCCACCTCTTCCCTTGCGGGAATCGGCAGACATGCACACCACAAACAAAAAAGGGCCCACAATTATAAGGTGTTGGTTCAAAAACTAAAGATCATCACGCACAACGCAGGGGATTGACTTACTTTTTTTATCTATATAACTGATCAATTCTTCAACTCCGTTTTTAAATCTGCCATGCAGATCCTCTTTTTCTTCTTTTACCCGAAACAATTCCTCG